>CAYZQH010000148.1:0-7957 GCA_964480055.1 uncultured Cellvibrionaceae bacterium
CCCGCATGTGGAATCTGTTAGTGGGCTGAGCGTGACGGTGTGACGGTACGTCGCCCTTGTGTGACTGGGGCGACATCTTATTCTTTCAGCTGAGTTAACTTAAGGGGGGGAAGGCGCCCTAGCTACGAGGTCGCTTTCTAGGCTTTCTTTCACCGGTGAGGCGTTTTTTCACGGGTGTATCTCCGCCCTTGGCAGGTTTTGGGGGTTTGCTATCCACCTGTTGTAGCTTCATGGGGCGGCTTAATATGCGCGCTTTTTTAAGGTGAGTTTGCACTTCCTTGGGCATACCTGCGGGTAGCTCTACGTAGGTGCATTCGTCACGGATATCGATGTCTCCAATGAACTGACTGTCTATTTCAGCTTCGTTGGCAATGGCGCCAACTACGTGCTTGGGTAATATGCCATGCTCGTAGCCCGCATCCACTTTAAACAGGTCCATATCAACCGAGGAGTCTGCCTCTCGCTTGCGCGGTTTGCGTTCCTTTCTGTCCCGCGGGGCTCTATCACCACCTTTAAACTTATCGTTATTGTCGAATTTATCTTTGCGTTTTTCTTTTTGTTTTACTTTGGGTAAATCTTTTAGCAGTAGCGGCTCATTGCCTTGTGCCATTTTTGCAAGGGCAGCGGCTATTTCTTCTATGGGAATGTTATGTTCGCTGTGAAAGCTCTCTATTAAATCCCTAAAGATAGTTAAGTCACCGCCCTGGCCCAGTGTGTCAGTAATGCGTGATTTAAATCGCTCTATTCGTACGCTGTTTACATCTTTAGTGGAGGGTAAGCGCATGGGCTCTATGGGCTGTTTGGTGGCGCGCTCTATGGAGCGCAACATACGTTGCTCCCGTGGCGCGGCAAACAAAATGGCCTCTCCGCTTCTACCCGCACGCCCTGTGCGGCCAATTCTATGTACGTACGCTTCGGTGTCGTAAGGAATGTCATAGTTAATAACGTGACTAATGCGCTCTACGTCCAAGCCCCTTGCGGCCACGTCTGTGGCAATGACGATATCAATGCGTGCATTTTTTAAATTGTCTACGGTTTGCGCGCGGGCTTTTTGCTGCATATCGCCATTGAGCGCCGCGGCTGCGTACCCGCGCGCTTGTAATTTGTCGGCCAACTCTTCTGTGGCAATTTTGGTGCGGACAAAAATAATGGCGCCGTCAAAAGGCTCTGTCTCTAAAATACGTGTGAGTGCATCGAGTTTGTGCAAGCCGCTTACCATCCAAACTCGTTGGCGAATGTTGGCTGCGGTTTGTGTTTTTACCGCAATGGTGACTTCTTTGGGGTTTTTTAAATAACGCTTGGTGATGTGTTTGATTTCTTTGGGCATGGTGGCAGAAAACAAAGCGATTTGCTGGTCGCCGGGTGTTTTCTCTAAGATCCACTCTACGTCGTCAATAAACCCCATACGCAGCATTTCATCGGCTTCGTCCAGTACCAGGGCTTTAATGTCGTTGAGTTTGAGCGTGCCTTTACGCATATGATCCATCACACGCCCAGGTGTGCCCACAACCACATGTACGCCACGTTTTAGCGCTTTGATTTGAGTGGTGTAATTTTGCCCGCCGTAGATGGGCGCAACATGAAACCCTGGGCGAAACTGTGCATAGGTTTGTAGCGCCTCGGCCACCTGAATGGCCAACTCACGCGTAGGAGCAAGAATCAAAGCCTGAGGGGTCTTTGTTTTGATGTCTATATTGGCCACCAAAGGTAAAGCAAAAGCTGCGGTCTTTCCTGTCCCGGTTTGCGCCTGCCCCAGCACGTCATCGCCATCAAGCATATAAGGGATGGTTTTTGCCTGAATAGGCGAGGGCGTTTCATAGCCAACGGCATCCAAGGCCTTCTGAACAAACTCTGGTAAGCCAAGGGCTGTAAACGTAGATGGAACGTGATCGGACATGCAATTACCTAAAAAGTGATGGCTAAAGGCCAGGGTGCGCGACAGTCTGCAAGTTTATGCGGGGCAGGGGCGAGCAAGGGCGCGGGATTATACCTGCGTCGAACAAAAAATGCACAGGATATTGCCGTATTAATAGAATGAAAAAATGCGCGCTACTCGAAAGTAAGCGCGCCGGTGGTGAGCTGGAAGTAACTTCCGTCTTCTAGAGTAATTTCGAGGGTAAATGACTGGTAAGGAAATTGCGGTGCTGTGGTTAAGCGCAAACCAAGCTCAATGGGGGCGCTGGCATCTTGAGCTAACGTTTGGGTGATGGTGCCGGGCACTTCGTCACCAGAGCGGTAGTTGGTCACTCGTATGAATGACGCAGTAAAGAGCTCGGTAACGTCGCTGCCGGCTGGGTATCGGTCAGAGAATGTGTCATCTGTGGTGATCTTCAGCGTCTTAACTTTTTGGTGCGTAAAGTAATGGCTGGGCTGGCAAGCGTGAGCTTTCGGAAACAAAGAGAAGCGCATGCCAGGTGTTTTGACCTGCGCAGTAACATGAGAAATATCTGCGTCTACTATCAACTCAAAGCTTTCTAGAGTGTGGGGGCCAGCAGGGGTGGCTAATTCTAGTCGATAATTGTCCACCCTGTAGTACAGGTGTTTAGGTCCACATAGAGACGCCTGTGCATAATGCTCAGAAGCCGCCTCCTCCTGGACTTGGTTGGTACTGGCTGATGCTTGTTGTACGCTGGCAATGGGGGCAGAGTCGTTTGAAGCGCTCCCGCATGCAACAAGGCCTGCGCCTAAAGCCCAGAGGCAGACTAGTCGAAAAATTGGTTGTCTAGAAGGTAGTGACATAAACTCGTTTTGGTTAATAATTGAACAGTTGGCAGGCTACCATCCTATGTTTGCAAGTAGATGGATTTTTTTATAACTAATGGTTATTTTGTGACCGAATCTCGGTTTTGTCGGGGCTGCGTTGGCCGAGGATTGTTCGTGGCCACTGAGTTTAAAACCCACATTGTGTCGTTCCACGACAGGCGAGAACTCGCTACAATCGCGCTCCTCCAGTGTTCTCAGAGGTGGTTATGCCATTAGACGTGTTGGTATACGGAAGCGTTTTGTGCCTTGGAGTGTTATTGACGGGTATCTCCAAGTCGGGCTTTGCGGGTAACCTTGGTGTGATTACGGTACCTCTGTTATCTCTGGTTATGCCCATAGAGCAGGCAGCAGCGTTGATGCTGCCAGTACTGATTGCCATGGATATTAAAGTGGTTCATTACTATTATCGCACTATTAATTTACCGGTGTTGATGGCGGTTTTACCTTCTGCGTGCCTAGGTATTGTTTTGGCAGCTTTGGCCATGGGTGGCCTTGCTGACTGGTTTTTACAGGGGGCGTTAGGGTTAGTGTGTATCGTTTTTGCGCTGTGGCACAGGCTCAACCGTACGCTAGGCCAATACCCTGGGGCAGGCTTAATTTGGGGAACGATAGCAGGCTTTACCAGCACCTTAATTCATGCTGGTGGCCCACCCATGAGTGTGTATTTTGCCGGTAAACAACTGCCTAAGCTCCAGTGGCTGGCTACGTCGGGTTGCTTTTTTTGTGTCATTAACGTGATCAAGCTTGTGCCCTATACCGCGCTGGGGTTGTGGTCAAAAAGCCTGATGTGGCAGGCGCTACTGGTGCTTCCGTTGGCATGGTTTGGGGTTTGGTTGGGGCGCCAAATACAGCAACGGTTTGACGACACGCTATTTGTTTGGATTAGTCGCGCGCTGGTGTTTTTATCGGGCGTGGGGTTAATGGTTAAAGCTTGGAGCGGAGCTTGAGTTTATCTGAAGATTATTTGATGCGTTTTGGTGGTGTTGCGCGCCTGTACGGTCGCGAGGCGCTAGAAAGGCTCGTGGATGCGCATGTGGTGGTTGTGGGCTTAGGCGGTGTGGGTAGCTGGGCCGCAGAGGCATTGGCCAGAAGCGGGGTTGGTACGCTGACGTTGATTGAGCTGGATGATGTGTGTGTGACCAATACCAACCGCCAGTTGCATGCCACGGGTAAGACGGTGGGGCGCTCTAAGCTTCAGGTGATGAGCGAGCGCTTGCGTAGCATTAACCCCGAGTTGGTGGTGCATGAGGCGCATGACTTTTTAAATAAAACCAACATGCGCGAGCTGATCAATCAAAACCATTCATTGGTGTTAGACGCTATGGATGCAGCCCATATTAAGGCCGCGTTAGTGGCTTACTGTAGTGCTATTAAAGTGCGCATCGTGATGTGCGGGTCGTCCGGGGGGAAGCGCGACCCTTCGCGCGTCGAGGTGTTGGACCTTGGGCATACCACCAGCGATGCAATGTTGGCCAAGGTACGTACGCAGCTGTATCGGCGCTACAACTTTGCTAAAGAATCTGGGCGTAAGTTTCGTGTTGATGCGGTGATCTCCACAGAGCAAATGGTGTACCCCAAGCCAGACGGAAGTGTGTGTATGACCAAGCAGGTGTTAGATAGCGGGGTGAAGCTTGACTGCACCGGAGGGTTTGGCTCTAGCGTGATGGTAACTGGGAGCTTTGGGTTTATGGCTGCTCAAAAGGCTGTTGATCGGATCTTAAAGCTTGGTTTGTAACACGTGGAATGCACCGCTCTAGCTTGCGCAGTGATCCGTTATTGTTACTGATCAGAAACAAACAGGCAACTTTGCGTAAGCGCATGCCTTAGAATAGTTTTTAATTTGGGAGTGGCGTTTGACTACGAATGAACAGCAAATGACGTTGGCCAAGCGCTTGGGAGAGCTGGCCACAAGTAATAGCCTAAAGATTGCTGTTGCAGAGTCCTGCACCGGGGGTGGCATTGCTCATACTATTACCACAGCCCCAGGGGCCTCTGGCTGGTTTGAATATGGGTTTATCACTTACAGTAATAGCGCCAAATGCCGTTTGTTGGGGGTGAAGCCTGAGGTAATATTACAGCACGGAGCGGTGAGCCAAGAAGTGGTAGAAGCCATGGCCGCCGGCGCTTTAGATAAATCTGGCGCGCAATACTCTGTGGCGGTCAGTGGTATTGCGGGCCCCTCTGGCAGTACACCCACCAAGCCAATTGGTTTGGTTTGGTTTGCTTGGGCAGGGCCTGGTTTTGTATACAGCGCACATCACATTTTAAGCGGCGGCCGCGACGGCGTTAGGTCTCAGGCGGTGAGTGTAGCGCTTGAGCAGTTATGTCGGTATATTCAAAAAAATACTGTATAAAAATACATTATATGTTTGCATATACAGTATTTATGACGTAAGCTTTTTTCAGTATTAAAAACTTATGTATTTGGTGTGTTTGCCTTACCTGTATTGAGTAAGGCAGGGCGCAAACGCAAGAACACAATAATTAGGTTAATAGGGGTTGCTAGATGGATGCCAACAAAGAAAAAGCACTCAGTGCTGCATTAAGCCAGATTGAACGCCAATTTGGTAAAGGTACGGTTATGCGCATGGGGGATGCTGAGCGGGTTAATATCCCTAGTATATCTACGGGGTCATTGGGGTTAGATGTGGCGTTAGGTATTGGCGGCTTACCCCGTGGGCGCATTGTTGAAATCTACGGCCCAGAATCTTCTGGTAAAACTACCTTAACCTTACAAGTCATTGCAGAGGCTCAACGCAATGGCGGCACCTGTGCCTTTGTGGATGCCGAGCACGCCCTAGACCCAATTTATGCGGAAAAACTGGGTGTCAATGTGGACGACCTCATTGTGTCCCAGCCAGATACTGGCGAGCAAGCGCTGGAAGTGGCAGATATGCTGGTGCGCTCTGGCGCTATTGATGTGTTGGTGGTGGATTCGGTTGCCGCTTTAACACCTAAGGCGGAGATTGAAGGCGATATGGGAGACCATCACGTGGGTTTACAAGCGCGCTTAATGTCTCAAGCCCTGCGTAAAATTACCGGTAATATCAAGAACGCCAATTGCTTGGCAATTTTCATTAACCAAATTCGTATGAAAATTGGCGTTATGTTTGGTAACCCGTTATCTACTATTGAAAAATTGTACACACCTACTAAATCCCTTGCTACTATTGGCCTTCAGTCCGCAAATGACGGTCTGTACAGTTCTCACCTAGCTTCAGCAGCCTAAATTTAGCCAAAGCGTTGTAGTGAGTTGTTTAAAAAATACTTTAATTTTTGGTAGGAAATAATTATGGATGCGAATAAAGAAAAAGCTTTGCAGGCTGCATTAGCTCAAATTGATCGGCAGTTTGGTAAAGGAACTGCGATGAAATTAGGTGATAAGCCTATTGAAAGAATACCTTCGGTTTCAACAGGTAGTTTGCCACTGGATATTGCCTTGGGTATAGGTGGGTTGCCTTATGGGCGTATTGTAGAGATATACGGGCCGGAATCATCTGGTAAAACAACTTTAACGCTAAGCACTATTGCGCAGGCACAAAAAAGTGGTAAGACGTGTGCATTTATTGATGCGGAGCATGCGCTTGATCCTGGTTATGCACAAAACCTTGGGGTGAATACAGACGACCTTATTGTTTCTCAACCTGATACTGGTGAACAGGCGCTTGAAGTGACTGATATGCTTGTTCGTTCTGGTGCAGTTGACCTTGTAATTATTGACTCTGTTGCAGCTCTTACGCCGAAAGCTGAAATTGAAGGTGAGATGGGCGATCATCATGTTGGCCTTCAAGCGCGTTTAATGTCGCAAGCTTTACGAAAGCTCACAGCAAATATTAAAAACGCAAATTGTTTGGTTATTTTTATCAACCAGATCCGAATGAAGATTGGAGTTATGTTCGGGAATCCAGAGACTACATCTGGCGGCAATAGTTTAAAATTTTATGCATCTGTACGCTTGGATATTCGTCGCATAGGCTCTGTTAAAGAAGGTGACGAAGTTGTTGGAAGTGAAACTCGTATCAAGGTTGTTAAAAATAAAGTAGCCCCGCCATTTAAGCAATGTGAAACTCAAATTTTATATGGTCAAGGCTTTAATTATTTTGGCGAATTAATTGATTTGGGTGTAAAAGTTGGATTGATTGATAAAGCCGGTGCTTGGTACTCCTACAAAGGCGATAAAATAGGTCAAGGTAAAAAGAACGCAGCGGTGTTTCTAGAAGAGCATCCGGAAGCTGTTGAAGAGTTGGATAAGGCGATTCGAGGGGAATTTTTGCAAGTGCCTAGTTCAGTGTCGCCCGATGTTGAAGAAATAGAAAGTTAAATTCGGCTCGTAATGAGCTCGATTCTTTTAAAGCACCCCGAGAAAGATGTTGATCTTGGGGTATTCCTCCCATTTATTAGTAGGCCTTTTCTTACTGCTGTACAAAAAAGTTGTAGTGACGCAGCTAAGTATTCACTGGATCATTTTAACTCTATTTGGGCCTCAATCAAGTTGCTTTTTAAAGAACTTAATGAGCTTGCTGTTGGGTTGTTGGGTGAAATAAATAGTGGCGTTGCTACTTTTGGGGAGAAAATTTCATGGATGAAATTTATTGCATTGGTTCGTTGTCGGTTGGAACGGCGAAAGATTACATCTTATGCTAAGAACTCCTATATCTCTGGTATAAATTACACCCTTAATCGTCTCCAGTATTATGGGTATATCCCTAGGTTCGATGTTCTGTCGACATTTAAGCCAGAGAAAAAAGTTTCAAAATCTCTCCTTGAGTTCACTTTTGATGACAAAGAAATCTTTAGTGAAATTGTTGCGGGTGATGACGCTGCTGCAATTGAAAGGGTTATGCATTCATTGGCCGCAGAGATGAATGGAGAGGTTTATGAAAATATTGCAGATCAGTGTGCTTACCTCTTAAAAAAAAGACTGGCATTAATTCGTTCAGAAGCAGAGATGCAGTTCTCAAGATATGCTGTATTGAGGAAGTCGGGATTAGTTGCTATACGAAAATATCGCTCATTATTGCCAATAATAGATCGTTGGATCGAGTGGCGGCGCTCAAAGTCGACTGGCTCGATAAATCCTTACAACGATGAAATAAAGAAATTGTCAAATGAGCAGTGGTGGGGTGTATATCTCGCATGATGCTGGTATAGAAATGGCGGTGTAGAGCCAAAGTGCAGCGTTTTGCCAACGCGT
>CAYZQH010000149.1:0-7943 GCA_964480055.1 uncultured Cellvibrionaceae bacterium
TGGCTCAATGCGCACAGTGAATTAGGAGCCATCATTGAGCCAGCCAGCCCCTTCAGAAGCATCGCCCAAAGCCCCCGCTAAACTTTTACGCGCTAGCATTATAGTTAGCTTTATGACCATGTTCTCTCGTGTTTTGGGGTTGGCTCGTGATGTGGTATTTGCCTGGTTTATAGGCGCCTCCGGTGGTGCCGATGCATTTTTTGTGGCGTTTAAAATCCCCAATTTTTTGCGCAGGTTATTTGCTGAAGGCGCTTTTGCGCAAGCGTTTGTGCCGGTGCTGTCTGAGTATCGCACGCAAGGCCCACATTACGCCGTTAAAGCTTTTGTTGATCGGGTGGCCGGTTGCCTTGGTGTCTCTGTGGTGGGTGTTTCTGCGTTGGCGGTGGTGGGTGCTCCAGTGGTGGCCATGGTGTTTGCGCCAGGGTTTTATTGGAAAGACCCAGTTAAATACCAGCTAACCGTCGATTTGATTCGGGTTACCTTTCCATACCTAGCGTTAATTTCATTGGCGGGGCTCGCTGGCGCTATTTTAAATAGCTATGACCGCTTTGCAGTGCCCGCTGTGGCTCCGGCGTTGCTCAATATAATCCTTATTGCTTTTGCAATTTTTGTGTCACCGCACTTAGATGTACCGGTGATGGCGTTGGGGTGGGCGGTTTTGGCGGCGGGTGTTGCTCAGTTGTTGTTTCAGTTGCCCTTTTTAGCGCGTATTCATCTGTTGCCTGCACCTAAGGTGGATTGGAAAGATGAATCTGTAAAAAAAGTGCTAAAACTCATGGCACCTGCAATGTTTGCAGTGTCGGTTAGCCAGATCAACTTACTGTTTGATACCATTATTGCGTCGTTGCTTGCTGATAAATCTGTGAGTTGGCTGTACTACTCGGACCGGTTAATTGAGCTGCCCTTGGGCGTATTTGGGGTGGCTATTGCCACGGTCATATTGCCTGCGCTATCTCGTCAGCATGCTGACGGTGCTGAGGGTTATCACAAGACGATGGACTGGGCCTTACGCATGGTTTTATTGATTGCCGTGCCAGCGGCGGCGGCGTTAATTTTACTGGCCCAACCTATTATTCTTACGTTGTTTGCCCATTCAGAACGCTTTACCGTAGCCGACGCGCAGATGTCCAGTTATAGCTTACGTGCATACGCTTTGGGGCTGGCAGCGTTTATGTTGATCAAGGTGCTAGTCACTGGGTATTTCTCGCGCCAAGACACCATGACCCCCACCAAAATAGGTGTGATTGCCATGGTGACAAACATGGTATTCAACGTAGCCTTGGTTGTTCCGTTCCATAGTTTTTGGGGCGTCGGGCATGTGGGCTTGGCATTGGCAACGGCGGCTTCGGCCTGTTTAAATGCATATCTGTTGTTGCGGGGCTTAAGGCGCGGAGGGCATTATCAACCAGAGGCCGGTTGGCTGCGATTCTTTACAACCTTGATGCTGGCTACCGGCTGCATGGCCGGGGCGATCATGTTGGCATTAAACGGCTTGCCAGATTTTGCGGAGCTACTCTGGTGGCGCCGAATTCTCTCTATGTTTGGGGTTTGTGCCCTTGGGTTTTGTGTGTATGTTTCGGCCTTGTGGTGTCTTGGCTGGCGCATTCGGCATTTACGACCAAAAACCACCGTTTAACCTTTCTAATTGCTCTGTTCAGAGGCTAAGCGGTGCTCTAATGTCTTGTGTACGGTATAATCGCTCGTTTGGTTTTTAATACTGCTGGGTAGGAAGTGGCGCGTGGTAGAGAACGAGTTTATTCCTGGGTTAGAGGGCATAAAGCCCTGCCACAAGGGATGTATTGCCACCATTGGCTCTTTTGACGGTGTTCACAAGGGGCATCAACAGCTACTGCGGCAAGTGTTACAGCGTGCCGCAAGTCTTGGCTTGCCATCGGTAGTGATTGTTTTTGAGCCTCAGCCTTACGAATATTTCAGCAAAGAAAAGGCCCCAGCACGCTTAATGCGCCTAAGGGAGAAGGTACTCGCCCTGCACGAGCTGGGCATTACGCGCGTGCTTTGCCTTAAGTTTAATGCGTATTTGCGTAACCTCACGGCCAACGCCTTTGTAGATGAAGTGTTGGTAGGCCGTTTAGGTGTGAAGCACCTAGAAATTGGCGATGATTTTAGGTTTGGCTGCGACCGTCAAGGGGACTTTAACTTACTTAAGAGTCAAGGGCTTGAACACGGGTTTAGCGTAAGTAGCGCACCAACCTATGAGGTGAATGGTGCGCGGGTGAGTAGTACGCGTATCCGTCAGCTATTAGAGCGGGACGAGCTAAATCAAGTGCCCCAGCTGTTGGACAAGCGCTTTGAAATAGTAGGCCGTGTGGTTTATGGCAAGCAGCTTGGGCGCACCATTGGCGTCCCCACGGCCAATGTTGGGTTGGGGCGGTTTCGTAGCCCGGTTAAAGGGGTGTTTACGGTGCGTTTGTGTTTAGAGTGCCAGAAGCACAAATGGTGGGACGGTGTGGCCAATGTGGGTGTACGCCCAACGGTAACCGGCGGCGCTAAACCCATGTTAGAGGTGCATCTATTTGATTTTAACCAAGCACTGTACGGCGAGTTTGTCCGGGTAGCGTTTTATAAAAAAATTCGTAATGAGCAAGCGTTTGCCAATCTTGCTGCGCTTAAAGCTCAAATTGATAAAGATATAGCCCAGGCTAAATCTTATTTTGATCGACTGTAACGCCCAACCCGTGTCATTTACACGGGTTGGGCGTTACGAAAGATTAACTCTTTAAAACCAATGACTGAAAGTAACCGTAATTAATAGCTAATGGTATGACCGATTATAAAAGCACATTAAATTTACCCAAGACCGCCTTTGCCATGAAAGCCAATTTGGCGCAGCGTGAACCGCAAACGTTAAAGCGCTGGCAACAAGAGGGGGTGTATCAAGCAATACGTAAAGCGCGACAAGGCGCTGAGCAATTTATTTTGCATGACGGGCCCCCCTACGCTAATGGTGACATTCACATTGGTCATGCAGTGAATAAAATTCTTAAAGACATCATTATCAAAGCTAAAACATTAGGCGGCTATGACGCCCCCTATGTGCCTGGCTGGGATTGTCATGGCTTGCCTATTGAGCACAATGTGGAAAAGAAAGCCGGCAAAGCGGGTGTCAAAGTAGATTTTGCAACGTTTCGTAAAAAGTGTCGCGACTATGCTGGTAAGCAAGTGGCAAAGCAAAAGGAAGATTTTATTCGGTTGGGCGTATTTGGCCAGTGGGATGATCCCTACCTGACCATGGATTATAAAACCGAAGCCGACATCATTCGCTCGCTGGGCAAAATTGTAGAGAACGGCCATTTACAACGGGGCTTTAAGCCCGTGTATTGGAGTGTGGTGGGCGGCTCTGCCTTGGCAGAAGCGGAAGTGGAATACCACGAGAAAGAGTCATTCTCTATTGATGTACGCTTTGAAGTGAGTGAGCCAGGCGAGCTGGCAAAGCGCACCGGCGCCAGTTTGGGTGAAGGTAAGTTAAGTGTGGTGATTTGGACGACCACCCCGTGGACGCTGCCCGCCAACCAAGCTGTAAGCCTTCACCCGGACTTAGACTACGTGTTGGTGCAAGCAGATGGCGAGCAATTAGTGGTTGCGCAAGCCTTATTGGAAGCCGTTGTAGCTCGTGGTGGGTTTGAGAATGTAAAAACCTTGGCAACATTTAAAGGCCAAACGTTAGAGCGGTTGGCACTCCATCACCCGTTTTATGACAAGCAAGTGCCAGTTATTTTGGGCCAGCATGTCACCACCGAGGCCGGCACAGGCTGTGTTCACACTGCGCCAGATCATGGCATGGATGACTTTGTGGTGGGTAAACAATACGATATTGGCACTCTTAATTACGTGGATGAAGCGGGCTTGTACCGCGAATGCGTGCCGCTTTTTGCCGGTGAGCACGTGTATAAAGTGGACGAAAAAGTCGTGGCGTTATTGCAAGAAAACGGCGCGTTGTTGCATCAAACAAAAATAAAACACAGCTTCCCCCATTGCTGGCGTACAAAAACCCCGTTGATCTTCCGTGCTACACCACAATGGTTTGTGAGCATGACCCAAAACGGGTTATTAGACAGTGTTAAATCTACGGTGGACAAAGTGCAGTGGTTCCCCGACTGGGGCAAAGCACGTATTAACGCCATGTTAGAGGCCAGCCCAGATTGGTGTGTGTCGCGCCAACGTACTTGGGGCGTACCCATTGCCTTATTTGTTCATAAAGAAACCTTAGAGTTGCACCCCAATACCCCAGAGCTAATAGAGCAGGTGGCTAAGCGGGTGGATGAAAAGGGCATGGATGCCTGGTTTGATTTGGATGCGGCAGAGCTATTGGGTGACGATGCAGAAAATTACAACAAGGTAACGGATACCCTGGACGTGTGGTTTGACTCTGGCGTAACGCATTATTCAGTATTAAAGCGCAGAGAGAATTTACGCTTCCCGGCAGATTTGTATTTAGAAGGGTCCGACCAACATCGTGGTTGGTTTCAATCCTCTTTAAAGACCAGCTTGGCCATCAATGGTTGTGCACCCTATAAACAGGTGTTGACTCATGGTTTTGCGGTAGATGCAGACGGCCGCAAAATGTCTAAATCAATTGGCAACGTGGTGCCGCCACAAAAAGTCATGAACGATTTAGGCGCCGATGTTTTACGCTTATGGGTAGCCGCCACAGATTTTAGTGGCGATATGAGCGTGTCCGACGAAATTTTAAAGCGCACCGCGGATTCTTATCGTCGTATCCGCAACACCATACGGTATTTGTTGGCTAACCTTGGGGATTTTACGCCTTCCGATTTGGTCGATATTGACAGTATGGTGGCATTAGATCGTTGGGCTGTTGAGCGCACCTCGGTACTTCAAACAGAAATATTGGAGTGCTACAACAGTTATCAATTGCACCAAATTTATCAAAAACTCCATAATTTTTGTGTTGTTGATTTGGGCGGTTTTTATTTAGATATCACCAAAGACCGAGTATACACCGCTAAAACCGACGGCCATGCAAGGCGTTCGGCACAATCTGCGCAATACCATATCGCACAGGCGTTGGTCCGTTTGATCGCACCTATTTTGTCGTTTACTGCCGATGAAATTTGGCAGGTTCTGCCCAATGAAGGCTCGTCTAGCGTATTTGCGGATCATTGGTATGCGTTACCATCGGCCACAGCGGATACCTCCCTCGACCAAACTTATTGGCAATTAGTGTCTGAGGTGAAGGCGGCGGTAAATAAACAATTAGAGGCTGCGCGTAACGACGGGGCGGTTGGTAAAAGTTTAGAGGCCGAGGTTACCCTGTATTGTGATACTAAATTTTTGGATTGCCTTACAAAAATTGAACAAGACTTACGTTTTGTATTGATCACCTCCAAAGTGACTTTGGCCCCGGCCAGTGAAAAAGGCGATACGCCCGAAAGTGATGTACCAGGCCTGTTTGTAGCGGTAAGTGCCACAAGCACCACTAAATGTGTGCGCTGTTGGCACCATTGCGAGGATGTTGGGTCCAACGCATCGCACCCAGAGGTGTGTGGTCGCTGTGTAGAAAATATCGAAGGTAACGGCGAGGTTAGGCAGTATGCTTAAAGCATTGAGTGAAAGTATTGGCCAGGTGGCGGGCGCGTGGCGCTGGTGGTTGGTTGTAGCGGCATCTTTGGTGTTGGATCAGGCCACAAAAATTTGGGCCAATACAGTGCTTACCTATGATCAGCCGGTGGTCATCTTCCCTTCGTTTAATTTAACACTTCGTTATAACCATGGTGCCGCCTTTAGCTTTTTGAGTGATCAAGGCGGTTGGCAGCGTTGGTTTTTTACCATTATTGCCAGTGTGGTGAGCGTGGCGTTGGTGGTGTGGATCAGTCGTATCCATAACCAAAAAGAAAAGTGGTTAGAGGTTTGTGCCCTGGCACTAATACTCAGTGGTGCGTTAGGCAATTTGTACGACCGAATGGCCTATGGTTACGTGATAGACTTTTTGGAAGTGTATTACGGTGCATACTCTTGGCCTGCGTTTAATATAGCAGACTCTGCCATTTGTATTGGCGCAGGCTTAATGTTTTTGGACGTGATAAAAAATAGCAAAAAAGAAATGTCTAAAGAGGCGGCCAAGTAATGGGCGTCGGAGTGAAATTTCTGCCTAAGTTACTAGCGGGTTAGGTTAATAGATTAGGTTAAAAGGCCTTATGAAAAATTTAGCAATTGGTCCCGGAACGTCGGTGACTTTACATTTTGAATTAAAGCTTTCTGATGGAACGGTGGTAGATTCAAATTTTGAAAAAGACCCTGCAACCTTTACCGTTGGCGACGGTAATTTGCTGCAAGGGTTTGAAGAATCCTTGCTAGGGTTGAGCGCAGGGGATAAAAATACCGCGGTGGTACCGCCTGAAAAAGGCTTTGGTCAACACAACCCTAACAATATTCAAAAAATTGGCAGAGAACAGTTCCCAGACGATGTAAAGCTCGAGCAGGGGTTAATGCTGTCTTTTGCGGATGCGCAACAAACTGAATTGCCCGGTGTGGTGACGGATATTACCGATAAGTCTGTCACCGTAGATTTTAACCATCCATTGGCAGGGCGTAGCATTCATTTTTCTGTTCAAATTATCGATGTATCTCCTGCGGTTACGCATTAAGGGCCCTTCAGGTTTTACGCTTTGGTTGTTTCATTAGGCGTTTCGAGTAAAAAGTCATGCAAATAAAATTAGCCAATCCACGCGGGTTTTGCGCAGGAGTGGATCGCGCCATTGATATTGTCAACCGTGCGTTAGATGTTTTTGGTGCCCCCATCTACGTGCGCCACGAGGTAGTGCACAATAAATTTGTGGTTGATAAGTTGCGTGAGCGCGGCGCTGTATTTGTGGATGAGCTAAGTGCTGTACCCGATGACGTGATTGTTATTTTTAGTGCACATGGGGTGTCTCAAGCTGTGCGCCAAGAGGCAGATCACCGTGGGCTAAAAGTGTTTGATGCTACTTGCCCATTAGTCACAAAAGTGCATTTAGAGGTGGCCAAATACAGTCAAGAGGGGTGGGAGTGTGTGCTTATTGGCCATGCTGGTCATCCTGAAGTTGAAGGCACCATGGGGCAGTTTGATGATGCCAACGGTGGGGCCATGTACCTTGTGGAAGACGAAGCCAGTGCGTGTGCGCTAAAAGTTCAAAACCCCAAAAAACTGGCCTATGTTACGCAAACCACGCTTTCGATGGATGATACCGCTAAAATCATTGCGCGGTTACGCGAGCGCTTCCCCGCCATAGAGGGACCGCGTAAAGATGACATATGCTATGCCACGCAAAACCGCCAAGACGCTGTTAAGCAGTTGGCCTTAGAGTGTGATGTTGTATTAGTGGTGGGCTCGCCCAATAGCTCTAACTCCAACCGCTTGCGTGAACTGGCCGAGCGCTGCGGCGCGCGCGCTTTTTTAATTGACGGCCCGCAAGATATCAAGCCTACGTGGTTTGATGGCGCTGCATCGGTGGGCATGACTGCTGGCGCGTCCGCGCCAGAAGTACTGGTTAAGGATGTAATTGAGGGGCTGCAAAAAATAGGGGCAAACTTGCCGCTAGAGCTTGATGGCAGGGAAGAAAACGTTCGGTTTTCTTTACCAAAGGAGCTACGCCTCGATTCTGGCGGTGGTGCGTAACCGTTTTGCCAAGTAATTCGCCATAAATCCTATAGAAACCTCAGAAATGGGCAATGATTCAATGTTCTTGCTGGACAGTTTGTTAGCATCCGGCCATTGATAATAATTGAATAAGGTCCAATCTGATGCCAAACCTTCGAAAACCTTCTTTGTTTTGCCTTGGATCTGTCCAGTCCTTGCCTCCGTACATAAGCCTTTGTGCGCTCTCAGTTATGTTGGCCGCGTGTGGTGGATCACAAGTCGACGGCGGTGCGCCTGTTACGTCTTCTAGCTCTAGCAGCAGTTCGTCTTCAAGTAGTTCTTCAAG
>CAYZQH010000150.1:0-7904 GCA_964480055.1 uncultured Cellvibrionaceae bacterium
GGGATATTCTTACAAAATATTCCGGCTTCGAATTTGACGACAACAATCCCAAAGAAGATGCGCGCAAAAAGTACGAGAACATCATGTACCTAGAGCGCCCTGGTTGTAACTTGTGCATGGGCAACCAGGAAAAGGCCGAAAAAGGCGATACCGTATTGGCCACGTCTACACGTCTTTTTCAGGGGCGCGTAGTTGAGGATACAGACGACAAAAAAGGCGAGTCACTACTGGCCTCCACACCAGTTGTGGTGCTTTCTAGCATCCTTGGGCGCACCCCAAGTATTGAAGAGTACAAGAGCGCAGTGGCTGGCATTAACCTCACGGATTTTGCCCCACCCACCGAAGCGCTAACTACCGCTCCCACAGAAGCCGTACCACTGAAAATAGTCGACCCTCAGTAGAAAGCAAAGGCCCCAGGACTGATTGAATACTCAGCCTTGGGGCCTTTGCTTTTTAGTTAGCCCTACTTACCCCTTTACTACCATCACACGCCCGATATAAAACAACCTACCCTATCAATGCGTCAAATCACACCGCGCTTGATGTGCGGATATCGTTATGATCGGCAGCTTTGACGTTTTTAGCCTGCACTTGGGGCTTAAGTTTGTACACAAATGCTTGGCGCTTGCTGTGATAACTGCTATTTGGGTTATCAAATGTTTGCTTCATCAACGCCAGCTCTTCTTTGCGGTATTTTGCTAAAGGTTTGGCGTTCTCATCCGCTGCACGCTGCTGTGCTTTATTTTGTAAAAGCGCGTTGAATCGGTCTTGGTCAGCAATTTGATCCTGACAAAATTCCTTCAATAGCTGATCATATTGCGTCCATTCTTCCGGGAAAATTTCATCTGCCATACCCAGATTAAACGCCTCTACCGCTAGTATGGGCTTACACAATGTAGTAACTTGTTGGGCGGCCTCTTGCCCTATCCGCTTGGGTAATAAATATGTCCAATATTCAGACCCAAACAACCCCATGGTTTGATAGTGTGGGTTCAGTACAACACCATCGCGAATCAGTACTTGATCACAAGCTAAGGCCATCATGGCACCACCGGCCCCGGCGTTGTTTCTAAGCGCCGCAATGGTCAGTTGGTTTGGGCAGTTGATCATTTCTAAAACAACATCATCAATGGCATTAATATTTAGCCACGATTCTTTGGCCGGGTTGGCAGCGGCCTCAATACAATTTAAATGAATACCATTGCTCCAAAAATCTTCTCCACCCATAAAAACAATACATTTAGCGTCGGAATTTTTTAGTGCCATCAGCTCTGCTTTCAATTTCTGGCACTGCTGAGTATTTGCCGCGCCATTATAAAAATCAAAAAACACATAAGCCACATCACCTTGCCGTTCAATCACTATATCGTTTGCCGCACTTAATTCATCACTCACAACCAAACTGCCAAAAACCCGAGGCATTAACAAGGTGCTTAACACCATACTTGCTGGCAACTTAATGGGCGGTAGCGCGTCGTGGTGCTTATGTTTAAGTTGCCTAATCCATACAGCACCATCGGTTGTAGCAATACATACAGAACCATTGGCAACGGCCAAAGCTTGGCCCGGCGCTCCTGTTAATTGCACCTCAGGTATTGCGCCGTAATAAAACATCTCATACCCAAATAACTCACCCTTAACCCCAGGAGTAGTATCTGCGGCATTCAGCTTTGCAATGACCGCTTGCGTTGTATCAGTCGACCACTGTATTGATCGTACATTTTGTTTCATCAATGGCTGCAAAGTGCCCACAACATTGGAGTTACCGTAATCTAACGGATGGGATATTTTTTCTTTAGCACCAATAGCAACAAGTGCTTCTTTAATCATTTGCACGGTAAGCGCGGTTACTTCACGCTTATAAATGCTGGTTTTAGACGCCCTACGCATCGGGAACTGCTTAGTAGACCAAACATCCCCCATATCCATTTCTTTATCTGCTTGCAATAAAGTAGTCCCCCAAAATCCTGCACCCTGAATAATTGCCCAATCCAACGAGGATGGCCCCCTATCGCCCTCTACACCGGGGTGCACGACTAGACACAAATAATTTTGCCATATGTCATCGGGGATACGCTGCGTTAAAAAGGGACACAGAACTAAATCAGGGCCAAAAGCCGCTATTTGTTCTGCCAATGCCCTTGGGCGCAGGTCGTAGTGCTCGTCTACCACGTGCCCCAGCAAAATCAGCTCTCGCTGAACACGTTGACATAACCCGCTAAAAGAAGTGGATAAAATAAGAATTCGCATAATATGCCATCCATAGTTTTATTTAGCTGTACTGCAATACCAGAGTGCGGCTCTAGGCTTGCAAACAACGCTAGAAATTAATCAACCGCGCTGCCATACAATTTTGGTTAAACATAGCGTTTAAACCCAATATAAATATTGATGTAAGCAACCGGATCATTATATTAACATGTTATGCGGTTGCATTTTGTGCATCAATATCAGAATCTTCATCATCCTCTTCAAATTGCTCATACATACGTTTTTGTAATTGGCTCAGCGTAACAATGAGAGAAAGCACAAGCATCATCATACTAAAACAAAAAATAAACAAACCGAGCGTAAGAGGCTCTAATGTAGAATCAATAACCACTTGCTCGTGGGTCATAGTCATGGTCATGCCCGCCATCCCTGTGTAATGCATACCGCATACGGCAACCCCCATTACAATGGAGGCCATAAACATATGGATGCCTTTCTCCAAATTAAATGCCAACCAAAGCGCTGTGGTTGCAGCAACCACGGCAATAACAACAGAAAGCGCAAAGAGAGTGGGGTCGTAGCTCATATCGCCGGCCATAATCATCGCATCCATTCCCGCGTAGTGCATACTCGCTACCCCCAGACCGGTGATAATACCGGAGATCAATAAAATGGGGATAGACTTCGGGTTTTTACTCAGAATAAAAATACCCGCGCCCACGACAACAATGGCAATAAGTAGAGACGCAAACGTCATCAGTGGATCGTATCCCATTTCCATATCTACTTCATAGGCAATCATGCCAATAAAGTGCATTGTCCAGATAGCGCCGCCACCCAGAGCACAGGCAGCACCAATGATCCAACCGGTTTTAGACTTACCGTCATCTGAGCGGATCGCCCGCATTAATTGCAACGCAGTAAATGATCCAAACACCGCAACCACAAACGATAATGCCACTAAAAAATAATTGTATGTTGCTTCCATAACCATGGGTTCGTGCATTTCGGTCATGGCCGTCTCCTCGTTAATATTTGGTGGCGCGCTCAACTAATTTTTAGCTACGCGCGTCCATAGGTAAATTTGGCAAAATATTTTTTACATTGCCTTTTCACTGCAAGCATAGATGCTTTGGCTGTACTCGTGATTGAAATGTGAATATTCACACATAAAGATTTTAAATATGAGACGCTTTACCACACAGCTCGATATGGTTATAACCTTTTATACGCAAAACTTGACATATAAATTACTGTTGCGCCGCACCAACCAATTAACGCGTCTTTCAATGCAATTGAGCTATATGAAAATGTCCCTTAGTTCGTTTGCATTGCACGAAAGTGAAATTTATAAAAATAAAATTAGAAAGTGGCATTGCTCTAACGCGAACCCTAGCTAGTATTAACTTGTGTTCATCCGTTAAAACATTAAAAACTGATATAGCCAGTCAATGTGTAAGCCGATGTCGCGCAATTTAACATGCGTATTAATGGGGATATACGCGCCACAGGAAGTCATGTTCTGTACAAGAGGCTAGGAATCCATGCAATTGGCCGAGAGTAAATCGCCCACCAATTTATGCCGGTTTAACGTTGGCGTAGTGGGTGCGTCCAATACCGAACTCGAAATTATAGAGCGAATTTTTGCCGTCACTCACTGCCGTACCCGCAGTTATAAAATGCAGGCTTTAGATAAGGGCAACCCAAAAGTGCCAGACGGTGTGGACTTTATTGTCTTATGCTCCGCTAATCCTTTGGTCATTGCAGGGTGGAGACGGTTAAAACTCTCATCTGATCACGGTGCGTTTAAAACGCCTTTTGTCTACCTTACACGGTCACAAGCAGCAAATTTAGGTGCTTATCAACTTACTTCGCCTGTTAACCCCGCAAAACTGATTAGACTACTAGATGGATACACCATTAAAGAACTTAATTTCTTTCCTGAATTTGAAATTGGTCATGACAGCACCAAGGTCAACGGCATCACCATTCGGGGGATTAAGTTACTTAAGTCAGGTAATGACGATCAAAGCGGGAATAAAGCCAACAGAACACGCGCACTCGTGGTAGACGATAGTCTTGCGGTACGCAAACAAATGGAGATTGAATTTTCCTTACTCGATAACGATTTAGACGTAGCTGCAAATGCCGAAGAGGCATTGAGTATTGCATCAAAAACTAAGTATGACGTTATATTCATGGATGTAGTTATGCCAGGTATTGATGGCTACGCCGCTTGTAAAAAACTTAAGCGTGAAACCATCAACAAGAAAACTCCCATCATCATGCTTACCAGCCGTTCCTCGTCCTTTGATAAAATTAAAGGAGCGCTAGCAGGGTGTGATGCTTATTTGGTCAAACCCATTAATCACAATGAATTCAATCAAATATACAGTCAATACGTTGTAGAGCCGCAGGCTGACTAGCGTCAGTGATTGCTGAATTACCATTTAAAATTTAGGTGTTTTGAAATAAGGAACCGCATTATGTCAGTCAGTAAAGTATTGGTGGTAGATGACTCCCCCGTCGATTTAGCGCACTTAAGATCCATAATAGAAGACGCGGGGTACCAAGTACTCACCGCCACCAATGGGCAAGACGCCCAAGAAAAGGCTAAGTCATGCCGACCCGATGTTATTTTGATGGATGTTGTCATGGATGGTGTCGATGGGTTTGAAGCGTGCAGAAACATTACCAAAGACAGTACCACGTCTAATATTCCGGTATTTTTTGTTACCAGTAAAAACCAAAAAGCCGATAAAGTATGGGGTGAACTACAAGGAGGTAAAGGCATGATCAGTAAACCTTATACACCCGAGCAAATACTTAACACCATCGAAACGGTGTAGCATGGACGGCGGCACACTTGAGAACAATACGCATCCGGATTTCATTACCGAAGACCTAATTTCGGAAACCGAAAAAAATTGGTCTCAAATCCGTGCGTACGGCTTTGGCATAGGGCGCTACCGACTCTTGGCGCCGGTGGGAATATATTGTGAGCTAATCAGTGTGTTTAGTTTATCTCCTCTGCCTAACACCCCAGATCACTTTTGCGGCCTGGTGCCTATACGCGGTAATTTGGTGCCAGTTTATCAATTGCAGTCGCTACTGTCTCAACCAAGTATCACGCCTAAACTCGCGCTGGTTATTGGCCCCGTGGAAAACAGTGCCGCCATCATCATTGAAGACAAGCCAACGCCGCTGGACTTTAACACGTTACAAGAAGAACTATTAGAGCCCCTGTACCTGCCTGCCTCGCTACAAGCCCATGTAAAACAAGCGTACTCAAATACTCAAGACACAGCTATGCCTTGGCTATGTATTGATGCGCCCTCTTTATTTTTGGCTTTGGCCAAGCAAACGCATTAATACCATGCATTTACTCAATAGAACTTTACTTTTTAAAGAGCCGCGTCAACCCACTACAAATAGCCTGCACCACCCAGTCACCGGAGAACAACCATGAATTTTTTAAGCAACATGCGCATTTCCCACAAAATTAGTGCGCTAATGGTGGGGTTGATTCTTGGCTTTATTGCCATTGGTGTAACCTATTATGTTCAGGTAACCATCGACACTTCTCAACGTAAACAACAAAGCCAAGCAGTTGATTTCCAAGGCGCTATGTCCGAACTACAGTTGCAACAAGTACTATTACATGCATTTGCAACAGAATATTTTGGCAAAGCCAGTAACGAATCCTCCGCCCAATATGAATTAACATTCGACAAGACCTTAGGGTTACTAGCCGATGCTAAAAGCATGGCAAGCGGCATGGATGGTTCAGGCTCTGCACTAAGTACCTTTAAAAAAATAAAATCTGCGCTTAATAGTCACGCAGACGCATTTAAAGAGGCGCAGCAAGCTATAGAAGAGCGCCAATCAGGCACAGCTATTCAGCAACAATTTGACCGTTTAGCGTTTCGCTTTCAAAACGCCAGCAAAAGTTCAAAAGAGCTTCAGGCGGTCACAGGACCACTTCAAAATGCGCTGGCAACCTACATGGTGACACCAAGCAATGTTAATTTAAACGACATAAACCAGCATCTGTCAAACGCAAATAAAACCCTCACGCAATGGGGGAGAACCAATGCGGTTAAGGCTGCGCGCAATGGGCTGGATAAATTCGCAGAGGCCGTCACTGCTTATCACAATGCCAATATGGCGGTCGTTACCATTCAAGCGGGTTTAAACTCTGAAGCCACTGAGCTCTCAGCACTCATCTCTGGTATTAGCGCATCGGCAAAAACGTTGGCGCAATCCACACAAGAAAAGGCGGTTAAAAACAGTCAAACTGTTCAGGCCATTGTAACAGCCATTATTTTTACCGTAGCCATTCTCACCTCTGTTGGCATCTACCTAATTTACCACAGTATTATCTTTCCTATGGCACACATGCAGAGCGTTATTCAACGAATTAACCGTGGCAAATTTGGCGCACGTGTAAAATTATTAAACAATGATGAGCTAGGGGACTTAGGTAAAGCATTTAATACGCTATTTGATGAACGCATCCAGCAACTAGAAGATCAATCTCGTGAAAACGACCGCCTTAACAATTCAATTATTTCACTTATTCGGGCATTGGGCGACATAGCCAACAAAGACCTTACCGTTAAGGTACCCGTATCTGAAGACATTACTGGCACAGTGTCAGACGCGGTAAACCTTTTAACCAATGAAACCGCACAAACCCTACAGCAAGTGAAGGATATTTCTAATCAAGTCAATACTATTTCTTCGCAATTGCAAGACCAGTCTTTAGCAGTATCTCAAGTGGCAGAAAGCGAACGGCGACAAGTGATTGCCACCACTAAATCTCTTGATGTTTTAGCACGCGCAATGAATGATGTTGCTGCTCAGTCAGGTAACGCAAATCTTTCTGCCACAAAAGCCATAGAAAGCACTCGCTTGGCAAAATCCTCGGTGGTAGAAACCGTGAGCGGGATTAGAACCATTAGAGAAACCATTTCAGAAACAGAAAAACGCATGAAGCGCCTAGGTGATCGCTCCCAAGAAATCTCTGGCATTGTAAACCTAATCAATACCATAGCAGAGCGCACACACATTTTGGCATTGAATGCCAGTATGCATGCTGCATCTGCAGGTGAAGCAGGTAAAGGGTTTGCGGTGGTAGCCGATGAGGTACAGCGATTAGCAGAAAGCGCACGTGAATCGACCGACGAAATTTCTGCAATGGTTAACAACATTCGAGTAGAAACCTCTGACACTGTTAACATTATGAATACATTAATTTCTCAGGTTGCCGACGGTAGCCGTACCGCTGAAAAGGCGGGTCAGCAAATGACAGAAACCGAAACCGCCACACACGCGCTGGTTGAAACGGTTAAAGTTATTGCAGAGCAAGCCACACGCCAAGCTCAAGTGGCCAACCAAGTGCGTGACCGCGCCACTGTTATCCGTAAATTTACCGAAAAAACTGCCCAAGAACTGGATTCGCAAAAAATCTCTACGGACGGCTTACGCGAATTTGCAGAAACACTTGTGGAAAGGGTCAATGTATTTACGTTGCCAGAGCAACGGGCCACTAACACACAAAATCAGGCCAGCCCATCACTCAAGTCCGTTGGTTAACAGTGCATTGTGTAAAATATTAATTAAGGCACTTGTTTGATGAGTAGCTTATCAGAAGATCAACAAGAAATTTTGGCGCTATTATCCGCCGAACT
>CAYZQH010000151.1:0-7843 GCA_964480055.1 uncultured Cellvibrionaceae bacterium
CGCGCTGTTTGAGCGTAAAGGCTAAAAATAACAGGTGTAGCAACTTTTCCCTGTGCTAGGAGGATTGATGCTTCAGTTGTAGGGTGGGGGGTATGGGGTGATCGATTGTTCGAGAGTCAGAAAATAGAAGGGCAACTGTTCTTGCTGTAACGGCCTTTGGAGGTTTTTTGTTTGGCTGCGATACTGGCGTTATTGCTGGTAGTCAGTTGTATTTTGCTGAATATTTCGGCTTGACTCCGAGTCAATAAGGGTGGGCGGTAAACAGTGCCATTTTTGGTTGTTTAGGTGGGGCCTTGTTAAGTCGCGACCTGACTATGCAGATTGGTCGAAAGTACATGCTGATGCTTTTCGCTGTTCTATTTCAGATTTCAGATTTCAGATTTCAGATTTCAGATTTCGGGTCAGGGGTGGCCGGCTCATTAAGTGAGTTGGTGATCTACTGAATTATGTGTGTTATCAGCTATTGGGCAAAAAGCGGCATAGTGGTATGAGTGTGTGGCTCAATGCTATTTGGGAGGATAGGTCTTAGGTCTTGGTATTCGGTTTATTTAGGTTGAGACTCCTCTTGAAGCAGTCTCTTGCCGTTTTCAAGCACGTCTTCACTAATTAGCTGTGAGATGTTCGCCATGCCTTGCATGGTGCAATAAAAGAACATTGCTTTGGTGAGTGCGTCGTGTTCGTTGTAGCCGAGTTCCAAATAGATGTTGGTGATAAAGTCAATTCGGTGTTGATCAACTTCATTTACAGCTGCTTCGGCCGTTTCCTCGCGCTTGGCCCATTGCCTGATTGCGATTTCTAAATTGGCTCCCTGCATAGCATGCGAGCCGTGTTTGGGTAAAAGTAATAGCTCGCTTAGCCTTTCGATAGCAGGAAGTTTCGACGCGTTAATGCGTTGAATGATTGCGCTGGTGGCCCTTCTTCTCCAGCCATTGAGGACTTCTTTTAGTAGTTCATTTCTGTTGGAAAAATGCCAATAGAAGCTGCCTTTTGTGACTTTGAGTTTGCGTGCAAGAGGCTCTACCCGAACAGCATCAATTCCCCCGTTTGCAAGAAGCTCACTTGCGCCGTCGACCCAGTCTTGGGCGGACAAATTGGTTCGGGTGTTTGTCGATCTGCTCATTCGTGCGGTCTCATTGCTGTTATTTCTTTGCTGAAGCTTTTTAAGTTTGTTCGTTTAGAGGGTGTCACAGCATACCTTATTTTTGTCTATTAATTGAAGCGGTTGCAGTTGAGGTGATTGTGGTAGATGGATACGCAGATGTATTTAGGTGTTATTCCAGTATCTTCGTCTTAATATTAATAAAAGCAATAAAAACAATAAGCTATAGATTATTTTACGATTTAATAAAAATAAACATACGGTACCGTATTGACTTAAGGTGGGTGCTTGGGTACATTTGATTCAGATCATAAAAATAGATATACGAGGCAAGCTATGTCGGACACGGAGCTGGTGGTTGGTAGGGGTAAAGTGGTTGAGGCTTTTGGTCTTCAAACCAATTACCTAGAGCAGGGTGAGGGTGAGCCGCTATTGCTGCTGCACGGTTCTGGCCCGGGTGTTTCTGCATCTACTAACTGGGGCAAGGTTATCCCGGCCTTCGCTAAACACTTTCGTGTTATCGCTCCAGATCTCGCCGGTTTCGGCTATACCGAAAGGAATCCCGAATTTTCATACGACATCAAACATTGGGGTAAGCACTTACTTGCCTTTCTCGACGCTTTGGGGCTAGAGAAAGTACACGCGGTAGGTAACTCCTTTGGTGGGTCTTTGCTACTGGCAACCGCAGCTCGATTTCCAGATCGCTTTAACCGTATTTGTTTGATGGGGACCCCGTGCGACAAGTTTGTTATGACTGACGGTCTAAAGGCTGGCTGGAATTACACGCCTTCACTTGAAAATATGCGCGCAGCAATGAGTTTGTTCCCATACAGCCAAGACACAATTACCGATGAGTTGGTTCAAGAGCGTTACGAGGCCAGCTTGATACCTGGTGCTCAAGAAGGCTTGCGCAAGTTATTGGCGAAGCCAAATGAAGATGGTGACACCATTCTTTCAGGTATGCCTGAACATGTATGCGCGAAGATTGAGCACCCCGCTATCGTGTTGCATGGGCGTGAGGACAACGTAATTCCAGTGCAGATGGGCATGAAAATCGCCAAAAATTTACCTAATGCTGATTTGCACGTGTTTTCGAAGTGCGGACACTGGGTAATGGCGGAAAGGCCTTTAGATTTTGTAAAACTAACGCGAGATCATTTTCTTGCGCAGGGATAGCAGGATAGCAGGGTAAAAGGATGAAGAGCTCGGCTGAATGTTGAGTTGCGGTGGTGACTCCACCGCGTGATTGATACACCGAAGCCATACTTTGATAGTTGACGTTTGAAAACTAAATAGCTGATCTATGGCAAATGATAATAACGAGCGAGAGTAAGTAAATGTCTTTTGTAACTGCTCTGGGATATATCGGTTTTGCCGTATCTGATACTGATCAGTGGCGCACCTTTTCCCAAGATATTCTTGGTACTTCTGTAAAAACGCATGATTCCGGCGTGTTGGATCTTCGCATTGATGATTACGCGTGGCGGATGCGTCTTCACTCAGCAGACAAGGACGATCTTATGTATTTGGGTTGGGAGCTTGCCGGGCCAGATGTATTGCGTGGTCTTATTGCTAAGCTGGAATCCGTTGGTGTGGACTGGCAGCAAGGTACTAAAGACGAAATTGAGAGCCGTCAGGTTGTTGATATGCTCTGGTTTTTAGACCCAGATGGTAATCGATGTGAGGCGTTTTATGGTCCTTTACAGCTGACAGATCAGCCTTTCGTAAGCCCTAAGGGTTTTACCTTTAATACGGGCGAGCAAGGCCTGGGGCACATTGTCTTGGTGACGCGTGATAACGATGCAATGAGCGCATTTTATCAAGAGGTGCTCGGTCTGAAACTGTCAGACTACATTAATACAGAGGTTGTTCCTGGCAGGCCCCTAAATATCACATTTCTTCGCTGCAACGGCCGTCATCATTCGTTGGCGCTGGCCCCAGTTCCTATCCCTGCGAAGGTTGCCCATATTATGTTTGAAGTGACCGATATTGATCAGGTTGGAAGGGCAATGGATGCAGCGTTAAAAGCGGATGTGCATTTGTCTTTCACTCTTGGGCGTCACTCAAACGACAACATGCTTTCGTTCTATGCGCTATCACCTTCTGGTTTTGATGTTGAGTTCGGGTGGGGTGGCTTAGAAGTGGACGATGATAGCTGGCATGTGAAAACGCACAAGACCAATTCTGCTTGGGGGCATCGCTTCCAGAGACCACCCAAAAAATCCTAAAAGGATTGGTCGTGGCAGCTAATTGGCTGGCGACCTTTGAGTATTCAAATAGATCAAAAACTGGAGATAGTCAGTGAGCGTAAGTACTGAAGAGATGGCGAAGGCCTTATGGGACGCATACGACGGAGAGGCTGTTGAGCCACTGCGTAAGGTATCTCAAGATTTATCGCAGGAAACGGCTTACAACATTCAAGACCTGATTACTGAGCGTCGTCTAGCTGAGGGGGAGCGTTTGGTCGGCAGAAAGATTGGTTTAACGTCGAAGGCTGTGCAAAAGCAGCTTGGCGTAGATCAGCCTGACTACGGAATGCTGTTTGCGGATTCGGCGTATTGCTCGGGCGATACCATTTCGGCCTCTGATTTTCTTCAGCCAAAAGCTGAGGCTGAAATTGCCTTTGTTTTAAAGCGTGACCTTCACAAAAAAGATCTGTCGATTGCGGATGTGATCGGCGCAATTGACTTTGCGGTTGCCGCGATTGAAATCGTAGATAGCCGAATAAAAGACTGGGATATCTCCTTGTTCGACACCATTGCAGATAATGCCTCTTATGGCGCTTTTGTAATGGGAACACGAACGACGTCTTTGGCGGATGTTGATTTGGAAAACTGCAAAATGAGGCTCACGGAAAATGGCGAGACGGTTTCAGAAGGCGTGGGTTCGGCCTGTTTAGGGAACCCGCTAAATGCAACCTTGTGGCTTGCGCGTGTCATGGTTGAGGCGGGGCGTCCTCTTTCTGCCGGTGATGTTGTTATGTCTGGCGCATTGGGGCCAATGCAGGCAATGAATTCTGGCTGCAAGTACGAAGCAAATATCGAAGGGTTGGGACGGGTAAGTATTAACGTTTCGGAGGAATCATAGAATGACAGTTGAGAGCACTCTAGCAGGGTCGAAATTAAAAGCGGCCATTATCGGTTCTGGCAACATTGGAACGGATTTGATGATAAAAATATTACGCAAGTCCGAGCTTTTAGAGGCTGCGGTAATGGTAGGTGTCGATCCAGAGTCTGATGGCTTGGCGAGAGCATCACGCATGGGTGTGCAAACCACTCATGAGGGTATTAAGGGTTTGATGACTATGCCCGAGTGGAAGGATATTGCTGTTGTGTTTGATGCGACTTCTGCTAAAGCGCACGCGATTCATGACAAAGTATGTCGCGAGCATGGAAAGGTCATTATTGATCTCACTCCCGCAGCTATAGGCCCCTATACAGTCCCTACTGTAAATATGGAAGAAAACCTCGCAGAACCAAATGTGAACATGGTGACGTGTGGTGGGCAAGCAACTATCCCCATTGTTGCGGCGATCTCTCAAGTGGCAAAAGTGCACTACGCAGAGATTGTGGCTTCTATTTCTTCTAAATCTGCGGGGCCTGGAACCAGGGCAAATATTGATGAATTTACTGAGACTACCTCTAAAGCAATCGAAAAGCTTGGCGGTGCGTCTAAAGGTAAAGCCATCATTATTTTAAACCCGGCGGAGCCGCCAATGATGATGAGAGATACGGTGTTGGCTTTGTCGTCAGATGTTGATGCTGACAAAGTTAAAGCAAGCGTTGAAGCTATGGTTGCAAAGGTAAATAGTTATGTGCCTGGTTACCGCTTAAAGCAAGGTGTTCAGTTTGAGCGATTCACGGAAGAGAATCCGTTGAATATTCCAGGGCACGGCGTATTTACTGGTCTTAAAACATCGGTATTTATAGAGGTGGAAGGCGCTGCACATTATTTACCTGCCTATGCCGGTAACTTGGACATTATGACCTCAGCCGCATTGGCAACGGCTGAGCGGGTGGCAACAAAAATAAACGAAGATAAAAGCGCCAAAGGGGGACACTAGTATGAATATGCCCAAGTCTAAGTTGTATATTCAAGACGTGACCCTTCGAGATGGTATGCATGCCATTCGTCATCAGTATGGCATTGACCATGTAATGGCAATTGCTAAAGCTTTGGATGATGCAGGTGTGGATGCAATTGAGGTTGCTCACGGAGATGGTCTGAGTGGTTCAAGTTTTAACTATGGTTTTGGCGCTCACACTGATTGGGAATGGCTAGAAGCCGTTGCTTCCGTACTAGATAAGTCAGTGCTTACTACCTTGCTGTTGCCCGGAATAGGAACAGTTGAGGATCTAAAACACGCATACAATCTTGGTGTTCGCTCTGTTCGCGTGGCGACGCATTGCACCGAAGCTGATGTGTCCAGGCAGCATATTGAAAGTGCGCGTGAACTGGGAATGGACACCATTGGTTTTCTGATGATGTCACATATGACTGAGCCGAAATTGCTTGCTGAACAGGGCAAGCTAATGGAGTCGTATGGCGCGACCACCATTTACATCGTGGATAGCGGTGGCGCCCAAAACATGAGTGACATAAGTGCACGTGCGGATGCGCTAAAAAGTGTACTAAACCCTGAGACTCAGCTAGGGATTCATGCGCATCACAATCTTAGTCTTGGCGTCGCAAATACAATTGCTGCGGTTGAATCTGGTGTTATTCGTGTCGATGCCTCGCTTACCGGGATGGGAGCTGGAGCGGGTAATGCTCCTCTTGAGGTGTTTATCGCCGCGGCCAACCGTCTTGGTTGGGAAACGGGGTGTGATTTGTTCAAATTGATGGATGCTGCAGAAACCTTGGTTCGTCCATTGCAGGGGCGTCCGGTTCGAGTGGACAGAGAGACGCTTACGCTAGGCTATGCTGGAGTGTATTCGAGCTTTTTACTTCATGCCGAAAAAGCCGCAAATGACTACGGTTTGGATGTGCGAGATATTTTGGTGGAAGTGGGAGCGCGGAAATTGATCGGTGGTCAGGAAGATATGATTGTTGATGTTGCCTTAGACCTTTTGAGTCAACGTGGAGGAGCGCAGTAATGGTGGCTTCGCCTGTTTTATCGGAATTAAACGACTCTTTAACCTTGCCGGTCATTATTGCTCCAATGTTTCTTATTTCTGGGCCGGATTTGGTGATTGCGGCTGCGAAATCTGGGTTGATTAGCTGCTTTCCCGCTGCCAATGCACGCACAATTGATGACTTAAGTTCTTGGTTAACTCGCATTTCTTCTGAGGTAGAAGAGGCAGGAAAGCCGGGGCAGTGGGGCATCAATATGATCGTGCATAAAAGCTACGATCGTTTCGAAGAAGAGATGAGTCTAATTGAACAGCACAAGCCCAAATTTGTAGTTACGGCTCTTGGCAGTCCAAAGCGTGTTCTAGAGCGGGTGCACGGTTTTGGAGGTTACGTATTTTGTGATGTGATTTCAGTTGAGCACGCGAAAAAGGCGGTTGAAGCTGGCGTTGATGGCTTGATTCTTGTTTGCTCTGGCGCTGGAGGCCACACGGGCGAGTATTCGCCATTAGCATTTGTTCAAGAGGTTCGAAAATTTTGGGATGGCCCTTTAATTGTTGGTGGAGCAGTTTCAAATGCACGATCTATCCAGGCGGTACTGAGTCTAGGTGCTGATTTTGCTTACATGGGTACGCGCTTTATTAGTTGCCCCGAAAGCCAGGTCACAGATGAAAATAGAGAAATGCTCGTGCGGGCTGAAATGTCTGACATCGTTACCACTGCCGCAGTTTCGGGGGTGAAGGCCAACTGGATGAAAGAAAGCTTGGAGAAAGTGGGCTTTGATTTCGACCAGTTGGATGCAAAAGCAAAAATCGATTTCTCCAATATCCAGGGCGAAAATAAAGCATGGAAACATACTTGGGGTGCTGGCCAAGGGGTAGGTAATACGCATTCGGTTCAAACAGTTGAAGAGGTTGTAGAAGAGCTAAAGGCTGAATGGACTGGATTGCGTAAAAAGCAAATTAATACCATTGAGTTTTGGGCAGAAAAGGCGTGACATCATGAATGCAGAGTTATTCTTTCCAAGGCCAGTGGTACAAGTATCGAAAAGTGCTGGTGCTACGATTCTTAGTAATGAGCTAGGGATGCCCAGTACGGATCATAAAACCATGCTGGATAAAATGGAGCACTGGGCGAAAGAGCGACCAGACTCAGTGTTTCTTTCTGAGCGTGAAGGGGACGGTTGGCAATCAATTACTTACTTCGAGTTTCAAAAACGGGTTGTGTCGACAGCGCAGCGTTTACTGGGTTTGGATGTAAATTCATCTTCTCCACTTTTGGTTTTGGCTCCGAACTCTATTGATCATGCTGTCGTTGCGTTTGCTGCGATGTATATCGGCGTGCCTGTTTCACCTGTATCTCCGGCCTATGCTTTAGTGGCTAAAACGTTTGAGCGACTTCAGCAAGTTATTGATATTTTAAAGCCAGGTGCCGTGTATGTGAGCGATGCGAGTATGTTTGAGCGCTCCATCGAATCAATCTCAAAAGAGTATACCTTACCTATTATTGCTTCTTCCGGCTCGCATGCCGCGGTGGAGATTATTGATGATTTAGTTGCTATTGAAGAGGGGAAAGCTCAGGCAATTAGAAAAAGTATTAGGCCCAGTACGGTAGCGAAGATCATTTTTACTTCTGGTTCTACTGGTGTGCCAAAAGGGGTCTTGAATACCCATG
>CAYZQH010000152.1:0-7814 GCA_964480055.1 uncultured Cellvibrionaceae bacterium
CAAATATGCGACGAACAAACACCCCTACCTAAAATAAGTGCTTTGCTTGCGTAGGGTGCAGTCATACAATGAGGGGTTACTGTTCAATGAAAGCGGCCCATGTTCAACGAGATACCCACACAGCGCCCGTCTACCCCCCTGCTTGATACGGTCAATAGCGGCGCAGATATTCGTCAACTCGAAGCCAAACAACTGGAACAACTGGCCATAGAGCTGCGCGAATTTATGCTCTTTAGCGTAGGCCAAACCGGTGGGCATTTTGGCGCAGGCCTTGGTGTTGTTGAATTAACCATTGCTTTGCACTCGGTATTCAACACACCGGATGACCGTATTGTGTGGGATGTGGGGCATCAAACTTACCCTCACAAAATACTCACAGGCCGCCGCGACCAAATGCTCAGTATTCGCCAGCAACGCGGCCTGGCCGGCTTTCCCAAGCGAGAAGAAAGCCCCTACGACGCTTTTGGTGTTGGGCACTCCAGTACTTCCATCAGTGCGGCACTGGGCATGGCACTTGCCAGCGAAGCACAGAAGCAGCAGCGCAATACGGTAGCAGTCATAGGTGACGGTGCAATGACCGCCGGTATGGCCTTTGAGGCGCTGAATCATACGGCCCACACGGGCGCCAACCTGCTGGTTGTGCTCAACGACAACAATATGTCCATCTCCCCCAACGTGGGCGGGCTGGCGACCTACTTTTCTAGAATATGGGTCAGTAAGTTCTACACTGCACTGCGCGAGGGCGGCAAAAAAGTTTTAGAGAACCTACCCCATGCTCGCGAAATAGTCCGCAAGACCGAAGAGCACATGAAGGGCATGGTTTCACCCAGCACCCTATTTGAAGAGTTAGGGTTTTACTACGTGGGGCCCATAGATGGTCACGACCTAAACCGCTTAACACACGACTTAAAAAACCTGAGAGACATACCAGGCCCCAAGCTCTTGCATGTCATCACCCAAAAAGGCAAAGGGTTTACACCGGCAGAAGAAGACCCAGTGGGTTACCACTCGCTCAATAAAATAGAGCCTAAGGCGCGCAAAGCAAAGCCCAATAAAAAACGGAAATACCAGGATGTTTTTGGCCAATGGCTATGCGACACCGCCAACAAAGACAACAAACTTACAGGGATTACACCGGCTATGTGCGAGGGCTCTGGCATGGTGCCCTTTAGTAAACAGTACCCAACACGCTATTACGATGTGGCCATTGCAGAACAACATGCAGTGACCCTAGCGGCAGGGTTGGCTTGCGAAGGTAACAAGCCTGTCGTCGCCATCTATTCAACGTTTTTGCAGCGCGCTTACGATCAGTTGGTCCATGATGTCGCTCTGCAAAAGTTGGACGTAACCTTTGCCATCGACCGAGCTGGGCTGGTTGGCGAAGACGGCCCAACCCACGCTGGCGTATTTGACATCGCTTTTTTACGCTGTATTCCAAATTTACTACTGGCTGCGCCGAGTGACGAAAACGAGTGTTACCAGTTATTACAAAGTGCCTACAATCACACAGGACCCGCCGCGGTACGTTACCCCAGAGGTACCGGCCCAGGGGTACCCATTGACCTAAACGCTGCGCCTTTACCACCCGGTAAAGGGCGAACGGTGCTCAGTGGCAGTAACGTAGGCATATTAAACTTTGGTGCCCTACTGGGAGAAGCCGCATTCATTGCAAAACAAGAAGGCTATAGCCTCTGTGATATGCGCTGGATAAAACCCTTAGATACTGAGTTAATTACTAAAGAATGCGCCAACATGCGGTTGCTCGTAACCCTAGAAGACGGCTGTAAAGCCGGAGGCGCAGGCAGTGCGGTAATTGAATGGTTAGCTGCAAATAATATTCACACACCGGTTTTACAGCTTGCTATTGAGGACAAATTTGTGGAGCACGCAAGCCGTGGCCAGCAACTGACACAAAACGGGCTAGATGCCACAACCATTAAGGCCGCCATTAAAGCACGACTATCGACCCTGGCGGCGCCAAACTCTGCGGTTACACCACCTCTTACTGTTAACCACTAGCAATACCGGCAGTAGCCACGGACAACCACGAGGCTAAGCTTTTTGGGTACTAGGCGACCGACCATTCAACCGGGGCCGCCCCAAGCAGGGGCCGCTGGTATAACGCCCACTTTACTTGCCGTTTTTTGGACAAAGCAGTACGCTTACAAGCCGCTATTAGCTAAACTAAAACCATTAGAAAATACAGTGACGCCTATAGTATGGTCTACGGCCCCTTAAGTATGAAAGCGTTTTGCGTTCTTACCTGCCTACTGATGTCTGCTGGTGTTCAAGCCAGCGGCGCGTCTGTGCCTGTAACGGAAATAACTATCCCCTATATGGAGCGCCCCGCTCTGCACAGAAGGTACGTAGATGAGCTGCTCAAGCTCGCACTTGACAACTCTGTGGAAAAATTCGGGCCATACGAACTAGCCCAGCAAACTCAACAAACCGCCATTGAACGGCAGCTAAGAGAGCTTGCGAACAATCGTTTGTCAGTGGCAACCAACATGCCTAAGAAAGAGTGGCTCGATACAGCACTTATAATTCAATTTCCACTGCTTAAGGGGTTAGCCAGCTACCGATTGTTTTTTACGACAAAAAAACACCTTGATGCAATTCGCGCCGTACAAACCATCGAAGACTTAAAAGGCTTTAAAATTGGGCAGGGTAAAGGCTGGTCCACGTCAGATATATTAACTCACCACGGTTTTGAGGTGGTTTATGCCCACAATTACTCGTCGCTTTTACCCATGTTAGCCAAAGACCGATATCAATTGCTCATGCGCGGGGTGTATGAGGTAGAGCAAGAATATTTTGCGAACAAGGCCCGCGTACCTAACCTGGCCGTTGTTAAGAATGTGGCCATTTATACTTATTTACCCATGTACTTTTTTGTTAATAAAAATAACAAAGCGCTAGCAACGCGAATTGAGTACGGTTTAAAAAAGGCCCACGAATCAGGACAGTTCGACAAACTATTTAACATTCACTTTTGGGGGGCTTTAAAGCTTCTGGATGAGACCAAAAAGAATGTATTTGACCTTTCCAACCCCAGTATTAACGCCAGCTATTACCAAAAAGATAAACCGTACCTACTCAAAATTATTCATCAATAGCCCGCCATGGGCACCTCTAAGTTGGTGTTGTCTTAACATGGTTTGGGATCGCCACTGCCCTATTGATAAACCCGAACGTAATCCACTTCATATTTAGCCGGAAACTGAGTACCGGAAAGACTTCCGCCATTGTTGCCACCAAGTGCTAAATTGATCAGCACGTAAAATGGCTTGCCTCTAAACGGATTAGAACCGTCGGGGTTATTGGTATTATTAAGTTTGGTACTGTTCATCAAAATGCCATCCACATATAGGCGAATTTCATTTTCGTCCCAATCCATCGCCCACACATGAAAACGGTCATCCCAATTTGAATGCTGAAATCGCAAGCGCCGTAATTGACGTGTAGCGGAGTCCCAAGAGGCAGACCAAGCATCACTGTTGTCGGCCTTCCAGGCCACGTTGGCCAGTATCTTCCCTTGGTAATATTCCATAATGTCAATCTCACCGCCTTCGGGCCATTTACCAGGCCCCAACATCCAAAACGCTGGCCACAACCCCGCGCGCGTATCTAAGCGTGCGCGCATCTCAAAGCGACCATATGTCCAGCTTTGTTTACCGCGCGTATGCATACTAACGGATGTGTACTTCGCTTTATCGTAGTCCTCTTTGTGCGCAGTAATAGTAAGTAAACCATGTCTAACATCCACATTTTTAGACCGTGCTACAGTGTAGTACTGCGCTTCGTTATTACGTACCATACCCTTTTCATAACTCCAGTAGGCTGGGTCCGGTAACCCTTCATAATTAAACTCGTCACTCCAGACTAAGTTTGTAAAGTTATGCGAAGGTGCCTCGAGCTGAAAGCGCCACAACTGATTATCCTGCCCTGTGTAGGCAAACTGCCGAACTTGAGCACTTTTATCCGCGCTATCACCAGCGACGCCCAGCACTTTACCCGATAGCTTAGAAATAATGCGATAAAAACCGCCACCAGTGGGCTCTATCTTCCACATTTGTTGGGATTCACTGACGTAATCGTACTGCTGAACCACACCGCCTTCGTCCATGTTCCGCTGTTTTACATCTAAGCTTTTGCCACTGTGAGCCGCCAAAATGGCGTAATAGCCGTTGTCTAAATCCACCACATCAAAACGTTGATTGAGCAGCCCCATTGCGGTGTATTGGCGTATAGACGCGCCGTTATCATGGCTATATTGCCAAACCTCCATGGGTAACCCGCTGGCTTTAGAAAACAAAGAATACCGCCCAGTGTTAACGACCGCATTACTGAGGCTACCGCTTGACGAACTGCTAGAGCTAGACGACGAACTGCTAGAAGAGCTGCTTGAGGAAGAACTGCTTGAAGACGACGAGCTACTGGACGAACCACCGCTAAAGGCGGGCTCATCTTGCGCACCGCATCCAACCAAAAACCCCGCAACCAGTATAACGCCTGCCGTCATTAACCCCTTAAATGACCGGCTCAAGCCCAATTTAGTTATCCACATAGTGCCCCCCAGAGCAAACTGAATAACCTGGGAATATACCCCAGATCAAGGCGCTCAAACGCCTACCAAGCGGCGTTTTATAGAAATTTCACTATGAAAGGGAGAATAGGCGCCGGTCATAGGTGCTTAAAACAATTTGGCACACCCCTGTATCAAACCTCGGGGCAAACACCCTGCCAAAAAGTGCTAACTCTTCTTTGGTGGGAGGGTGTCGTATTCTGGCAACCCACTGGGTGCCATATACCACGGCGCCTTTGACGCGCAAAATATACTTTGAACCGGCTCTATCCCTGGGTGCTCATCTAGTGTGCCGGCAGGCACTATCACCGTCTTGCCGTTTTTTGATAACCAAGGCAAGTTGCTACCACACTGCTTGCAAAAGGCTGTACAAAAGTATTTGGTGTGCTCTGGCACAAACGTCGCCACTAAGGGCTCACCGTTTAGCCATTTAAAATCCTCTAGTGCAACATACAAATTCGAAGCATGGGCGCTGCCCGTCACTTTTCGGCACCGGGAGCAATGACAATACTGAAAAACTCCCAGATTCCCGGTTACCTGGTAGGTAACGCCGCCACAAAGGCAGGTTCCTTTTATACTTTGTTCACTCATAAAGCCTCCACGCTGTAGTGGTGAATTAATTCGTTAACCATAACGTATAAACGAAACTCAATACCACAACTGATTCTATATCACAGGTGGATTATACAATTGCCGGTGTTGATTATTTGTGCAGCGTAAGAAGCTGCTACAGCTGAATATTTTGGCTGTTGCCTTTGCGGGCAAAACCAAGGGTGACCCACTCATCTAGCATTTTTTCTTCTTTTTTACTCAATTCCTTTTGGTGTTCTTGCTCCATTTTTTTTACGAGGTCTGTGAGGGCTTTAAATTTAAGATGCGCCTTGTGCCACGCGGTTTTTTTTTGCTCAAACAGTATAAAGAACTGGTCCCTAATACTTTGCTGTTGCTCAACGGCCTGGGTTAACTGATTAAGAAACCCCCGAGCACGGGCAATGGAATCAGCAGATTGCGAAATGCCCGTAGCGCTTAAGCTTTGTTGATAATCTTGACGGTAAAGATTCAGCTCTTGGTGCTTTTGTTCGGCCCGCTGGTGTTGGTCGCGGGCTAAATTGAGCGCCTCTGCGGCCAAGTTTTCGGCTTGCTCGGCCAGCTCAACCACCACTTGTAACCGATCTGCACGTGTTGCCATAGATACCTACGTCTGTACTTACACCTACACCGGCTGCCGGGTATTAGGGTGTTGAGTTTGGTTGTTTGGTTGGCCCTGCCCGCCAGCGGCACCTGATTTTGCATCCGCTGGAGTAAGCACTGTGCCTAACTGATGAATACTTTGTGCAAACGGCGCATTTTGCGAAATGCTTTGGCCAATAAAATCCACCAAGTGCGATTGACGCTCGATGGCGCGATCAACATTTGGGTCCGACCCTGGGCTGTAGGCCCCAATGGTGATTAAGTCTTTGTTTTGACGGTATAACGCCAGCAACTTCTTAAACTCCAATGCCTGCTTCTGATGGTCCGGCTTAACAATGTTTGGCATTACGCGGCTGATCGACGCTTCCACATCAATGGCTGGGTATATGCCCTCCTCTGCCAGGCGGCGCGATAACACCACATGGCCATCCAAAATAGCCCGCGCAGAGTCTGCAATTGGGTCTTGCAAGTCGTCCCCTTCGGTTAATACAGTATAGAAGGCGGTGATTGACCCGCCACCTTTGTCGGCATTGCCTGCGCGCTCGACCAACTCTGGGATACGCGCAAACACCGAAGGCGGATAGCCCTTTGTGGCTGGTGGCTCACCAATGGCCAGTGAAATCTCCCGTTGAGCCTGCCCATAGCGTGTCAAAGAATCCATCAACAATAAGACATTCTTGCCTTGATCCCTAAAATATTCTGCAACCCGGGTAGCTAATTGTGCAGCGCGCAAGCGCATTAGGGGCGCATCATCAGCAGGGCTTGCCACCACCACCGCGCGGGCCAGGCCCTCCGCCCCCAAAATATGATCAATAAATTCTTTTACCTCGCGACCGCGCTCACCAATAAGTCCAACTACCACTACATCGGCTACGGTGTATTTGGTCATCATGCCCATAAGTACGCTTTTACCCACACCACTGCCAGCAAACAAGCCAATACGCTGCCCTTTACCAACGGTGAGCAACCCGTTGATTGCGCGAATACCGACATCTAACGGCTCCTCAATGGGGTGCCGATGTAAAGGGTTGATGGTAGAAGGCGAAAGGCTAATAACACTGTCGCCTTGTAGGGGGCCTTTATCATCTAAAGGCACACCCAAGCCATTAATTACCCGGCCTAATATGTTCATTCCAATACTTAAGCCGTTGCCACTTTCTACCGGAACCACTTTTGAGCCAGGCTGCAACCCTTCCATTTTTTGCACAGGCATCAAAAACGTTTTGTCCTCGGCAAAACCCACCACTTCGGTTTCTACCGTATTCCCATTTGGCATCATCACACGGCACTGGTTACCCACAGACACATTAAGCCCCACTGCTTCTAATGTTAACCCCACCATCCTGGTCAAGCGGCCGGTACAAACCGGAGGCTCATTTAATGACTCATAATGACGAAGCTGATTAATACGCTCGGCGACAGCTTTATTCGGTTTGGTCATCGGGGGGCAACTTTTGCGGGATGGGTTTAGACGCTTGCACGTCTTCAGATGCATGAATGGGTTGAGGAGGTTCGTTAGCCTCTACATTTTGCGGCTTTTGTGGTGCAGGCGATAAGGAATTTGACTCAGCCTCTGGCGCACTTGGCGCGTCACTATTTGGTTCTTCTTTAGGTTGATGCTCGGTTTCTACGGGCGGCTCAATTGTGTTGTTCTCTGTAGGCTCTGCTATTTCGGGCTCACTTGGCAATTGCGCTTCTACGGTTTTTTGGTGTTGGCTGCGATAGTCGGGTAAAGGCTCGGGTGGCTCTGCAGATTTTTGCTCTGCAGCCAATAGCCATTGTTCAAGCCGGTGCTCTACAGAATAATCAACCGCACCAGTGGCGGACTCCACTTTACATCCGCCACGTGCTAAGGAAGGCTCCGCCATAAAGCGCCAATCTCCCCTCTTGCCAGCAAACGAATCCTCTATGTGCTGTAAATCGTCTGGATGAACAAATACACAAATATTACTCGTCCCAGCGGGCAAAGCTGCCACCGCCTGTTCTATAACGGGGTATAGCAAGGCCGGGGTATGACCCAGTTCAGCACCCAATAAAT
>CAYZQH010000153.1:0-7806 GCA_964480055.1 uncultured Cellvibrionaceae bacterium
AAGACCCAAGTAAAGATAAGTTTTACTGCCTGGCCATGTTCCCTTACCCCAGCGGGCGCTTGCATATGGGGCACGTTCGTAATTACACCATTTCAGACGTTATTGCTCGCTATCAGCGTATGCAGGGCAAAAACGTGCTGCACCCAATGGGGTGGGATGCCTTTGGCTTACCTGCAGAAAATGCGGCCATTAAAAACAACACAGCCCCGGCCGAGTGGACCTACGCAAACACCGACTATATGCGCACGCAGCTTAAGGCCCTGGGCTTTGGCTTTGACTGGTCTAGAGAGGTCACCACCTGTAAGCCTGACTATTACCGCTGGGAGCAGTGGTTTTTTACTCGCCTATACGAAAAGGGCTTGGCCTATAAAAAAGTCTCCTCCGTCAATTGGTGCCCTCACGACCAAACCGTGCTGGCCAATGAGCAAGTTGAAGACGGCGGCTGCTGGCGTTGTGGCACTGCAGTAGAGCGCAAAGAAATCCCACAGTGGTTTATTCGCATTACCGACTACGCCGAGGAATTACTCAACGACCTAGACAAGCTGCCCAACTGGCCCGAGCAGGTCAAAACCATGCAGCGCAACTGGATAGGGAAAAGCCGCGGTGTGGAAATGCACTTCAAACTTGCCGAGCCAGTGGCTGAGCACACCGGGTTTGATATCTACACCACGCGCCCAGATACACTCATGGGCGTTACCTATGTAAGCTTGGCCGCGCAACACCCCATCGCCTTAGAGCTATCCAAAAACCATGCCGAATTGGCCACCTTTATTGACGAATGCAAAGTGCAATCGGTGGCAGAAGCCGATTTGGCCAGCATGGGTAAAAAAGGGCTAGATACTGGCATCAAAGCGCTTCACCCCATTACCGGTGAAGAAGTGCCCGTATGGGTCGCCAATTATGTCTTGATGGATTACGGCTCTGGCGCGGTGATGGCGGTGCCGGCACACGACCAACGGGACTACGAATTTGCCAAACAATACGGGCTAGACATCAAACAAGTCATCGCCCCCGAAGGTAAGAACGCCATCAACCTTGATGAAGCCGCCTTTACCGACAAAGGCCTATTGGTTAACTCCGGTGAATATGACGGCTTAAACTTTGACGCCGCATTTGAAGCCATTGCTCAAACCCTAACCACCGCGGGTAACGGCAAGGTTACCACCAACTTTCGTCTACGCGACTGGGGCGTATCCCGCCAGCGCTACTGGGGCACGCCCATCCCCATTTTTAATTTACCCGACGGCGGGGAAATCCCGGTTCCTGCAAGCCGCTTGCCCATGCTCTTGCCAGAAGATGTGGTCATGGACGGCGTGCACTCCCCCATCAAGGCTGACGCCGACTGGTGTAAAGACGAGCTAGACGGCCAAGCCGTAGAGCGTGAAACCGACACCTTCGATACCTTTATGGAGTCCTCTTGGTATTACGCGCGCTATACCAGCCCCAACGCCGAAGGCCTGGTGGACCCAGATAAAGCCAATTACTGGCTGCCGGTAGACCAATATGTTGGCGGCATTGAGCACGCCATTTTGCATTTGCTGTATGCCCGCTTCTTTCACAAGCTCATGCGCGACGAAGGTTTGGTGGCCTGCGACGAACCCTTTGAGCGTTTGCTTTGCCAAGGCATGGTGCTTAAAGATGGCACCAAGATGTCTAAATCTAAAGGTAATACCGTAGACCCACAAGACCTAATTGAGCAGTACGGCGCCGACACCGTGCGCTTGTTCTCTATGTTTGCCGCCCCGCCAGAGCAAAGCTTAGAGTGGACAGAGTCTGGCGTGGACGGCGCCTTCAAGTTTTTGAAAAAACTGTGGCGCACAGCCGAAGGCCACCTTGTTGCCGGAGAACCTGGCACACTGGATGCTAGCGCTTTAGATGACACACAAAAAGCCCTGCGTCGCAAAACCCACGAGACCATTCAAAAAGTCACCGACGATTACGGCAGAAGGCAAACGTTTAACACCGCCATTGCCGCTGTTATGGAGCTGTTCAATGAGGTGAACAAACATGCCGATCGCGCCACGCCATTAGGCTTAGCGGTAGAGCGTGAAGCCCTAGAGACGGCCACCTTGGCACTCGCACCCATTGCCCCGCACATCACACACACACTGTGGCGTAACTTAGGCAATACCAATGATTTACTAGATGCCCCATGGCCCAGTGCCGATGAGGCGGCCCTGGCTCGCTCGTCCACCACCATAGTGGTTCAAGTTAACGGCAAGATGCGTGGTAAATTTGAAGCATCTATAGATTCAGACAAAGCCACTTTGGAAACATTAGCCATAGCAGAGCCCAATGTTGACAAGTTTCTTGAGGGTAAAGCCGTGGTTAAAGTCATTGTTGTTCCCAACAAATTGGTAAATATCGTTGCAAAATAAATGGCACCGACCGCTCCGCTGGACACTAACTTTCACTGTGATTTGCTGGCTCTGCGCGTGCGGGTGGCATTTACGCGGCCTTGATAGCGGCATGCGGCCCGAAGCGCTAGACCTAGTGGTGGAAAACCGCTTTGAGCCGCTGGTGTTAACCACCGGCGAGGTCATGCAGCAAAACGGCATTCGCATTGATAATGGTGCAGTGCTGCAGCTCCACCTGGGGCGTGAAACTCTAAACCGGCGCACCATAGCGGTCACCTCAATTGGCTCGGCCTCACAATATGAGCTCACCTTGAATGTTTCGTACCGTTATTCGGGCCCATCAATCCCCAAAACCGCAGTAAAAACACTGCACACAAAGCGCGTGTTCGACTTTGACCCTGCCAGCACGGTGGCTAAAAACGAAGAAGAAAAAACCCTACTCAATGAAATGCGCCGTGAACTGGCCGTTCGCCTTTTAGATAAAGTACCCGCCAGCCATGGCCAAAATTAACCCCGAGCAGTTAACCAAAACCTTCAAGCCTGCACTAAAGCCGGTTTACATCATAAGTGGCGATGAACCCTTATTGGTCCAAGAGGCCTGCGACACGCTGCGTGCAGAAACACGTACTCAAGGGTTTAGCGAGCGCGAGCTTCACCATACCAATGTACAATTTCAGTGGCCCCAACTGCTTCAAAGTGCCAATAGCTTTAGCCTCTTTGCGGAAAAAAAGCTCATAGAGATTCGTATGCACACCACAAAAATTGGTGACGCAGGCAGTAAAATTTTGCAAGAGTATTGTGCCAACCCGCCAGAAGACACCGTTTTGATGCTGGTAAGCCCCAAGCTTGATCGCTCTGTGCAAAACGGCAAGTGGTGCAAAGCGCTGGATAAAATTGGCGTTATTGTGACTGTTTGGCCCATCAACGAGCAACATTTGCCGCGCTGGATAGAAGGGCGGATGCGTCAAGCTAACTTGAACGCCGACAGCGCCGCGATAGAAGTGCTTGCCAATAAAGTAGAGGGTAATTTATTGGCCGCCATTCAAGAGATAGAAAAGCTCAAACTACTGGCCCCAGAAGGCGTCATTGACGCAACCACCATGGCCAGCGCAGTACTCGATAGCGCGCGCTTTGACGTATTTGGCCTAATGGACAAAACCCTTGCTGGCAATACACGCGCTGCCAGTACCTCGCTGAGTGGGTTAAAAGCAGAAGGCACCGACGCCATCGTGGTGCTATGGGCTGCCAGTCGCGACATCCGCATGCTGTTATCGCTCAAACAAGTACAGCAACGGGGGCAAAATATAGACAGCCAAGCCCGGTCGCACGGCGTCTTCCCTCAACGCTTGCCCTTGGTCAAACGCGCCCTGGCTCGTCTATCACAACCGCAATTAGAAGCCCTTCTCATTCAATGCGCTCACATTGATCAAACCGTAAAAGGGATGAACCGTCTACAAAACCCCTGGGACGTGTTGCTCAACGTGATACTCACGCTTGCTGGGCAGCCAGTTGCTACCAGCAAAGTCCCCTCTTAAACTCCGTAAACGCTCCGCTTGGCTTATTCGCCGTCTTATCACTTTCGGTCTATGCTGAAGTAAATGTCACCGTCCAAATTTATCCCTCAGACGCAACTTAGGTAGCACGTTCATGGAACCCGCCGCAGCAGACATGCGCCAAATCGACATCATCAAAATCTATAACAAGAAAAAGTGTTTGGTCATTGATGACTTCCCCGAAATTCGCGGCTCACTCACTCGTATATTACGTAACTTTGGCGCAGAATCTGTGGATACCGCCGCCGACGGGGAAGAAGCCATAAAGCTCTGTAATCGCAACCGATACGACATTGTGATGTGCGACTATAACTTGGGCGTAGGTAAAGATGGCCAGCAGGTACTAGAGGAAGTTCGCTACCTGCGTGTTTTGTTGATGACCAGTTTGTTTGTGATGCTAACCGGAGAGTCCTCACGTGAAATGGTACTTGGTGCGCTGGAGTGCCAACCCGATGACTACATCACCAAGCCCTATACAGAAGCCTCACTTCGTACCCGCTTAAACCGCGCCATTGTTCGCCATGAAGCACTGCTCCCTATCAAGCAGTCCATTTCTGACGGGGATTATAAAAAGGCCCTGGAATATTGCAACGATATGATATCGGCCGGCAGCCGCTATGCAGCAGACTGCATCAAAATGAAGGGGCAGCTGCTCTTTTTATTACGTCAACTAAAAGATGCACAGCAGCTTTACGAAAGCGTTCTAGACAAAAAACCCTTAGTTTGGGCCAAACTAGGCATGGGCAAAACTTTACTTGAAATGGGTAAGCTAGACGCCGCCGAAGACGTGTTAGAAGACATCATCAAAGAAGATAGTCGTTATATTGAAGCACATGATTTACTGTCAAAAGTTCATGCATCCAAACACGACAATATCAGCGCACAAAAGGCCACGGAAAAAGCCTCACAAGTTTCTCCTAAATCGGTCCACCGTCATAGGGAGTTGGCAGAACTTGCCGATGTTAACGGCGACGACGAGCTGTCCATGAAGTCCCATTTAAACGCCATTAAATGGGGATCTAACTCGTGTTATGAATCCTCTCAAGACTACTTTAACTACGCCAGAAAAGTCTCTGACGTGGTACGCGCCAAAGACAGCCCCAGTGAAGGCAACGGCATGGTTAAACAGGCCATGACGTACTTAGAGCGCGCCAAAAAAAAATACAGCAATGCGCCAGAGGTAGAAGCGCAAACGAGCATGGTTGAAGCACAGCTATTTCAAAGCCAGGGTAAGGAGGCGGAGGCCAAGGAAGCCACTGAAAAATCCAAATACATGTACAGTAACCTTAAAAACCCCTCGGTGGACGCAAGCTTAGAGTTTGCTCGCACACTGCATACCATGAATGAAGAAGGCCAAGCACGCGCCATTTTGACATCTTTGGCCGCAACGCACGCCGACGATGAAAAACTCCTACGCATTATAGACGGCATTACCAGTGAACCGATCAGTGATGACGGTAAACAGGAGGCCACCAAGCTCACCAAAAGTGGGATCAACTCGTACGATCAAAAAGATTATGACAGCGCCATTGAGGTATTTAATCAAGCCATCAACGCGTACCCGAAACATGTGGGCTTGAACCTTAATTTAATTCAAGCCGTTACTGCCGCTACAGAGCGCTCTGGTGCTACCCCCTCTTACGAGAAGCTTTGTCGCCGCAGCCTGCGCGCCGTCGGCACCTTAAAGCCCGAGCACAAGCAATTTACGCGCTATGCGTTTTTACAAAAGCAGCTGAGTAAGCATTACCCAACGCTATTGGCGTCAGTCTAGAGGCGCTGAGTGGATGCCACGTACTATTAACGGATAGGTTTGCCACACTAAAGGCTAAGATCAGACTCCATAACCAGAATCAAATCCGCTTCGTTCGAACAACCCTTAGCTTCGGGCGTCTAGCATCAAGCGCATCTCCCCCCTTCCTCGTGCTAAAATTCGCCTCCTTGCAAAAAACACCTCAACGAGTTTGATATGCCGAAGTACCGATCCAAAACCACCACTGAAGGCCGCAATATGGCCGGTGCGCGAGCCCTCTGGCGCGCCACGGGCATGAAGGACGATGACTTTCAAAAACCCATTATTGCCATCGCCAACTCCTTTACCCAATTTGTACCCGGCCATGTGCACCTTAAAGATATGGGGCAATTGGTTGCTAGGCAGGTTGAAGCCGCTGGCGGCGTAGCAAAAGAATTTAATAGCATTGCCGTAGATGATGGTATCGCCATGGGTCACGACGGTATGCTCTACAGTCTACCAAGCCGCGACCTTATAGCCGACTCAGTTGAGTACATGGTCAATGCCCACTGTGCAGACGCGCTGGTGTGTATTTCCAACTGTGACAAAATCACTCCTGGAATGTTGCTGGCCGCCATGCGTTTAAACATTCCTGTGATTTTTGTCTCCGGTGGCCCGATGGAGGCCGGAAAAACCAAGCTTTCCGAGCACGGTTTGGATTTGGTTGATGCAATGGTCATCGCCGCGGATGACTCGGTATCCGATGAGACCGTTGCCGAATATGAGCGTAGCGCTTGCCCAACCTGTGGCTCGTGCTCAGGAATGTTCACTGCCAACTCTATGAACTGTTTGACCGAAGCGCTGGGCTTAAGTTTGCCAGGAAACGGGACAACCTTGGCCACCCACGCCGATAGAAAAATGCTGTTTGAAACTGCCGGGCGGCGCATCGTAGAAATTACCCGTCAGTACTACGAGCAAGACGACGAAAGCGTTCTGCCTAGAAATATAGGCAACGCGGCGGCCTTTAAAAACGCCATGGCATTGGACATTGCCATGGGCGGCAGTACCAACACCATCTTGCACTTGCTGGGTATTGCCCGCGAAGCCGGAGTTGATTTCGACCTAAAAACCATCGATAAGCTGAGTAAACAGGTTCCACAACTTTGCAAGGTAGCACCAAATACCCAAAAGTATCACATTGAAGATGTTCACCGCGCTGGCGGCATTATGGCCATATTGGGTGAGCTAGATCGTGCGGGCTTACTCGATACCCAGTGCAGTACCGTACACAGCAAAACCTTAAAAGACGCTATTGAGAAATGGGATTTAACCCTTAACCCGTCGCAAGAGGTCGTGCAGTTTTATAAAGCAGGCCCCGCCGGTATCCCCACCCAGGAAGCCTTCAGCCAAAATACTCGCTGGCCAACCCTAGACGCAGATCGTAAACAAGGGTGTATTCGCTCCTTAAAGCACGCGTTCTCTAACGAAGGGGGCTTGGCTGTGCTGTACGGCAATATTGCACTAAAGGGCTGTGTCGTAAAAACCGCGGGCGTTGATGACAGCAACTTGCTGTTTGAAGGCAAGGCGCACGTAACCGAATCTCAAGATGAAGCTGTCAGTAATATTCTTAGCGATAAAGTCAAAGCGGGCGATGTTGTGATTGTGCGCTACGAGGGCCCAAAAGGCGGCCCAGGTATGCAAGAAATGCTTTACCCAACTTCCTATTTAAAATCAAAGGGGCTAGGCAAAGCCTGCGCGCTATTAACCGACGGCCGCTTTAGTGGTGGCACCTCTGGCCTGTCTATTGGTCACGCCTCACCCGAAGCCGCCGCAGGCGGTGCCATTGGTCTTATTCAAGATGGTGACCCAATTAAGATAGACATTCCTAACCGCAGCATTGACGTGATGATCAGTGATGAAGAGCTAAAAAAACGCCGCGCAGAGCAAACTAAAAAAGGTTGGAAACCTGCCAACCCACGCCCACGCAAGGTCAGCGCTGCCCTTAAGGCTTACGCCTTACTTGCCACCAGTGCAGATCAGGGCGCAGTAAGAGATTTGGAATTGCTCGATAAGTTAACTGAGCAGCAAGGGCAGTAAAAGCATCGACGCCGGAGTTTTTTGCTTTTAGCGCCTAGTGTCAGATGGCGCTTCGCTTATCAGACCTACA
>CAYZQH010000154.1:0-7803 GCA_964480055.1 uncultured Cellvibrionaceae bacterium
GTGCTCATAGAACCACCTGTTACCGCTTTAATATCCATACATTGATATCAGTTCAAAACTTTATATGTAGACTGCAACGCTACCGACGCGCGGTTACCATTGCCTTCCGCCAAAGCTGTAATTCGAAATAAAGGTGCGCCACCATCCGGGTTAGACGTGTCAAATGCAGTATCTTTATCTCGAGGTACGTAACACAAAAATTCAACAATATATTTAACGGGCGTAGTGATGCTATCCACTAGTACTGTTTTGTGTCGGCCTGTGTTATTCCATACATCCAATGTGGTGTCACTCCAAAATTCTACGCGCTGAGTAGTATCCGCGTAACCAGCTACTTGGCATTGGAGCATGCGGTCAGTCAGCAGATAATCTCCGTCAAAACATGTTCCCCCCGTACACGTAGAGTTATAGCAACTAGCACCTGCGCATGTGGAAATTAAATTGGGAATGGTAGGCGGGTTAGTGGCCAAATCCTCTTCTACAATTGTTAACGCCGCTTCAGCAGCTTCAAAGGCCAAGCCCCTGTCACGCATACTGGCTGCAACCTTTAACTCTGTGTTGGAGGATTGCATGCTTGAAACGCCCATTAAAGTCACTATGGCCAAAATAATTAAACTAATGACCAGAGTAGCGCCGCTTTGATACTTGAATGAATGCATCTTATTCATGAACTAGCCCCTATTACGAATACGTACAGTGGAGTTCACCACCTGACGTATGTAACGATCGTTGTAAACAGTACCGGCCAAATTTTTAGCCTCCGCCGCTGGGAGTACTTCTTTTTGTGAGCGAAACACTAAGCTTATTTTTACCGCCAGTGCTTGATCCCAGTCGTCGCTATTAATGGTGCCACTATTGTCAACATCCATTTGGTCAGCCTTTCTATACTGGTCTACTGAGCCATCACCGTCGGAGTCAACACCATATAGCAGCTCTAAATCTTCCACACCAATGGCCAACTCCTCAATGTCTGTACCCGATGTATTCAAGGCTCGACGCTTTAACGCTGGCATACCCGGTATTAAGTCAGATTCAGCAATAAAATAAGCGTGGGCCACAAAGGCCATAATTTTTGACCCCGGGCCGTAACTACCTGCCGCTGTTGTAGCGCCGGCACATTTAGTAGCTGTGCAACCGGGCTCACACACAAAATCACCTTTAATAATTTTTGTGCAATTATCGGTACCCGAGCCGGTGTTATGAACCAAATGACCTGCGGGTAACCCGTTGGGCCCACTCACCTGAAACAGACCAATGTTTCTACAACTGGCATCGGCAATAATTAAACTGGTACCTTTGTCAAAACTATGATTACCCCACAAGTGAACGGTTGCGGAGTTTGCGTTGTGTGTTTTTACATCCAAGGCGTTATCATCGGAAGCACGCCGCACAATAACGGAGTCGGTGCCAACCGTTGCCGCGCCTTGATAAAACGCAGGAAAGTCATTGGTGTCTGCCTCTCCTTCAAACCCCTCAATACCTTGAGTACCAATAAACCCACCTGCATTATCGTCAATTGAGTTTGCAATCATTACGGAGCTTGGCGACGCGCAACCCATAAAGCCTGCCATGCGTACATCACGCGCCAATAAATCAATGGCATAGCGCGCATTGGTTTGGATAAACGTTACCTCGTCTTGATCGATGAAGCTGCGTTTACTGGAAGTAACCACCTGAATGGAGCCTGCCACTACCGCCATACTGATGACCAAAGACACCATTAGCTCGACGATGGATAAACCCGACTGCTTGGCTGCGAGCCCTTTACATGATGTACGCATCGCTGGCTCCTATATCTCTGTCACTAAAACGTATTCGCTTAAACTTGGGCCTTCAGTGCCTGCCGCCTCAGACCGGCTGTCATCAAACTGGACCGTAATTGTGTAAAAATTCCCGTTGCTAGAAACGGCTGATCGGCCTGCAGATAAAGTATTACTTACATTGGTACGCCATTGGTTTAACGTCCAATCTCGCATTTCCGCTGTACTACAAACTTCATTAGAAGTTTCACAATTTTTGCTCGACGCTGGAGTAACATCGGTCAGATCAAGCAAATAGGTATCTGCTTGCGCGGGTGAAGAACGCATGCTTTCTAAAATATCGTTCGCCAAGTACACGGCTTGCGCGTAATAGTATGCGCTTTGATTAAACTGCATAGATTTAACCTGCATAGAAAGCACACCCAGCAAACCAATGGCTAATACAAACAGTGCAACCATCATTTCAATTAACGAGGTGCCAGCTTGGTTTTTATGAGGCTTTTGTTTAGCAATGTTCATGGCATTCGCCTTAAAAAATAAAACGGTGAATCTTCCTCTAAAGGTAGAAGCCAAAAGAAGCAATATCCACGGCTTAAGACCAGAGGTAGCCCCCACCGATAAACGCCTGAAAGCCCCATGGTTACGGAGGCAAAGGCTTATAACCAACATCAACGGCCTAGTATTTAGGCCTATCAAAACCACGCCATTTACAAAAAGGAATAAGACGAAATTAGACAAACAAATCCGTTATATCGTGTTAAATCACAGGTTTTTTGATACAAAAATGTGGAATACGCGAAGCGTAAAAACTACCAGCATTTGCCAGATGTAGTGTTTTCAGTGATGGGGGAATTGGTGGTATCGAAGCTGCGCTTACGCCCTGTGTGATCCACATGAAGCAGTCCGCAGGTTTTGTCTGTGGCTTGCGCGCCTGTAGGCGTAGCAACCATGGTAAAACATGGGTAGGTCACGCCATTTGTGGTGCAAGACACAGAGTTACTTAGCACTGTAATAGAGTAGTATCCTTCTGTGCTGCTAACACCACCCAAACTTGCCGCATCTGTGGTGTACTGGTTGTTTTTGAAAAAATGCCGCTCTTGCATACTGGCGGCACGCGTCAATGCCTCTCGAGCATCAGCACGACGGGTTTTACGAATCGAGTCTTGATAAGAGGGGTAAGCAATGCCGGCCAAAATTGCTACGATGCTCAGCACCACCAATATTTCAATTAAGCTAAATCCTTGATTAGGCTTCATGATTAAGCACCCAAACACTCCAATATTTAATTGCCACGTTAATCATATATCGTTTTTGCACATTGGAATGTACCACCTTAACAACTAAGGTCGTCTGGGTCAGTATTGGAGGCATCAAAGGGATTATCGTGTCTAGAGTCTCCGTCTGCGGTATCTACGGTTTTTATCATTAAGCCGCTGGCATTCACAAATAAGCCTTTGGCGTAACTCACATCTTTATCCGGTTCACACAAGGTGAATAACGTTGCGGTTGTACCTTGCATGTACCCTTGTTGAGAAAACGTCATTAAAGCCACTGACGTGCCGCCGCTATCTTCTGCACTAATCGTGTAAGCGGTGGCATGCTCATAAACATCAATGACAATTTCTGTGTTGTCCAATACGCCGTCAGTATTGTTGTCCTCAAAGGTAATCCAGCCATCACTCCATGTGCCACTGCAACTGGTTGCATTATTACTGGCACACATGCTAACCATTGCATTACGCGATGCGGCCTCTGAGCGTGCGGTAGATACGGCACTGGCTAACTTCATTTGTAACGATTCAATATTGTTACGTTTAATGACCGCATCAAACGATGGCACACCAACGGCAAATAAAATAGCCGCAATGGTAATTACGGCCATCATCTCTATCAGGGTAAAACCTTGCTGCTTCATACTACACCCTACGGAATTTTGCTTACTTCTAGATACACTTGAGTATGGCAGCCAGCCCTCGCTACACGCGCTAAAGCGGGATGAATGGACGGTGCTTGAGATAGGTGGTGATTGACGTTAGGTAATTGCGCAGTGCTTCACAGACACTAAAAACCTAATGGTCTAACCCCTCCAAAAAAAGTAATTGGCGTTATAAGCACTCAGTTTTATCACGCAACGCTTGCAGGAAATAGTATTTAAAAATAGGTATAAAAATAATGATTAAACGCAAACTAGGAATAAAGAATACCGAAGGGCTTACCCATAAAAGCGCTAAAAGTTTAAGCCCAAAATATCAATGGCTTGACCTTTGAGTGTTGCTGCACGCTCGTACTGCCAACCGCGTTTTAGATAAAAGCGCGCGGCGTCGTGCGTGTATAAGCGAACACGTGCAATGCCCTGCCTTGCAGCCCACTGATGCACATACGCTAATAAAGCACTCCCCACACCTTGGCTGCGGTAATCGGGCGCTACGTACATATTGGTTAACCATATCCCCGGCGCTTGTTCTGAATCTAAGGTGTAGTACACAAGGCTTACCGTCCCCCACAGGTGGAGATTATCATGCGCGACGAAGGTACTGGGGACTATGTCAGTACACAAATGCGCTTGCATATAGGCCTGACGCTCAATTAGGTTTTTGTGGGCTTGCTCTGCGTTGAGTAACGCCCATTGCCCATGACGCATCCACTCATCATGGTGCCATTGAACAGCGGTATTGAGCCAATGCGGTTGGTGGGCTATATCTTCTATCAGCCAACGGTGGGGAACAGCGCCTGCGTATTCAGCGTCGTTATAACCCGTGGTTTTAGGACACATCTAAAAATGGTCATTTTGTTTGAGGGCAAAAAAACTCTGCCCAGAGAGTCGCGGCGTACGTAAATTAAATGATGGTTTGAGGACGAAGCTGATGCAGCAATTGAACAAAAAGTGCATTTTAGCGTGCCCTCTAGATTTATTTAACCACTTCGCCATGGGCTTGTTTATCTGCATGGTAGGACGACCTAACCAATGGCCCGCAAGCGGCGTGGGTAAACCCGAGTTCATCCGCCAATGCAGTGTATTCATCAAACTCTGCAGGAGTGACATACCGCCTAACAGGCAAATGGTCTTTTGATGGCTGTAAATATTGGCCAATGGTTAACATGTCAATGTCATGGGCACGCATGTCACGCATTACTTCAAAAATCTCTTCCTTTTCTTCACCCAGGCCTACCATCAGACCAGACTTGGTTAACACATCGGGCTTTAACAATTTGTACTTTTTCAGTAACTCTAAAGACCATTTGTAATTTGCGCCTGGGCGCGCCTCTCGATAAAGGCGGGGCACGGTTTCTAGGTTATGGTTGAACACATCTGGCGGAGTTTGCGCCAAAGTATCTAAGGCTACATCCATCCGCCCTCTAAAATCTGGAGTCAGTATCTCAACTTCTAAATTGGGGCTTAATTCACGCGCCTGGCTGATGCAATCAGCAAAGTGCTGTGCACCGCCATCGCGTAAATCGTCTCGGTCTACTGAGGTAATCACCACATACTTCAAACGCATCTCAGCAATGGCTTCTGCTAGCTGCTTGGGTTCGTCTGCGTCTAATGGGTTTGGCTTGCCATGGCCCACATCGCAAAAAGGGCAGCGGCGCGTGCAAATTTCACCCATGATCATAAATGTGGCGGTACCACCACTAAAGCACTCCCCTAAATTAGGGCAGTTGGCCTCTTCACACACGGTAGACAGCTTTGACTTACGCAATAGCTTTTTAATGCGGTCTACCTCGGGCGAGGCTGCCACTTTTACGCGAATCCAATCTGGCTTGCGCAGCACGGCATCAGAGGCAATCACTTTAACAGGGATACGCTCCACCTTATCGGCATCACGGAGCTTCTCACCCTGGGCAATGCGACGGGTGCGTTTTACTGGGAGCTTATCGTTCATAGTGTTACTACTTTGCAGCAGAGCCCGGTGCGGCCCCTTGGTTCTAATATTCGCCCTTATGGGGCGCTAATAACGGCTTTTAGGCCAATTTGCTGAGCAAAAAGCGCAGTCCACTGAGTTTGGACCTGCTCCATAGAAGGCGCAGTGGCAAGTAAATCGCCTATTTGCGTCATTTCTAGTCCATTATACCCACATGGGTTGATTCTTAAAAACGGGGTTAAGTCCATAGCCACATTAATGCTAACGCCATGAAAGCTACAGCCACGACGCACGCGCAGCCCCAAAGACGCAATTTTACGCCCCGCCACATAAACGCCGGGGGCATCTGGCTTTGCTTTTGCGTCAATATCATACTCGGCCAATAGCGTCACCACACTGCGCTCTATGTGTGAGACCAAATCCCGAACACCCATGTTTAATCGGCGCAGATTTAAAAGCGGATACGCCACCATCTGGCCCGGCCCATGGTAGGTTATTTGGCCGCCGCGGTCGGTTTGTACTACTGGGATATCGCCCGGCGCTAACAGATGCTCTGGCTTTCCGGCCTGCCCTTGAGTAAACACTGGGGGGTGCTCCACCAACCATAGCTCGTCGTCTTGCTCGGCTCCGCGTGTATTGGTGAAATCTTGCATGGCCTGCCATACAGTGTCATAAGCCTTGGTGCCTAGCGTTTTAACTAACAACAATTGACTCACAAGCGGTTACAGCACCATTTTAACGGCCGGATTTTGCTTTAAGTCTTCAAATAATGCTTTCAGCTGCGGCTCTCCGGTAGCGGTAATTGTGACCAGCACTGATTCGTACCGCCCTTTACTGCTTGGGCGAACTTGCACTATTGAGCGGTCAAAACCTGGGCAGTGCTTATCAAAGGTTTCTAGAACAAACGTCTGCAAGGCCTCCCCTGCATCCCCCATGACACGAATGGGGTAATTTTCACACGGAAACTCAATTTTGGGCGGTTTTTGCTCTGTCATTACTCAAACATACCCATTACAAAAATAATAAGTGCATCTAATAAGCGCCTAAAAAATCCTGCTTGCTCCACGGGGCTTAAGGCGACTAAATCTTCTTGAAATACCACGGTCCCCTCTAACTTCACCACTAGCTCACCCAGTACCTGCCCCTGGGTAATTGGCGCCTCAATTAAGGTATCTACTTGTATTTCTGCTTCTAACTTATCTTTGGCACCGCGGGGGATGGTTATGGTGGCATCTTCAGCAACGCCTAATGCAATGCTGTCTGTCATACCCTTCCATACCTTAGATTGCTTTAACTCCTCTCCAGCCTTATATAAGCCATAGGTTTGATAGTACCGAAACCCGTACGCCAATAGCTTTTGAGATTCCACAGCACGCGCTGCATCCGACTTAGCCCCCAACACTACTGATATCAAGCGCATTCCTTGCTTTTGAGCAGACGTTACCAGGCAATACCCGGCCTCGCGCGTGTGCCCTGTTTTAAGGCCATCCACCGATGAATCTGTATACAGTAAGCGGTTGCGGTTGGGTTGATTAATGCCGTTATAAGTGAAGTATTTTTCAGAGTATAAAGAGTAATGCTCAGGGTGATCGTTAATCACCGCTCTGGCTAATATGCCTAAATCTCGCGCAGAGGTTATGTGCCCTTCTGCTGGCCAGCCCGTGGCATTTTTAAAATGGCTACTGGTCATGCCAAGCAACTGCGCGTACTGATTCATCACCTCAGCAAAGGCATCTTCACTGCCCGCTAAATGCTGCGCCAAGGCAATAGAAGCATCATTGCCCGACTGCACAATGACACCGCGCAACAAATCAATCACAGGTACCTTAGTGCGCGGGTCCAAAAACATGGTAGAGCTACCACTCTTAGAGCCACCTCGGCGCCAAGCATCGTCGGTAATCAGTACCATGTCATCTTCTTTGAGTTTGCCTCGGGCAATCTCATCAGATACCACATAGCTGGTTAGCATTTTGGTCAAGCTTGCCGGCGGTAACGGTAGGTCTGCATTGTTTTCGATTAAAATTTCACCGGTGGTGGCATCCATCAACAAATAGGCCTTGGCGGCTAATTGCGGCGGCGAAGGGATAATGACGGGGGCAGCGGAGGAGACAACGGACAGTGCTAAGCCCAGAAGTAGGCTCAAACAGACGGCAATAGACTTATTCACTTGCGCTCTCTTA
>CAYZQH010000155.1:0-7706 GCA_964480055.1 uncultured Cellvibrionaceae bacterium
CTCTTTAATAAACGTTGCAACGTTCGGGTTAGACTCTACAGTACATTCCCATTGTTTAACCCCAAACACTTCCTCTGGGACATTAATTTCCATATCTTGCTTCACAGGCACCTGACAGCTTAAGCGCCAGCCTTCGGCTGCATCGCGCTTAGTAAAGTGTGACCCCTCAGTGGGTAACATAGAGCCACCGCCAGAATTAACCACACACTTACATTGAGCGCAGCTACCGCCCCCACCGCACGCAGAAGGCAAAAATAAGCCATTCCCGGCTAGAGTTTGCAAAAGTTTACCGCCGGCGGGTGTTACAATTTTCTTTTCACCATTAACAAGAATGTTTACATCACCACTGGCAACAAGTTTGGCTCGCGCACTTAAAATCACGACAACCAAAGCCAGTACGATGACCGTGAACATCACGACACCTAATATAATTTCAATATTCATACGGACTTAACTTCCTCGTAATTAAAGGTCTATGCCGCCAAAAGACATAAAGCCCAATGACATCAAACCCACAGTAATAAACGTAATACCTAAGCCTTCTAAACCTTTGGGGATATCACTGTATTTGAGTTTTTCGCGGATACCGGCAAGTGCGGCAATAGCCAACGCCCAACCCACACCAGAACCCGCACCAAATACAATACTCTCTGATAGGTTGTAGCTTCTTTCCACCATAAACAAAGACGCACCCATAATGGCGCAGTTCACAGTAATTAGAGGCAAGAAAACACCCAAGGCGTTGTACAACGCGGGGAAGAATTTATCCAAGACCATTTCCATTATTTGAACGATGGCAGCAATAACGCCAATATAGGAAATTAAACCTAGAAAGCGTAAATCCACCGTCTCAAAACCCGCCCAAGACATGGCGCCTTCATCCAACAGAAGTGAGTACAACAAGTGGTTCACAGGGACGGTAATGGTTAGTACCACAATCACAGCAATACCCAAACCAATGGCCGCATCAATTTTTTTAGAGATGGCTAAGAAGGTACACATCCCCAGAAAGAAGGCCAGCGCCATATTATCAATGAATATGGAGCGCACAAATAAACTTAATAAAGCTTCCATTACGCTACCTCCTTAGTCACTTTGGAGTTTGGCGCAATTTTAAACTCGGATTTTTCTACTTGTGCTGGACGATATGAGCGCATCGCCCAAATGATTAAACCAATTAAGAAAAATGCACTCGGTGGCAACAACAATATACCGTTAGACACATACCAACCGCCTTCAGTGGTTAACGGCAGTATTTCAATGCCCATTAACTTACCCGAGCCAAACAATTCACGAATAACACCTAAAACAATCAAGATAGCGCTATAGCCCAAACCGTTCCCAATGCCATCTAAAAAGCTCGGTAGCGGTGCATTTTTCATGGCAAAGGCTTCGGCGCGGCCCATCACAATACAGTTAGTAATGATCAAACCCACAAAAACTGACAGTTGCTTACTGGTGTCATAGGCAACCGCTTTAAGTACCTGGTCCACCAAGATTACCAAGGAGGCAATAATGGTCATTTGCACAATAATACGAATGCTGTTGGGAACGTAATTACGCACTAAAGACACAAAAAAGTTTGAAAATGCGGTTACCAAGGTGAGAGCCACGCACATGACCAAAGTCACACTCAAACTACTGGTTACCGCCAATGCAGAGCAGATACCCAATATCTGAAGTGCAATGGGGTTATCGTCCAATACGGGTTTAAACAACAACTCTTTAACTTTCATGACTAAGCCTCCCCGCGTTTTAAGTTAGCTAATAATGGACCATAGCCTTGATCACCCAACCAAAAGCGCACCAAATTACTGACGCCGCGACTGGTTAAGGTCGCACCTGACAACCCATCTACTTTGTGATTTTTACCGCTCGTGTTTGGCATGACCGCACCTTTAACAACTTCAATGGCAATGTTGCCAGAGCTGTCAAAAAGCTCTTTACCCGCCCACAGCGCCTTCCAACGAGGGTTGTCTACTTCGCCACCGAGGCCTGGGGTTTCTTTGTGCTCATAAAAGCCTAGCCCCACAACCGTGTTCCAGTCGGACTCAATGGCCAAAAAACCATAAAGCGTACCCCACAAACCATAACCACGAACGGGTAAGATTAAGGTTTGACCGCCTTGGCTGCCCTCTGCCACATAGACTTCGGCGTACTGTTCAATTCGGCCAAGTTTTGCAACGTCGGTGTCTGGGCTCAACCGCTCGGATAATGAGGTATCTTTTGAAGCTTTGCGTTGGTCGTAGGTGTCCGCATCCACTGCATCGGTAAATTTGCCAGAGCTAAGGTCCACAATGCGGGTTTGCACTGCACTGAACTGCTCTTCAACACTCACATCCTCTTTGTACATGCTAGCGGCTTGCAAAATATTGCGTTTAAAGTCTTGGGCTTTGTTGGCCTCTTGCATGGGCTTTAGCATCACCGCAGCAGTAGAAACCACCACCGAGCACACCACGCACAGCGCCAGCGCAACCAGAATTGTAAATTGCGTCGAGTCTTTATTAACCACGTGCTAACCTCCGCTTAATATTAGACTTCACCACAAAATGATCAATCAGTGGTGCAAACAAGTTGGCAAATAAAATGGCCAGCATCATGCCTTCGGGGAAGGCGGGGTTGACCACGCGAATAATCACCACCATGAAACCAATTAACCCACCAAACCACCATTTACCGGCGTTGGTCATAGAGGCAGATACTGGGTCGGTGGCCATAAAGATCATACCAAAAGCAAAACCGCCCAGGACAAAATGCCAATAAAAGGGCAAGCCAAACATGGGGTTAGAGGCTGAATCGCCCACCGTATTGAGAATGAGAGAAGTGACAGTCATACCAAGCGCCACCCCCAAAACAATACGCAAAGAGGCAATGCCCATTATCAGCAACACCGCGCCACCCAACATAATGGCCAGAGTAGACGTCTCACCAACGGAGCCTTGCATATTCCCGAAAAAGGCATCAAGCCAAGTCATTTGGCTATTGAGTGCTTCCATGCCGCCGGTGGCGACAACCGATAGCGCTGTAGCGCCAGTGTAGCCATCAACTGCCGTCCATACTGCCTCGCCAGTCATGGCTGCAGGGTAAGCAAAGAATAAAAACGCGCGGCCGGTTAATGCGGGGTTCAAAAAGTTTTTGCCGGTACCGCCAAACACTTCTTTGCCAATCACCACGCCAAAACTAATCCCTAAGGCTGCTTGCCAAAGTGGCAGTGACGGTGGGCACGTGAGCGCAAACAAAATAGAAGTAACAAAGAAGCCCTCATTCACCTCATGGCCTCGCTTCATGGCAAACAGCACTTCCCAAAAACCGCCCACGATAAAAACGGTCATGTAAATGGGGACAAAATACATGGCGCCATAAACCATGTTATCCCAAATACTGCTTGGGTCATGCCCTGCCAATAAAGAAATTATAGAGCCGCGCCACCCCTCAACTGAAGTAAGGCCCATATCTAACATTACAGTATTGGCTTGAAACCCAACGTTGTACATACCATAAAACATGGCTGGAAACGCACAGGCCCAAACGGTAATCATGATTCGTTTTAGGTCGATATTATCACGCACATGCGATGTGGTTTTGGTCACATCTGCAGGCTTATAAAAAACGGTATCTACCGCTTCAAACAGTGCATACCATTTTTCATACCGGCCCCCTTTATGAAAATGGGGCTCTAAGTTATCTAGGATTTTTCTTAAACTCATCGCCCTACCCCTCTATCTCAATTCGCGTTAAGTTGTCACGCAAAATTGGGCCATATTCATACTTGCCTGGGCATACGAATGTACACAAAGCCAGGTCATCTTCATCTAACTCAAGGCATCCCAATTGCTGGGCGGTTTCTGTATCGCCAACAATTAGTGCACGTAACAATTGAGTAGGGAGGATATCCAGAGGCATGACCTTTTCATAGGCACCCACAGGCACCATGGCACGCTCACTGCCGTTGGCAGAGGTGGTAAAGGCAAACTGCTTTTTAATGAGCGAAGAAATAAAAATAGGCAATGCAGAGAAGGCATCAAAACCTGGGCGAATATAGTGTAGCAACTCTCGCTCGCGGCCTTCTGCCAGCACACTCACTTGTGTGTGGTAACGACCAAGGTAACGCACCGCGCTACCGCCAGCACGCCCACCGAAAACCGAGCCAGAAATAATACGGTTCTCGCCTTGCTTTAACTGGCCCGCGGTTAATTCTTCTAGGCTAGCGCCAATGCGCGTCCTGACTAAACGCGGCTTATCCACTTGAGGGCCTGCCAAAGCCACAACACGATCCACATTAAGTTGACCAGTGGTGAACAATTGACCTATGGCAATAACCTCTTGGTATCCCACCGTCCAAACCGTTTTAGTGGGGCTGACTGGGTCTAAGTGATGAACATGAGTGCCCGCGTTACCAGCGGGGTGAATGCCTCCAAATGCTTGGGCTGAGACTTGGGCACTGCCCGTAGGGATAGTTTTACCAGGCTCATGACACACAAACACTTTGCCGTCAGTGAGTTTGGTCAATACGGTTAAGCCGTTGGCAAAATCCTCGGGCTTTTCATTGATCACTACACTAGGGTCAACCGCGAGAGGGTTGGTATCCATTGCAGTAACGAAAATCGAATTGGGCACGCTGCCCACTTCCGGCACTTTGCTATACGGACGTGTGCGCAGCGCCGTCCATTGCCCGGATGCCACAAGATTGTCTTGAACTTGCTCGCGGCTAAGGCCATCTAGCGCATTTGCATTGTATTGGGCAAAGGTTTCGGCGGCGTCGCCATCAATATCAATCACAACAGACTGAAATACGCGTTGCGCCCCGCGATGTACAGCGGCAACCGTTCCTGCCGCAGGCGAGGTATAAACCACACCCGGGGATTTTTTATCGCTGAACAGCACCTGCCCGCGTTTGACGGCGTCCCCTTCTTTTACCGCCATAGTGGGTTTCATCCCATGATAGTCAAAACCTACCAAAGCAGCCGTACGGATATTAGGGCCGTCCTCAATAGACTGTTCGGGCCTACCAGTAATAGGTAGATCCAACCCTTTACGGATTTTAATCATACTTCTTTGCCTAATTAAGTAGTTAAAAAACTATTATGCTCGACAGGTAGAGCCTTGCGGTACTAACTGTCGATTCAAAACTGGGGCGCCTAATTACATTGGGGTAACACTAAAATAGGCGTTTTATATGCGGCGAATCCTGCCATGTGCGTGCTCTATACCAGGTGCCTCATCACATTCATACAGATAGGTCTTGGTTGGTACAACTCTAAATCAAGCACAACAGTGAAAGCCACAGGACAACTGAACCCGGCCATTACGACACGATCAGATATAAGAACAGAGCTGCTACCCTGCAGTGTAGCTTGCCATCTGTACAAAAGTGACAAAAATCAAACTTTTTGCCCGCTCAACAGGCGCTGACTTCTTCCACACCAAAAAAAATCGACATAATTATAGAGATGGTGTTCTCATAACTCCATAGGCACCGGCGAGATTCTTACAACTGTTTTACCTGCATAGCCTAACTGGCCGAAAAGTTCCTGTCGCAACAGGGGCGCACCACAGCTAGAATACTCCGCTGAATTTAACCACACTGCCTTTAGAAGAATTATGTCTGCCTCCAACCCATGTCATGTAACTGCCCCCCCAATCCCTAAGTCTTCGGGCGATAAAATTCTTTGGCAAGGGCTTACGGGAAGCGCCTATGCACTGGCCATTGTTGAAGCTTCAACCAAAACGGCTCAACCCATGGTGGTGATAGCACCTTCTACGGCGGAGGCGGACCGCATTGAACAAGACCTAAAAATATACGCAAAAGATAGAACTGGCGTTTCTGTACTGCACTTTTCAGACTGGGAAACCCTACCTTACGATACGTTCTCTCCGCATCAGGATATTATTTCAGAGCGAATGCGAACGCTGTATCAGTTAACTCAAGACAGCCCCTGCATTGTGGTGGTAAGCGCTGCGGCATTACTTCAACGCATCCCCCCTAAAAGCTACATTGAGCACAACAGTCTACTGGTGAATGTTGGCAACACCTTAAATATTGACGCTTTCAAGGCTCGTTTGGCGCAAGCGGGTTACCAAAGTGTTGACACGGTATTTCAGCACGGAGAGTTTGCAGTACGCGGATCGCTGATCGATCTATACCCAATGGGTAGCGAGCAGGCATTTCGCATAGAGCTGTTCGACGATGAAGTTGAAACCTTGCGCACCTTTGATACGGATACCCAACGCACCATTACCCAGGTTGATGGTATTGATTTGCTGCCCGCCAAAGAGTGCCCAGTCACTGAAGATGCCATTAGCCATTTTAAAACCCAATGGTACGAACGCTTTGATGTCGACCCGCGTACTTGCTCCGTATTTGAGGATGTAAACTCCGGGCTGTCGCCAGCGGGGGTTGAATACTATTTACCGCTATTTTTTGACCAGAGCGCCTCGCTTTTGGAGTACCTCCCCAGTACGGCAACCACGGTAATCATTGGCGACTTAGAATCCGCCATTGAGAAATACTGGCGCGACGCCACTGAACGCTATGAAAGCCGAAAAGGCGATATACAACGCCCTATACTACCACCCCAGCAACTCTTTCTTGCCATGAATGAGGTCTTTGGTTTACTCAAACCTTTGGCTAGAGTCTCTATTGCTGGCGCAACAACAGAACAGGCCAAGGCAGGAGTACATATTTTTGATTGCCTACCGCCACCAGCACTCAACATTGACGCCAAAGCCACCTCGCCTCTATCCAAAGTAGAAGCTTATCTTTGTGAAGACAACAGACGAGTCCTGTTTTGCGCAGAATCTTCTGGCCGAAGAGAATCTCTACTGGAACAACTCGAAAGAATTGGGGTTGCTCCAGAGCCTGTCGCCAGCGTTCATGCATTCTTAAGCAGCGGCTCTACCATTGGGATCACGGTAGCCCCACTGGAACACGGCGCCGAAATTGCAACAACCAATGGCTTGGTGTGCCTAATAGCAGAACCTCAACTCTACGGCACACGCGTGCAACAAAACCGAAGGCGCTCGTCGTCGGCAAATGAAGACCAAGACAATATCATTAAAAACCTCACAGAGCTAAAAATTGGCGCGCCTGTGGTACACATTGATAATGGCGTTGGAAGGTACCTAGGCTTACAAACGCTGGAGGTGGGCGAGCAAAAAGACGAGTTTTTGGTTCTACAATACGCAGATGACGCCAAACTGTATGTACCGGTTGCTAACCTGCATTTAATCAGTCGTTATTCTGGGTCCAGCGAATCCCACGCGCCTTTACATCGGTTGGGTACCGAGCAGTGGCAAAAAGCCAAGCGTAAAGCCGCCGAGCAAATTCGCGATGTGGCCGCAGAGCTGTTAGATATTTACGCGAAACGTGAAGCCAAAGAGGGCTTTTGCTACAAAAACCCCAAAGAGGCGTACCAACAATTTGCGGCGGAGTTCCCCTTTGAGGAAACACCGGACCAGCTAGAAGCGATCAATGCGGTACGCAGTGACATGCTCAGCAACAAACCCATGGACCGCTTGGTGTGCGGCGACGTAGGCTTTGGTAAAACAGAGGTTGCCATGCGAGCTGCCTTCATTGCCATCCAAAACAGTAAACAGGTGGTGGTGCTGGTGCCTACCACCTTACTCGCGCAGCAGCATTACGAGAATTTCAAAGACCGCTTTGCCGAATGGCCCATTAACGTGGAAGTGATTTCGCGCTTTCGCTC
>CAYZQH010000156.1:0-7696 GCA_964480055.1 uncultured Cellvibrionaceae bacterium
ATAATGTCTTTACCAATAAAGTGGTACACCTCGGCTTTGGAGTCTGCTGCCCAAAACTGATCAAAGTCTTTGCCTTCTTGGTCACACCATTGCTTAAAGCTGGCCATATAACCAATGGGTGCGTCTAGCCAAACGTAAAAGTATTTGTCTTCTTCCCCTGGGATTTGAAAACCAAAATAGGGCGCATCACGAGAGATATCCCACTCTTGTAAGCCCGCGTCTAACCATTCTGCTAATTTGTTAGCCACTTCAGTTTGCACATGACCTGCACGGGTCCAATCTTTTAAAAACGCTTCAAACTCCGGCAATTTAAAAAATAAATGCTTAGAGGCTTTTGGTACTGGCGTGGCACCTGAGATTGCGGATTTTGGGTTGATTAAATCCATGGGCGAGTAGGTTGCCCCGCAGGCTTCGCAATTATCGCCATATTGATCTTCTGCGTTACATTTTGGGCAGGTACCTTTGATGTAGCGGTCGGCTAAAAATAGGCCTTTTTCTGGGTCAAATGCTTGCGTGATCTCGCGCTCGGCGATATGCCCGTTTTCTTTTAAGCGGTTGTAGATCAGCTCTGAGTAGTGTTTGTTTTCGTCACTGTGGGTGGTGTGATAATTATCAAACCCAATATGAAAGCCAGCAAAATCTGTCATGTGCTCTTGGCGCATGTTGTCGATTTGTTCTTGTGGCGTAATGCCCAAACGCTCAGCGGTAAGCATGATGGCTGTGCCGTGGGCATCGTCGGCGCAGACGTAAATGCAGTTATGGCCACACATTTTTTGGAAGCGTACCCAAATGTCCGTTTGGATGGTTTCTACTATGTGACCAAGATGGATAGACCCATTGGCGTAGGGCAGAGCGCTAGTGACCAAAATGTCGCGTGGGGATGACATAACAAAAGCCTCGTGGAGTGGGACGTGCCGAATGATGGCGCGTCAACAAAAGCGCGGAATGATACCAGTTTGTAGGCTAGATGTCTGAATGTACGTGCTGTTGGTGGTGGGTAAGCTGAGTGAACTTGGTCGGCAAGGCCATGACCGGCCGTTCAAGCCGTCCATGGGCACTATGCACGCGCTCCGGGCGCGTGAATGCCGGTCATGGCCTTGCCGACCGGGTTCCTGAGACTGGTGGAGGGCCGTATAAAAACTAATGATCAGTGTTGAGGGTCTTACCTCAAACTTGTTTACTGACCGAATCGAGCTTTGCAAATAGGTCGGCGGGGAGTTTAAATTCCTTGAGTAGGAATTGGAGCTTTTCTCGTTGAGGGTCACTGGCAACGGCGTACATTTCTGTGGCGATGTTGGTTTGGTACAGTAGTTGACCAAAAGGACTGACTTCTTTGCCCTCTGATATATCTATTTGCTCCTCTAGGGCGTGACAAATTTCTTCTGGGAGCTGCCAATCGCGGGCGATTAAGTAGCTCAGTACGGCACTGCGCCTGCGCAGCATTGGCACAAAGGCTTTAAAGCCTGGTTTATCGTCGCCGTTTAATTTGAATTGTTTACACAGCTCACTAAAAAGGGTCATTTTACCGATGTCATGGGTTAACCCTAATAAATAGACTTTAAAGCGCTCTAACCCTCGTTGTTGCCCAACCAGCTCGCACGCTACCGCACAATTGAGGGAGTGTACCCATAGGCGTTGCCCCGTTTGGGAAAAGTACGGGGATTCGCGTTGTACGATAGGCTGCATTACCGCAGCAGATAGCACAGAGCGCAAACCGCTAATACCCAGCTTGACAATGGCGCGTTCAATGTCGCCTATGTGAGCGCCTATGGGGTTGAAGTAGACGCTGTTGGCAAGCTTTAGAACCGCTGCGCTCATTACCGGGTCTTTGTTTACTATGGCGACATAGTCCCGTGCTGAGCTGTCCGGGTGACGCAGGCTGCGCAGTAATTTTGGGATAACGGACGGCAAACGCGGCACGGCTGTTTCGCGGTATTCTTTTTTGCTAAGTTCGTCTTGGGCTATTTCCAGCACCAGTTTTTGCGGCACGCTTAAAGGGTCTTTGTGCGCGTCTCTGAGTAGGTAGTGCAAGAACGTGGCCTCGCTTTGTTGGCGAGTGATTTTGCTGCTTTCTTTGATGGGGATCTTGGCTGTATTGAGGTCAGGTGCTGCGCTAACGCCCTCAGTACCCTCTTTTTTACCAAGGACGCCACGTAGGAAAGTAGTTACCGCCATGACAATGCAAACTCCGTTGTTAGACTTTTGTGTCAAACCCTTAGGCTCAAAGACGTAAGTGCACAAACACTTGGTATTACTTAGGTGCTGACTACCGTTGAATATTCATTATTGATCTTGTGTTAGCCGCTGCTCTAGGCTCATGCGCTATCACACTAATGATAGTACGGCTTTTGCGGTTACGAAAATAAACCAGGGAGAATAGTGCGTGCAGAGGGGGGCTAAGTGTGTTGGGCTCTGGCGGCGTGTTTGGCGCGAATAAACTCACCGTGTCCAAGGTGGATAAGGTCGGACACTTTACGAATAATATACTCTTCGTATTTGTCTAAGTCGCCATCGGCGTAGGCAATACGCCACATACCGGTCACCAGCGTGAACTTTTCGTCAAAGCTACAGTGTTGGTTAATTAAAGACGTGAATTGGTAGGTAGAGGTGGATTGCGCGCACTCGTTGTGGGCAAGGGTGACCAAGGCCTCCACCTCTTCTTGTGAAATGTTGAATTGATTAATGAGTATGGTTTTGAGCTCGGCCAGCTCTTTTCCGTCAAACTCATTGTCAATGATTGCTACCTCTATCAATAATGCAGCGCAGGCAAGGCGGCGCTGCTCTTCGCTCATTTGGCCGTGTTCTGGCTGTACTTGTTCTTGAAAGAAGGCAGCAATTTTACTGAGCATAATTACTTACCGTATTGGCCTAGGAAGTTTTCTAGGTTGATTTGGTCGGCCACAAACCCGCGAATGCCTTGTGCAAGCTTTTCAGTCGCCATAGCATCTTGGTTCATACCAAAACGAAATTGAGATTCAGTTTCAATCACCTTTTCAATAGCTTGCCCTGGCTTTTGGGGAGATAACACGCGCTCCAAATTGTCAGTATCAGACTCTAGTTCGCCCAGCAGTTGAGGGCTAATGGTCAAGCGGTCGCAACCAGCTAGGGCTTCTATTTCTCCGGTATTGCGAAAGCTTGCGCCCATCACCACCGTGCTATAGCCGTGTTGCTTGTAGTAGTTGTAGATCTGGGTGACCGAGACAACCCCTGGGTCTTCTAGGGGGGCGTACTCTTTTTTGTCGGTATTGGCTTTGTACCAGTCTAAAATTCTGCCCACAAACGGAGATATTAAAAATACACCCGCGTCTGCACAGGCGGCGGCTTGTCCAAACCCGAATAACAAGGTCAGATTACAGTTGATACCTGCCTTTTCAAGCTCTTTGGCGGCTTGAATACCCTCATAGGTGGAGGCGACTTTAATCAGCACGCGGTCTTTGCTTACGCCGGCTTTGTCGTATAGCTCAATCAATTGGTTAGCTTTTGCAATGGTCGCTTGCACATCAAAAGATAGGCGTGCGTCTACTTCTGTAGAGATACGCCCCGGAATAATTTTTAAGATTTCACAGCCAATGGCAACGGCTAAATGGTCTCCGGCAGCAGCGATAGAGTCTGTTTGGCCCAGTGCATCGCGCACCAATGCGTCGTACTGCGGCATTTGTGCGGCTTTGTACAGTAAGGATGGGTTGGTCGTTGCGTCCAGTGGTGTATAGCGCTTAATGGCTTCAATGTCGCCTGTATCGGCTACCACGTCGGTCATGGATTTAAGCTGTTCAAGTTTGTTAGTCATAGTCACCTCAGGGTTAGATGACCGGTATTATCCGCAGGTTAACCCAAGGAAACAAGATGGTTCAAAGGGCGGATATTGGGGATTACCGGTTTAAAGCGGCGTAGTTGGTTGAGATATAATCAGTGAAGCTGGTTCTCCTTTATGACGACGTTCTCAGTTTGTGTGCTTATGAGTGGCTTGTTGAGCAAAAGTTTCTAACACTGAAGCTTTAGGCGGAGACGCTCGTGCAGCATTGTGTCACTGGATTCTAATAATATTCAAATTTGGAAGACGTATTATGTTTAAGTCACTGTACATTACTTTAGGGATGGCATTTGTACTGTCAGCGTGTAGCGGCAGCAGTGGGGACGGCGCTACCTCTTCAAGCAGTTCATCAAGCAGTTCATCCTCCAGCAGCTCTAGTACCTCGTCTTCCAGTAGCTCATCATCTTCAAGCAGTTCGTCGTCCAGTAGTAGCTCCTCTGGCTCTAGCGGTGTGGTTAGTGCCTGTGACGGGCAAAGCACCGGGCGTAACAGTAGCGAGCCTATTCGTGTAAACCAAGTGGGTTACCTGCCCGCGGGCAAAAAGCTCGCGGTTGTCGTGGAGCCTGCCAGTACTAAATTCTTTGTGGCTAAAGCATCGAGTAACGAGAGGGTATTTTGCGGAGACTACTCGGCTATCGCCAAATGGGGGCCCTCAAATGAAGATGTTCAAGTGGCGGATTTTTCGGCGGTAACAGAGCCTGGTACCTATTACCTAGCCGATGGCAGCGGTCGCACCAGTTATCCTTTTGAAGTCAGTGCATCGGCGCTTAGTGATGTGAACAAGGCTGCCATAAAAGCTTACTACTATAACCGCGCCAGTACGGCGTTAGATTCTCAGTATGCTGGGCAATGGCAGCGCCAAGCTGGGCACCCCGACACCAACGTGCAGGTGCATAGCTCTGCAGCAAGTAACGCACGCCCTGCGGGCACCGTTATTTCTGCTCCAAAGGGGTGGTATGACGCGGGAGATTACAATAAGTACATTGTGAACAGCGGTATTTCTGTTTACACGTTGCTGGCCGCCTACGAGCAGTTCCCAAATTTTTATCAGGGGCAAAGCGTTAATATTCCAGAGTCTGGTGATGCTGTGCCAGATATCTTAAATGAAGTCATGTGGAACCTTGATTGGATGGAAGCCATGCAGGACACCGATGGCGGTGTTTACCATAAGCTAACCACCAAAAATTTTGTGGGTGTGGTAATGCCACACGAGACCAATGATCAACGCTATGTGGTACAAAAAACCACGGCAGCAACCTTAGATTTTGCCGCCGTTATGGCTGTTGCCAGTCGAATTTACAGCAATTTTGGGCAGGTTTACCCAGGTAAGAGCGCCGCGTACAAAACAGCAGCAATTAATGCTTGGAACTGGGCTAAAGCAAATTCCAACATTGCATATACGCAACCAGCGGACATTAAAACAGGGGCCTATGGAGATAGCACTTTTGCTGATGAATTTGCTTGGGCCGCCGCAGAGTTGTATTTGTTAACCAATGACAATAATTATTTGAGCGAGTTTAAAAGTTATACCCCAGGCAATGGCGTGCCATGGTGGGGCGGTGTTGCGCCACTTGCGTATATTTCTTTGAGTGAGTTGGGTCAAGGCAAATTAAGCGATGGCGATTATCAAACTATTACGTCTGAGCTTGCCAGTGTGGCCGATGGTTTATTGGCCAAATACAAAGCCTCTGCCTATCGTGTTTCTATGGTAAAAGTGGACTTTAACTGGGGTAGTAACAGCGGGGCATTAAACCAAGCGATGATGTTGATCAGTGCATATAAAGCCAATGGCAACGCGGAGTATCTAGATGCAGCTACGGGCCTTATGGATTATGTATTGGGTAAAAATGCTACTGGGTTTTCTTTTGTGACAGGTTTTGGTGAAAAGCCAGTCATGAACATTCACCACCGTCCTTCTGAGGCAGATGGAGTGACCGCCCCTGTGCCAGGGTTTTTAGCGGGCGGCCCGCATGCGGGGCAGCAAGACAAAGAATATTGCAACATGTACACCTCGGACTTACCGGCCAAATCCTTTGTGGATGACTGGTGTAGCTACGCCACTAACGAGATTACCATTAACTGGAATGCGCCTTTGGTGTATGTAACAGGGGCCTTGCAAAACCTGTAGGTTGGTTTATCGCCCTTCACTGACGCAGTCAAAGTTATTCAGAAGATTTTATCTTTTCCATGATGGCTTTGACTTCGCTAGCGGTCGCCTTTTGGGGTGTGATTGCCGCTTTAACGGTACGAATGGTGAGCCGAAACTGTTTAACAAACCGTCGGCAGTTGTGGCACATCATCAAATGCATATACCACCCCAGTTTTTTGTGCCAAGGCAAGTTAGGGTCAATATAGTGACTGGCGCGTTCTGCTACGTCTTTGCACTTTAACATTCACCAGTCTCCTGATATCGCTCAATTACCTGATACAACTTGGCTCTTGCGCGGTGTAACAACACTCGTACATTAGACTCGCTTACCGCAAGTGTGTTACAAATTTCTTGCAGCGTCAGTTGCTCTAGGTCGCGTAAAGTAAACACCGATTTTTGCAGAGCGGGCAAAATACTGAGGGTATATTCGATGCAATGCTTCAGTTGCGAGCCTTCCAAAAGGCCGTCTGGAGAGTCGCAATGCCAGTCGCTGACGGGGTTCATCCAATGCCCGTCGGATTTAAAGCGCCCCTCGCCAAATAAGGCGTCGTCCCCCTCTTGAGTGTCGAGCGAGACAGTGCGGTTTTCTTTTCTTAGGCGAGTTTTAGCGTGGTTGCTGACAATGGTGATGAGCCAAGTTTTGACTTTTGAACGCCCTTCAAAATTTGGCAGCGCCTTGTAGGCCAGCAACCAGCTTTCTTGTACCACCTCATCTGCTAAGGCTTCACCAATAATGGCGCGTGCCACGGTTAGCAGAGGGTGGTGATAGTGGGATACGAGGGCGGAAAAAGCATCATCATCGCCGGTTTTAAGTTTTTTCAGTGTTTGAGGTGTATCAAAATCCATCGCAAACTGCCGGCCAGGAGAGAGGCATAGACAGTATCAAACAGTAGGGGGGGACTCAACAGCGTTTTTTGGCTGAATAAAAAAGGCGCACCGCAAAAACGGTACGCCTTTATATGTCGTCTCAGCTTAGATTATAAGCTTTCAGTGCCTGCCCAGAACCTGAAGATGCTAGACGGAGGGGTATTAGAACTGGTACTTAACATTTAGACTAAAGGTTTGCCCAATGTTGCGCTCTAAAATGGTTTCTTCTGTCGTCCCGCCGCTTATTGAGGTGCCGCGCTGATTGATTTCTATGGCTTCATCCAACAAATTTTGCGCCTTAAATTTAACCGTAATCTCATCAACTGGGTAATAAGAGTAGGTGAAATCTAAAGACGTGTAGGGCTGCTCATAGGCATCTTGATCGCCGTTGCGACCACCAAAGTACAAGCGCTCGCTGAAGTAATTCACCGATAGCGTTGCAGCGTGTTGCTCATTGGATGAGTCAAAACCAAAGATCAAATTACCCGATTTTTCGGAGGCGCCGCTCATAGGACGAATTTCATTGGTGACGGCGTCTGCTTTGTCACCGGCAATAATCTCTGTATCTAAAAACGTCATGTTACCTTGTACAAAGAACGGCGATAGCACGTCGCTAACAGACGCTAAGTTTTTAACAAATTCCAACTCCAGCCCCGTGACTGTACCGCTTTGGGCATTGATAACTTCCGTAGCAATGTTGTCGTCACTGGCGGCCACTTGATACATCTCAATGGGGTTATCTAAGTCTTTAAAAAATACAGAGGCCGTGAGGTTATCCCCATTACTGAAAAACCATTCTGCGCGTACGTCCACGTTGTCTAAGGTGGTAGGGATGACGTCTGGGTTACCAAATACCAAAATATCTGTTA
>CAYZQH010000157.1:0-7653 GCA_964480055.1 uncultured Cellvibrionaceae bacterium
TTTTCACCTGATTCGATGTAAGCGCCATCTTCACGAATAGTGTGGCAAATACCAAAAGGCCGTAAGCGCAGCTTGAAACGGCATTGGTGTTTTTAAGCAGGTAGCGCAGGGGCTGCTGGGGCTGGGCAGTGCACAGCCGTGGCAAGCGTTATGCGCTGTGGGCAGTTGCGCTATACAGCGACTACAGAGCCATTGGCTCGTGGGTGCTAAACAATGATAGCAGGGCGCTTGTATATACCAAGGAGACTGCTTGCACTGAGTTTGGGGGTGTGACGGGGGCTTTGGCATACACAGTCCTTGTGTAACTGATCATCCTTGAATGGTTTTGGCACTGTCAAAGCTAGGCCTTAACTGGGTCTGCTGAACTATTACTGGCAGCGCGAGCTTTATCTCTTGAAGAGCTAGGGCTTGCGCTTTTTGAATCCATGTCAATGGAGCCACGGAACTTAGCGCCATCTTCTAGGGTAACTCTACCGGCCTTAACGTTGCCCAGCACCTCACTAGAAGCTTTGATATTAACGCGGTCAGTGGCGGTGAGGTCACCTTCTACGCTGCCTTCTACAGTGATGTTCTTAGCTATTACATTGGCTTGAATGCTGCCTTGTTTGCCGATGGTGAGTTGATTGGCTCTTAGTGTAATGCTGCCTTCTATCTTGCCCTCTACAATCAAATCTTCTTCACCAGAGAGCTCACCTTTAAATCGAATTTTTGGGCCAATGACTGCAGTGGGGCCCAGGCTTCTGACATCAGACGAGCCTTGCTTAGCGCTAGACGGGAACCCTGGAATGGCAGCATCTGTAGGAATATCAAAATCTTCATCTTTCTTGGGGGGAGAGTTTTTACTCAAACGCATGGTGTTACTCCTGTCTTTAGAGTTAGAACGGTTAGTTGGTATTGGTGAATTCTGCTCGTCTTTGGGCTTAGGTGTGCCAGAAGCGGTCTTTTTAGATGACTTAGCACTCGCCTTGTTTTTTGAGTTCTTTTGGGCTGACTTAGCTTCTGGATTGCCACTTGAGCGGCCAAGCCCTGAAAAAAAACCAGCCATGGATTCACCTCTTGTATCTTCGTGGGTTATTACAATAAAAACTAAAAGTATAGCGGCAAAAGGGCTTAAACTTTCTGCCGCTGGATTGTTGTGAGATGGCGTTCACGTCAAAGTACTTTGTCTAATACTGTCGGCTTTGGCCTCTGATGCAAGACTATCACAACCAACCAGCGCTGCAACGCGCACGCGCTAACTGGTAGCGTGTAGATTGCAGCGGCATGAAGTCACTGAACAATTAACCGGTATTGCGCATTCCAGCCGAAATACCGGCCATGGTGACTTTTAACGCGCGCTCAAGATCTGAACTGATACTTCCCGCTTTGCGCTCGCGTTTGATTAACTCGGCCTGTAAAAAGTTCAGTGGTGCCACATAGGGGGTTCTTACGCTAATAGCGCTTTGCAGCGTTTTGTCACCATCGAGCAACGCGTCTTGACCTTTGATGGTGTTCAGTAGCACCCCTAAAGCTTTTAAGTCTCCGCGGATCTCTTCTCCGAGCGCTCTTAATTTCTCGTCGACCAGTTGCTGTTCATAATATGCGCTAATTTCGAGGTCGGCTTTGCCTACCACCATTTCAATTAAATCCACAAAGGTGTTAAAAAACGGCCATTGTTCCATCATGGTTTTTAGCATGTCAGGGTTGGTCTTTTGTGCATGCTCTAGCGCCTGGCGAAGCCCCAGCCACGCAGGCAGGTTTAAGCGCACTTGCATCCAAGCAAATACCCAGGGAATGGCTCGTAGGCTTTCTACGCCACCACTGGCTTTTCTCTTGGCGGGGCGGCTGCCTAATGCCAGCTTGTTGAGTTCTTGCTCGGGTGTGAGGCTTCTAAAATAGGGGACGAAATCCTCATGGCCACGCACTATGGCTCTGTATGCTTCCAAGCTTTCGGTTGCCATGCCTTCAATCATATCGCGCCACTCCGGTGACGGTGACGCGTCTGGCGAGAGTGTGGCTTTTAAGGTAGCGCCCAAATATGTGGAGAAGCTACTAAAGGCAATTTTGGGTAGACCAAACTTGTAGCGGATCATTTCTCCTTGTTCGGTAACGCGAATCTTCCCTTTGACTGAGCCCGGCGGCTGTGAGGTCATGGCTTTTTCTACTGGGCCGCCGCCACGGCCAACGGTGCCGCCGCGACCGTGGAATAGCATCAAATCTACTTCATATTTGTCGGCCAGGCCTACCAATTGCTCTTGGGCTTTGTACTGCGCCCAAGTGGCGGCAAATTTACCGGCGTCTTTGGCAGAGTCAGAATACCCAATCATGACGGTTTGTGCGCCTTGGGTGTACTGTTGATACCACGGTAATTGCCAGAGTTGATCCATTACCTTGGGCGCGCGGTCTAGATCGTCGAGGGTTTCAAATAAGGGGACGATGGGCATGTTCCAGTCCATGCCACACTCTTTTAGCAGTAAGGCTACGGCCAACACGTCTGAGGGTTGTTGAGCCATAGAAATAACGTAGTGAGATAAGACTTCTCTTGGTTCATTGGCAACCACTTTGCACGTATCTATGACTTCTTGGGACTCGGCCGATACGGGCCACTGACTGGGCAGAAGGGGGCGCTTGCTGGCCAATTGTTCAAGCAAAAACCCCTGGCGTTTTTGCTCGTCCCAGCTGGTGTAGCTGCCCATATCCAAATGCAGTGTAAGCTCGTCCAGCAGTTGTACATGACGCTCGCCGTCTTGGCGTATGTCTAGGGGAACCAAGTTAATACCGAAGCAATAAATCCGGCGGATTAAATCAGTAATTGGGCCGTTGGCCACGTAATCAAAGCCTACTTCAGTGAGCGAGCGTTGGCACAGTAACAGGGGCTCTAGTAGCTCATTTTTTTGGGTAATGACGTCCGCAGGTGGGGCGCAAAGATCCCCTTGCAATTGCTGCTCTGTCCACTCTAAGGTGGCTTTTAGACGCTTTCTAATATCATGTAACAGGTCGCGATAGGGCGTGATACTTTCGTTTGGCAGTTGTGCGAGCAACTCAGGGCTTGCTGCGTGCATACTTAGATCGCCCCCTAGGCTATGCACATCTCGCAAATACAAATCTGCGGCCATCCAGCGGCCAAGTAAAATAACCTCTTGGGTTACATCGTGGGTGACGTTGGGGTTGCCGTCGCGGTCGCCGCCCATCCACGAGAAAAATTTAAACGGCTGAATATCAATGGGCAACCCATTGCCCAATCTACGGCGGCTAATACGGTCGATATGACGTAAAAAGTCGGGTACGGCTTGCCATAGGCTATTTTCAATGACGGCAAAGCCCCAGCGGGCTTCGTCTACGGCGGTGGGGCGTTCGTCTCTAATTTCGTTGGTGCTCCACACTTCTTCAATTACGCGGCGTAACTTTCCGCGCAGTTTGTCTTGCTCATAGCCGAGTAAGTCTTCGCGACGGATACATTCCAAAATGGACGCAATTTGATCGTACTTTTGAATCAGCGTTCTACGCGCTACTTCCGTTGGGTGTGCGGTCAGTACCAGTTCTATGCGTAAATTGGTGAGTACCTTGTAAAGTTCGTCTTTGCCTAGCTCGTCTGCGTAGGAGGTCAGCAGGTCGTCCAATACGTCCTCGCCTTCGGCTTCAACACTGGACGTGTACTCTTGATCTGCAATATTCGCCAAATTTAAAAATTGATTGAAAGAGCGCGTGATGGGCAGAATGTCGGCGTCTTCTAGCTGCCCTAAGCATTCTGCCATGGGCTGAAGATCGAGTGCTTTGTCCTCGGTGGCGGTTTTTCCAAGGGTACGAATTTCTTCTACTTTACGAAAAACCGTTGGTCCTTCGTGTTGCAAAATAGTGTCACCTAGTAATTCCCCTAACAGTCGAACGTTTTCGCGTAAAGATTCAGGCAGGTGCGTCATAAGTTAGCTCCAGTTGAGCGTGCAATAGTCTAGCGTGGGTTTGAAGTTTTCAAAACGCTCGTTATAAAACAAGCGTTTACTAATTTGTTGTAGTAAATATTTGCAATTGCACGAGAGGTATCGAGGGTCACCTGCATTCTAAAAGTTTCGGGTCAAAATGTATGTTCATTATCAGGAAACGTGCCATTTTTTACGTCGGTAATAAATTTGGTCAACGCGCTCGGGATATCTCCGGCTTCGCATAAAAAATTTTTAGAAAACTTTGGTGGTGTGGGTGTTAAGCCTAAAATGTCGTTTATGACCAATACTTGAGCATCTGTTTGGCCGCCCGCGCCAATACCAATGGTTGGCACCTTAACCGTGCGTGTAATTTGTTCGGCTAAGTGGGCTGGCACGCATTCCATTAGCAATACGTCGGCGCCAGCTTGTTCCAAAATAGTTGCATCTTCTAGAAGGGTTTTTGCGCTTTCATCATCGCGCCCTTGTACTCTAAAACCACCAAATTTGTGCACTGATTGCGGTGTAAGACCAATATGGGCGCACACAGGTATACCACGGTCGGAAAGTTGCTGTATGGTGTTTGCCAGCCAGCGTCCACCTTCAATTTTGACCATGTGCGCACCGGCGCGCATTACGCGGGCGCTATTGGCGAGTGCTTGCTCGCAGGTGGCGTAAGCCATAAACGGTAAATCACCCATAATTAACGATTTACTGTTGCCACGGCTGACCGCCTCAATGTGATAAACCATATTCTCCATGGTGACAGGGAGTGTACTGTCAAACCCTAAAACAGTCATGCCCAAGCTATCGCCCACCAATACCACTTCAACGCCGCAGCGCTCAGCCATTGCCGCCATGGGGGCGTCGTAAAGCGCTACGGAGACAAACTTTTCATTGTTGGCCTTAAATTTATTAAGCGTATTGACGGTAACTTTGCGACTTAACCCAGCGCAGGCCGACGGGGAGTACACCATGGTAGAAGCCCTAATAGGTTTAAATGGAAGGTTGTGGGTTGTAGTAATGGCGACCGTGTTCGATAGACAGCATATACGTGACGAGGTTATTAAAATCGTCTGAGTTGGCGGTCCAATCCAGCTCTGTGGCGTTCACAATCAACAGGGGTGATTGGTCGTAAAAATGAAAAAACCGCGAGTAGGCTTCGTTGAGCTTATCTAGGTAGTGCCGGTCGATGGATTTTTCTGCCGCGATGCCCCGGCGTTCAATGCGCTCCAGCAACACCGACGAGGGCGCCTGTAAATAAACCACTAAATCTGGTTGTGGCACGTTAAGCGTCAAATGGTCGTATACCTGTTGGTACAGATTGAGCTCGTCAGGGTCTAAGGTAATCTCGGCGAATAGCTGGTCTTTGTTGATTAGAAAATCTGCGACTCTGCGCTCTGCAAATAGGTCTTCGTGCGCCAGTTGCCCCAGTTGTTGTGCTCGTTGCATTAAAAAAAACAGCTGGGTGGATAAAGCGGAGTTCTTTTCGCCCGCATAGAATCGTTCTAAAAACGGGTTTTCGTCGGCACGTTCTAGCAAGGCTTCACTTTTGAAGCACTCCGCAAGCATGCGCGTAAGCGTAGTTTTGCCCACGCCAATGGGGCCTTCTACCACGATAAACTTAGGGATACTAAGGTGGTTTAAGTCCGATAGGTTCAAAAGGCGTGGCGCAGTCATGAGTAGAGCTTTATGTCCGTTCGATCACACTGCGCCCATAATGACGCAATTGAGACCCCGTTGGGAAGTACTAAGTCGGGGCTTATGTCGTAAAGCGGCAAAATCACAAAGCTTCTGAGCGTCATATGAGGGTGAGGCACCTGGAGCCTTGGGTGATCAATGGTCTGATCGCCGTAGGTCAGTATGTCTAAGTCCAGGGTGCGCGGCCCCCAGTGCATTGTGCGCTCGCGCTTGTGGCTGTGCTCAACACCTTGCAAAGCCGCCAGCAGCTCTAGTGGCGTAAGTGCAGTGTCCAACTTGGCCGCGGCATTTAAGTAGTCGGGTTGCTCTGGGCCCAGAGCTTTACTTATGTAGAGGGGCGATTGAACGCACAGGGTTGATTGCTCCAGTTCTGCAAGCGCGCTTAGGGCTTGCTCTAACTGTTGTTTGGGGTTATTTAGGTTACTGCCTAGGCCTATGTGAGCAATGGGCATAGTTAGCTGGGAGCGTCGCCAGTTGGAGGAGCAGGGCGGCGTTTGCGCGGTCTTCTACGGCGGGGACGCCCTTCACCAGCCTCTTTTATCAGCGCTTGCTGTTGGTCACTACTGGCATGTTGAAACTTGGTCCACCATTGGCCTAGCTCGCCTAAATCTTCGCCAGATTGCTCTCTAATCAACAAAAAGTCATAGGCGGCTCTGAACCTTGGGTGCTCAAGCACGGAGTAGGCGCGTTTACCGTCGCGTTTTTCTAGGCGAACTTGAAGTTGCCAAATTTCGCGCATGGGGATAAGAAAGCGCTTGGGAATGGCCGTGGCCCCCAGTTGCTGACTGATCACACCTTGCGCGGCCATTTGTATGGCTTGGGTTGTTGCAAGTTTGGGGTCGCCTTCGCGCAGCTTCCTAATGGCCGCCTGCAACGGAAGCCACAAAAACACCGCGTAAATGAAGGCTGGGGTAATGCGCTTTTTTTGGCGAATGCGTAAGTCGGTGTTGATGGCCACCTGACGAACCATGGCCTTTTCTTGGTCGTTGGTGTGTTTTAAGCAATGGTCGGTGCCAGGGAACAAGGTTCCAAGCAGGTCGTATTGAAGCAAGAGTTGAAATGTGTCTTCGCCTGCGCCGCCTAAAAATAACTTCAATACTTCTTCAAACCGCCTGGCAGAGGGCACGTCGTTGAGCAATTTGCCAAGCGGTTGGATTGGGGCGGCAGTGGCGTCTTCGATATCAAAGCCTAGCTTTGCGGCAAAACGAATAGCGCGCAGCATGCGCACTGGGTCTTCTCGGTAGCGTTTTTCTGGGTCACCGATAATTTTGAGTGTGCGTTTTTCTAAATCATCCAATCCAGTAGAGAAATCTAGAACCTCTTGGGTTTGAGGGTCGAAATACAATGCGTTTATGGTGAAATCTCTGCGCAAGGCATCAGAAACGACATCGCCATAGACGTTGTCTCTTAGCAAAATGCCAGATTCGGCTTGCGCAGCCTCTTTGGCGTTTTTAGCTTCAGTGTGGTGACCGCGGAAGGTAGTGACCTCAATGATTTCTCGGCCGAAGCGCACGTGCACAATGCGAAACCGTCTGCCAATCAGCAGTGCGTTGCGAAACAAGGCTTTTGTTTGTTCGGGCGTCGCATCTGTGGCCACGTCAAAGTCTTTTGGGGTGCCGCCAAGCAACAGGTCGCGCACCCCACCGCCAACGATATAAGCCTGGTAACCGGCTTGTTTCAGTGTCTCTACAACACTTAGCGCGTTGCCACTGATCAACCGAGTGTTGAGCTGTTGCTCGTCAACAGACATCGTGACAGGGGTTGAGGTGTTATCACTAGAGGAAGAAAAGATCGTTAGCAGCCGTTTAAGCATTAGGTCAGCGGGGTTCCGTGCCAAAAATGCGAGTCTAACACGGCGAGCAGGTGGCAAAAATAGCCATTGAAGGAAATTCGACGCCTTCCTGGCCAGGTATCCGCTAATTTGGTGTTATTTAGGGCAGTTTTTATTGTTTATTGTTGTTCGGTGTTTCTGCTGTTTTTATTGTTTATTTTTGTTATTGGAGCCGTCTTATTATTACCTGTTGTTCTTATTGTCATTTGACTTACTTGAAGTGGA
>CAYZQH010000158.1:0-7531 GCA_964480055.1 uncultured Cellvibrionaceae bacterium
GGCTCTCCATTTGCGGCCAAGTGCTTGCGCGTGTAGCGGTAGTCCACCAAGGTATTTAAGGCGTCATCGGCTTGTAAATAAACACACCCACCATCGCCACCATCACCACCATTGGGGCCACCTCTGGCAATATACTTTTCACGCCGGAAGCTAAGGCACCCGGCACCGCCGTTACCCGCGCGCACAGAAATGGAGGCTTCATCTACAAATTTCATGGTTGATTCTTCTCTGTCTTACTTAGGTGAGCCATTTGATAGCCCCTAATAAATACTCCTTACATTGAAGGTAGTATTACAAAAATGGGCGCTCAAAAACAAAAAAGCCCTGCGGTTTAGGCAGGGCTTTGGATGTTTTTGCTTGAATCTTATGTTAGGCAGTTACAACGCTTACCACTTTACGGTTGCTTGGGCCTCTAACTTCAAACTTAACAGCGCCTGCTGCTTTGGCAAATAGGGTATGGTCTTTACCAATACCTACGTTCACACCTGGGTGGAAACGAGTACCACGCTGACGAACAATAATGCCGCCAGCGCCAATTTCTTGGCCGCCAAATACTTTAACGCCTAAGCGTTTACTCTCGGAATCACGTCCGTTGCGGGTACTACCACCAGCCTTCTTATGAGCCATTTTGCTATCCCCTTAACCGTTAATGCCAACAATTTTAACTTCTGTGTACCACTGGCGATGCCCTTGGCGCTTCATGTGGTGCTTACGACGACGAAATTTAATAATCGTCACTTTACTGGCACGGCCATGGTCAATCACCTCGGCCTTTACCGTAGCACCTTCTACTACTGGGGCGCCCAACTTTACGTCGTCGCCGTTGGCTACCATCAATACTTGGTCAAACTCTACCGTTTCACCGGTTGCCACTTCAATTTTTTCTAGGCGAAGTACTTCACCTTCTTCCACACGGTGTTGCTTACCGCCGGATACAAACACTGCGTACATTGTATGCTCCAAACAAGAGTTGGACGCCGCGAAGCACTTCTTTAGGGCCGATAGCCTCAACGAGGTGAATCAGGGGAAGTTTTAGGCCTCACTCACCATTGAGTGTGACCACAAAGCTTGCGCCGTACAAATACAGGGCAACACACTGGCGTGGCCACCCAAGGGGCGCGAAATATACAGGACTCGGGCGCTGAACGCAACGAATTACGGTTAAATTTTAAACCGCCCAACAAACTCTGTGAGGTCGCGAGACGTCTGCTCCAACCCTCGAGTCACCCCGCGCGAGCCTTCAGCACTGGATTGGGCACTTTCCGCCAGCTCAGACATATTGACTATATTCCGACTTATCTGCTCTGCTGCGACACTTTGTTCTTCAGCGGCGGCGGCAATTTGATTGTTCATATCCCGAATATGCCCCACTGCCCCAGAGATGGATTCAATATAGTTGCCCGCTTCTTCGGCGAGTTTTACAGCCTCTACGGTTTTTTGGTTACCCGCTTGCATAGCAACTGTGGCAGCGGTAGCGCCATTTTGAACAGCTTCAATAATATGCTGTATCTCTTCGGTGGACTCCTGTGTGCGCTGCGCCAAGGCTCGCACCTCGTCAGCCACCACAGCAAAACCACGGCCTTGCTCACCTGCGCGGGCAGCCTCAATAGCGGCATTTAACGCCAATAGGTTAGTTTGCTCGGCAATACCCTTAATCACATCCAGCACGGCTCCAACGCTGGTGGTATCGTTTTCCAACTTGGTAATGTCGGAGGCAATATCCGATACCTCAGTGGCCACGTTTGAGATAGCACTTAGCGCACTGCCCATTACAGCCAAGCCTTCTTGCGCATTTTGATCCGCCGTTTGGGTCGCATCTGCAGCGTTTGCGGCATTCCCAGCCACGTCAGTCACCGTGTGTGCCATTTCGGTAATGGCAGCGGCAACCTGGCCAGAAAAATTCTCGGCCTCTGATGTGGATGCACTAATGGCATCTGAGGAGCGGTTAATTTCACCCGCAGCATGGTTCAATGCCTCTGCAGTTGTGCGAATACTGGCAATCATGCCGCTTAGGTCATCTTTCATCTTCCCCAGGTTTTTACCGAGCGCGCCAAGCTCATCATCGCGGTCAAAATCTAATTGGCGAGAGAAGTCCCCCTCAGTCATGCTACGAATATGATCTGTCAATATCCCTAAAGGCTGAATAAACTGCTTACGTAGAGCCCATATCAACCCGCCACACATCACCAGTGACACAGCCAAGAACTCCACAAGTGCCCACCCCGTGTTGCCTGCGTCATCAGCTCCGAGCTTAGTAGCTTGTTCAGCACTGTGGCGCTCAATATAGTCAGAAAGCTCCGTCATCGACTGGCTGGAAGCACGACCTATTTCCTTCACCGCTTTATCTCCGGCATGAGGGTTAAACCCACTGCTTATAAAGGCGTCTTTTCCTTGGCGGTAGACTTCGAGTAAGCCACTATGATCACTTTTAAATTTTGATACCCGTGACTTAATTTCACCACTGGTAAGCGCCGATACAAGCATTTGCGCGTCTTTCTGAATCTTGTTGTGGGTATCTTCAAAGCGCCCCCAGTACTTGGCCATGTCGTTTTCGTTATGGCCACGCAGTAAAACATTCTTCCACTGCTTTACTTGGTGCTGATAATCCACGTTCATGGCGTCTATTTTTGAGCGCGCATGCAAGTCCTCTTGCAACAGGTTGCGGTATCCATCTACCACAGCGCCGAGCTTCATAACAGCCAACGCCGCCACAAACATCAGTATCACTAAGCCACCAGAGACCGTTAATACTAATTTGCCTTGTAACGAGTGAAAAATCCGCCCCATCAAAGCCTCCCAAATTTTGGGGCCAATGGGCCCGCGCTCAAATACAGTAAGTGGACAGCCATCAGTTAACGAGTAAACACTCACTGCCAGCTAAAAGTTCATATATCTTTTAAAGTAGTACCCTTGAGCTTAGACAATATTTGCGGGATAACACGGAAATTAGCGTACGCTCCTTGACAGTTTTACGCGCTAGCCATAGCATCCACAGCCGTTCAAAGCGGATAAGAATCCCCATGCTCCCATTCCACCACGCTGTCGCAGACGACTTCACCCAAGTCAACAACCACATCATTGAGCAATTGCACTCGGATGTGGGCTTGGTGGAAAACATCGGCCATTACATTGTCGAAGCCGGCGGTAAACGTTTGCGGCCATTGTTGGTGCTTTTAACCGCTAATTGCCTAGGGCTCACGAAAGTAAAAAAACCAGGCATTGAGCACATCAGCCTTGCCGCCATTATCGAATTTATTCACACCGCCACACTGTTACACGACGATGTAGTAGACGTCTCTAGCCTGCGTCGCGGACGTGCTACCGCCAACGCTAAGTGGGGTAACGCGCCAAGCGTTCTGGTGGGGGATTTTCTCTACTCGCGTGCATTTCAAATGCTGGTTGGCTTAGGTAACATGGAGATTATGCGCATCCTGTCCGACACCACCAACATCATCTCGGAAGGCGAAGTACAGCAACTGGTAAACGCAAAAGATCCAAGCGTATCCGAAGCCAGTTATTTTGAAGTTATTCATAAAAAAACGGCCGCTCTATTCGAAGCTGCCTGTCATGCAACCGCTGTTTTATGTAACGCAAGCGCAGAGCAAATCAGTGCCATGCATACCTACGGGCAGCACCTAGGTATTGCTTTTCAATTAGTGGATGACGCATTAGATTACGAAGGTGACGCGCAAGCGTTGGGTAAAAACGTAGGCGATGACCTGGCAGAAGGTAAGCCCACGCTGCCGCTCATTCACGCCATGGCACATGCATCGCCAAGCGAAGTTACCATAATACAAAACGCGCTAGAAAATGGCGATGCAACAGAATTGAACCGCATCGTGGAAATTGTTCAAAAATGTGGCAGTTTGGCGTATACCATTGAGCGAGCAAAGCACCACACAAACATTGCTCAAGAATGTTTATTGAAGCTCCCCAAGAATAAGTATCAACAAGCACTTCACCAGCTTGCGGCCTTTGCAGTGAGCCGCAACCACTAAATTTAGTAGGATGCCCTATGTCATTTAGCAAACTTTCAGACACCTATTCGCAGTGGTCTGCCCTAGAAGACCACCGCAATGAATGGACAACCACCACCCTAGCAGAGCTTTTTGCGCAGGATACCAACCGCGCAGTACGCTTTAATGTGAGCGCGGCCGGGCTAAGTTTGGATTACTCCAAAAACCATATCAGCCCTAAAACCCTGCAACTGCTATTACAAATAGCAGAGGAGGCCGGCCTAACAGCATCCATAAAAAGTCTGTTCAAAGGAGAGCCTGTAAACAACACAGAAGGCCGCCCTGCCCTACACACCGCACTTCGCTTTCAAGGTGACCCGCAAACACCGGAACAGCAAGAAGTAGCCCAAACCCTAACGCGCATGGAGAGCTTGGTAAACAATGTCACCAGCGGAGGCTGGAAGGGCTACACAGGCCAAACCATTACCGATGTGGTCAACATTGGTATTGGCGGGTCAGACTTGGGCCCACGCATGATGTGCAAAGCGTTAACGCCCTACCACACAGGCGAGGTGAACGTACATTTTGTAGCCAATGTTGACGGCTGTGAGTTACACGACTTAACACAAAAACTTAACCCGGAGCGCACGCTTTTTTTAGTGGCCTCAAAGTCATTTTCCACACAAGAAACCTTAGAAAACGCCCTAAGTGCACGCGCCTGGATGCTAGCCAGTGGCTGTGACCAAGCGCAGCTGGCCAAACATTTTGTGGCCATATCCTCCAAGGTGGATAAAGCCGTAGATTTTGGCATCGCCGAAGAAAACGTCTATCCCATTTGGGATTGGGTGGGGGGGCGCTACTCGTTATGGTCCGCCATTGGCTTACCCATTGCGTTTGCCGTTGGTATGGATAACTTCAATGCGCTGCGCGCCGGTGCCAATGCCATGGATACCCATTTTGCGCAGGCACCACTGGAAAAAAACATGCCTGTGATCATGGGCCTGCTGATGTTTTGGTACTGTGAATTTATGGGTGCGACCACCCAAGCGGTTTTGCCCTACGCAAACCACTTGGGCTTGTTACCGATGTATCTTCAGCAATTAGAGATGGAAAGCAATGGCAAAAGTGTGACACGTGATGGCACCCCTGTGGATTACCCCACCGGCGCCATTGTATGGGGCACAGAGGGCACCAACGGTCAGCACTCCTTTCACCAATTGTTGCATCAGGGCACATCCTTAATTCCCATCGATTTTATCGCCACGCTTAAATCTCACAGCCCGCACGACCACCAACACCGCCTGCTATTTGCTAACTGTGTTGCACAAAGCCAAGCCCTTTTAACCGGCCGCAACTTGGACACTGCCTTGGCCGAGTTAAAAAACCGAGGCGCCACCGATGAAGACGCAGAGTTTTTGGCCCCCCACAAAGTACACCCAGGCAACCGCCCCAGCAGTACCTTTGTGATGGACAAGCTCACGCCCCAAACGCTCGGTGCTCTCGTGGCCGCCTACGAGCACAAGGTGTTTGTCATAGCTACATTGCTCAATATCAACCCTTATGACCAATGGGGCGTGGAGCTTGGCAAGCTGCTAGGTACTCATGTCAATGAAGCCATAGAAACCACCGACATCCCAGGCGACTGGGACGCATCCACACAAGCTTTGATTCGTCAATTTTGTAAGGCTCACTCGGACATATAGCGTCACGGGCCTCTATATTTTGTTCCTCCCTCTGGAAAGCGGAGTCCATCCCCAGGAAGAGGGGGCGCAAAATTCATCGCCTTCACCTCTGACAACCGGTTACGTTTGCGACTATAATCACCGGTAACCGAGATAACAGAAAATCAATAAAACGCGCCTGTTAGCCCTCACTCACGCGATGAGTTGTGCATTTGCCATTTACCCATCGGCCACCACTGACGCGTTTTGTTGAGTGTGATTAGCTATGGAAAAACTACCCAAGCGTTGCGGGGTTAGCCTAAACCCAGAGCACTACAAAGAAATATTAGATACCCAGCCTGCCATATCTTGGCTGGATGTGCCCTGTGAATCCTATTTAGGCTTAGGCGGGTCACCGCATTATTATCTAGAAAAAATTAGCGAGCAGTACCCTCTGGCCGTCAACAGTAAGGCGTTGTCCATAGGCTCGGCCGAAAGCGTCGACTCATCCACCTTAAACGACGTCAAACGCCTAATAGAAATATACAAACCGGCGCAATTTACCGAGCTGCTGTGCTGGACGCGCTGGCAAGGCAAACACTTTGGCACGGCCATGCCATTGCCATACACTTGGGAGGCACTCGATCAAGTGAGCCTAAATATTAAAGCCATTCAAAACTCCCTAGGCCGTAGAATTCTCATAGAAAACCCCGCGCAATTTATGACATTTACCCCGCAAGACTGCACCGAGGGGGAATTTTTCCAAGAGCTTGTACGTGCAACCGGGTGTGGATTAGCGCTTAATTTAACGCACTTATACGTCAGCCACATTAATCACAATAAAGACCCGTTTAAAGAGCTTACAACTTACCCGTTGGCAGCCGTTCAACAAGTTAAATTAAAAGGCCAAAAGCCATTACCACTTAGCGACAACCACATCATATTGGTAGACACCGGTAACGGCGAAGTCAGCAAGCCCATTTGGAAGCTGTTTCATACCTTGCTGGGTGAAATGCCCACAGCCGTCAGCACAAGCGTGGAATGGACATCTAATGTACCGTCACTGTCTTATTTACTGGATGTGGCCGAGCAAGCCGAAGATATCCTATTTGAGACCCACCCATTAAACCCGCAGGGAGTGCACGGATGAGCCTGTCACAATTTCAAGAGGACTTTACCCAAGCGCTGCTAACCCAAGACTTTGACACTACAGATGCCCAGCGCATTGAGTACCTAGAGGACAATGCACTCTCATCCCTACACATTAAGGCTCAGCGTGAGCGAACCTTAAAAGAATTTACTCGCCACTTAGGCCAAATTTACACCACCGTAAAACAAGTATTGAGTGAGGCCGAAATAACACTGGTAGCCAAAGAGTATTTTTACAAATACCCCCCCAAAAGCGCACACCCAGTAGACGCCGTTGATCAGTTTCCTTACTTTTTAGAGTCTCACGCATTGGCCAAAACTTTTCAATTTTTGCCCGATATGGCCACCACTGATTTAGGTTTTAACAAAGCCTTTCACTCTATAGCGGTAGACACAGTACCCACCCGCACATTTACCGAACTGCCGCCAGAGCAAATAGCGACAAAACGGGTTCAGTTGCACCCTGCATGCTTTTGGTTTTCGTCCTCTTTTGCTATCTATGACATTTGGCGGTTGCACAACTCACCTGTGCCCCCTAAAAAAATTGATTACCACTGGCCGCAAGACGTGATCATTGTTCGCCCCCACCTCACGGTAGAAGTTCATAGAATTGACTCAGGTTTTACCTATGCACTGGACAGGCTAGATTCAGGAGAAACAATGGATTCTGCTTTTACACAAGCGGCCAAAATGGACCAAAAATTTAAACCCATCGCCGCACTGCAGTTTTTAGTTCAAAATAATTTGATTGTGTCGTTGTATTAA
>CAYZQH010000159.1:0-7505 GCA_964480055.1 uncultured Cellvibrionaceae bacterium
AGTCGACCTCTTCAACATTGCCGACGACCCGGTCATTAACGCGGAGCTTTACGACAACCTAATCTTTGGCATACCCACCTGGGACTACGGTGAGCTACAAGAAGACTGGGAAGATATCTGGGAAGACCTGGACGAATTAGACCTAACAGGGAAAAAAGTCGCGCTCTACGGCTTGGGTGATCAAGTGGGTTACCCCGAATGGTTTTTGGACGCCATGGGCTATTTACATAACAAATTGCTTGAGCGCGGGGCCACCGCTGTAGGCTATTGGCCAATAGAGGGTTACGAATTTGAAGGCTCCAAAGCGCTGACCAAAGACGGTTCCCAATTTATGGGGTTAGCGTTGGATGAAGAAAACGAGTTTGATCAATCCGCCGAGCGCATTGCCACGTGGTGTGATCAGGTACTCGAGGCGTTTTCTATTTGCTCGGGCAAAAATTAACACCAACGCAGAACAACCTAGGGCTTTGCGAATCTAGACATGCTATGAACCTCCCATCCAATGCAAAAATTCAATGGAATGAAGAAGGCCAACCCATTGCCACTGAATTTGATGATGTGTATTTTTCTAAAAAATCTGGGCTAGATGAGTCTGAATATGTATTTATCAAACACAATCGTTTATTTGACCGCTGGAAAACCCTTAAAAACCGCACAACCTTTACCATTTTTGAAACCGGTTTTGGCACAGGCTTAAATTTTTTAACCGCATGGCGTCTTTGGCAAAAAAGCAAACCCCACAATTGCTCTGCACACTTTCACTTTATTAGCGCAGAGAAATTCCCACTCACTAAGAGCGATTTAGCTCAAGCGCTTCAACTGTGGCCAGAGCTTAAGCCCCTATGCGAGCAACTGATTGACGTGTACCAACTTCCAAGTAAAGGGTTTCATCGCTTTCACTTTTCACACAACACGTCTTTAACCCTCATCGTCGACGATGCCACAACCGCCCTACAGCAACTGGCCCCCATTCAAATCAGTGGGCCAACAGTGCAATCTCAAGATACCAACTTAAGCGGATTTGATCATAAGGGCTTATTTGACGCTATTTTTTTAGATGGTTTTGCCCCCAGTAAAAACCCAAGCATGTGGAGCCCCGACCTGTTTGAAGGCATTGCCAAACTCAGTCACCAAGGCACCACATTCTCTACCTTTACCGCCGCGGGGTTTGTCCGCCGGGGCTTAACCACCGCAGGTTTTACTTGCCAAAAAACCGCAGGGTTTGGTCACAAACGTGAACTAATACACGGGCGGTTTAACGCCCTACCGCAAAAACCAGAGCCACCACGTAAACAGTGGCAACCAAGCTGGCACTTAACACAAGCAACAACACCCATTGCAAAAAACATCGCCATTATTGGTGGCGGGCTATCGGGCACGCATACCGCTCACGCGCTTGCCAACAAAGGGTTTCAAGTTACGGTTTTTGAACAACAAGAGCTAGCCAGTGGCGCATCTGGCAACCCGCAGGGCGCTCTTTACACCAAGCTCTCTGACGCAGACGGGCCACTGGCACAATTCAATTTATTCTCCTTTTTATACGCAGTACGCCACTACCAACAGTTAGGAGAAATACATGGCTCAGGAAAAAACCAAGGCCTTCTACAACTGGCATACAAAGAAAAACTTGATACCACGTACCAAGCGATAGCAGCACGCTACGGTGATATTGCCTCTTACCTTTCGGTCTCTGAAGCCAGCAGCATTGCAGGCGTAACACTAAATCACGGCGCCCTACACTTTCCAACCTCCGGTTGGTTACAACCTAAGCACTTGTGTAAAACCCTGTGCGAGCACAAAAACATACAGCTAATAAAACACACTCTGATAACGCAATTAGAATACAACCCCATAAAAAATATGCCGCAACCACACGCAGCCTGGCAACTCACAGACAAACACAACCACCACCACGCCTTTGACGGGGTTGTTATTGCCTGCGCGAATACCGCAAAACGGTTTGAACTGTCAAAAAGGCTGCCTACTAAATCTATTCGCGGCCAAATTACTACGGCCCCAGCCACAGTTGAATCCAGCGCACTCAATGCTGTTATTTGTGCCGAAGGTTATATAGCCCCCCCATTAAACGGCGCGCACTGTTTAGGTGCCACCTTTACCCTAAACAACTCTGACCCCACTGCAAACGAACAGGACACTCAAATAAATTTACACAATGCAGCTGAAATATCCCCAGCGTTTTCCAAGTTGCAAAGCACCTCTTCGGGGCAGCGAGTGAGCTTTCGCTGCACAACGCCCGACTATTTACCCATTATTGGGCCCGCGCCAAATGAAGAATCTATGATCGCGCGCTTTGCTAAGTACCGGCAAAACTTTAAACACCCTATCGATCAACCTGGCGACTACTGGCCTGGTTGTTTTTTAAACTTAGGTCACGGTTCCAGAGGGCTAACATACACGCCCATCTGTGCAGAGATTATTGCTTCTTTATTTACAGGAAGTACATTACCCATCCCCACCACGCTTTTTACACACATCCACAGTGCCCGTTTTTTGATGCGCGATTTAGCGCGCAACCGTATTTAGTCCTTCATCTACGGCCCACATAGCCAAACACAATGGTGCTTTGATAAACGTCTATACTCAAAGTGAGGGGCATCTGTGAATGGGTAACATTGAATAAAAAACCACGCAGTATCACCATGCATTGCGCCCTCAAGTTCATTTCCAAAACCTCGCCTTGGAGTGCGCCCATGCTTACTCAAGTATTTAACAGCCTACAGAATGATTACGACGCCACGTATGGCTCCATCCACAATTATTACGAGCGGTTGGTTTTTGATGCCTTAGCCCAAAATGAATTAGCACAAAACTATGAAACGGATTTGCTCACAGATGTAGCATGTATTGCCTTAAACCATTTGCCTACCAAGTACGTGCGTTACGATGTGGACACCGCATTTTACCAAAGCGCTCATGAATATGACGCTATTAAAACGCGCGTAAAAGAAGCAGTGAATGCAGCCATTGACTACATTCAGTTACGCGTTAAAGTTCGCGAGCACGGGCTAAGCGAAGGGGTCTAGCGCCTATTGCATGCACCTATTAATTGAGTTAGCTTGGCTACGCCTATGCACCACAAGCCGCGAGCAAAACTAACCTATGCCTCAATACCAATCTATTGTTGTACTGACCGGCGCCGGTGTGTCCGCTGAATCTGGCCTCAAAACATTTAGAGATAACAACGGCTTGTGGGAGAACCACCGGGTAGAAGATGTGTGTACACCCGAAGCTTTTGCCAAAAACCCCACTCTGGTACAGCGCTTTTACAACGCCCGCCGAGCACAACTGCTAAACGACGCAATGCCCAACCCTGCACATCGCGCATTGGCAGACTTTGAACAACGCTTTGACGGTGAGTATCTATTGGTTACGCAAAATGTGGATAACCTGCATGAGCAAGCCGGTAGCAAAAATGTTCGGCACATGCATGGAGAGTTACTCAAGGTAGAGTGCACAGCGTCGGGCAATGTATATTCGTGGCAAAAAGACATTTCAACGAATACACCATGCCCTTGCTGCCAAGTCACCGGTAACTTACGGCCGCATATCGTGTGGTTTGGAGAAGTACCGCTACACATGGCAGAAATTCAACAGGCGCTGTCTAAATGTGAGCTATTTGTTGCCATTGGTACCAGTGGCCATGTATACCCAGCTGCTGGTTTTGTGGATTATGCAAATGCCGCAGGCGCTCATACCGTGGAGCTCAATCTAGAACCTAGCGAAGTGGGCTCTAATTTCGCCCAATGTCATTACGGGCCCGCTGGTACCACTATTAAACCCTTTTTTGAACGGCTTATCTAATGTATTGACTTGCATCAAGACGGCCTTAGCTTTGGGTACCTAAACTCCCGGAGTATGCCATATGACGAATCGCTCCACGCAGCCGAATACTCCGACCTCCATCACCTTGCGCCCGATGAGCTGGTGGAGCTCATTCACAATCAGGTGAGCCATAGTATTTCCCCTATGGCAGTAGACATCAACTGCCCTCAAATGCTGGCATGGGCCAAACAGTGCGGCACTGCCAAATTTCGGTTCCAACACCTCATTAAAGAGCTTAAAGCTTGGCGCCCATTTTTTGATAAACGCCCTATCAGCCTAATTTGGTTACACCGTCCCTTTAAAATCATGGATGCACCGGGCATCACTGAATTAATATTCGCTATTGGTCACAACCTAAAACTGGTCAGTGGTCAGCATGTAGAACACTTAGTGACGCTAGAAGCCGATGAAATCACACGCGAAAATATCGCTCTGCTGCGTGGCCTCACTTTTAACCACGTCAACATTGCAGTGCCGCAGGGCTTTGAACTGGCTAAGCTCAAGCAATTAATTAACCGCATACGAGAATTTCAAATTCCCTATGTAAGCATTGAGATGACATTTGACTGTACGAATGACGATGCACTGCCCAGCATGATGAACCTCTTAAGATACATTCAACCAGAAACGCTTAACTTCCCCAAACCACCACAAATACTGTGCAATATGCCCCCCCAGGAGGCGACCTCCGTACTTATGCAAATGGGCTACTACGCACATAGTAACCAATGTCTGATGCGTTTTCGCTCACCTTTGCACAGTCGTCCCAAAGATGTGTTGCACCTGGGGCCCGGTGCCGAGAGCCTATTTGGCAACCTACATGCATTTAATGCATCAGACCCGCAAACCTACTTCGAGCAGACTCAAAAAACCACCTTACCCGTCGTAAGCTACAGATAACCACTAAAACCAACATTCTGCGTTACCTCAATCCACTTTTACCTGTAGAATTTAAGTGCGTCTTACCCCAAACTTTGACCGCTGGAATTCTTTATTATGTCTGCACGCCACATTAACGCCACGTGCCACGCCAATCCTCAGGTACATTGTGCTAACTGCCGCCTAAGCACGCTTTGCCTCCCCATTAGCCTTCAGCTTGACGATATTAGCAAACTAGAGGAAATCATCCAGCGCGGCCGCCCGCTACAAAAAGCCGACCACGTCTATCACGCCGGCGACGCATTCAAAGCCGTCTACGCAATACGCTCGGGCGCGGTTAAGACCATCAATATCACCCAAGATGGCACAGAGCAAATTACCGGGTTTTACCTGCCCGGTGAAATTATTGGTATGGATGGCTTAGCCAACAACACCCACACCAACGCTGCCATCGCGTTAGAAACATCCGCAGTTTGCGAGATCCCTTTTGATCGACTAGAAGAACTCAGCACTCAGCTACCCAGTTTGCAACGACGCTTTTTTCAGTTGATGAGCAAAGAAATCACCAATGAACAGCAATTGATTACCCTACTGAGTAAAAACAGCGCCGAAGAACGCATCAGCGCTTTGCTATTGAGCATTTCAATACGCAATCACTCCCGCGGGCTTTCCGCCAACGAGTTTTACTTACCCATGTCACGCTCGGACATGGGCAATTATTTAGGCCTGACCATAGAAACCGTCAGCAGAGTATTGGGGCGGCTGAGTAAACAAGGGGTAATTACGCTGGATAAAAAACACGTGAAAATTGATCACCCAGAAGCACTTAGAATCATTAGCATGCCAGAAAGCAACGATTTAGATTAAAACTACGTGTACCCTTCGCAAAAGCTTAAATGCCATACAGAAAATATGACTTTATTAGATAGCGCTTTATTAGATAGCACCTTGCAATTAATTGACGATGCAAACCGTGAAGACCCAAATACCGAAGTAGACGCAAACGGCCAGACACACCCAAAAGAGTTGCTATACGGCATTCGCATGAGTCAACGGCTAGGCCAATTCTCCCCTGAAGCATCGGACCATTTAAAAATAGCCGCGCGTGCTCAGCATATTGAGCGCTGGACAAGCCCACGCAGCAACTACCCCATGGATCGCTCCGGCTATAAAAAATGGCGCTCAGAACTAGGGCTGTTTCACGCAAAGCGCACAGGTGAATTAATGGCTCAAGCAGGCTACCCGGAGGATGACATCAAGCGCACACAGTACCTTGTACAAAAACGCGGCTTGAAACGGGACGCAGAAACCCAGTGCCTAGAAGATGTCATTTGCTTGGTGTTTATAGAATATTACTTAGAAGGTTTTGCCCAAAAATACGATGAACCAAAACTCATCGACATCATTCAAAAAACCTGGGCTAAAATGTCAGATGCTGGGCACGAGGCCGCATTGAAAATTTCGCTTTCAACATCCGTTTCAAACCTAGTGCAAAAGGCACTAGCGGGATAAGATAACCAGTGGCCATCCAGAAACGTACGTTTTTTATTCAGACACAGCTAACGCTTTAACGACAATACTTGACGCTTTGGTATGTGTTTCGGTTTTTCAACTGGGGCTTTTTTAGGTTGAGCCGCCAAACGAATAGCGCCACCGTCTTGGGCTGCACTCATCAGCGCCTCCAGACCGTTCCTTAATAAGGTGGCCTGTTGCACAGCGCTTAACCCTTCAGGAAATTTACCCGGGTTAACACCCATGGGGCTAAGTGGACTACCATCAATCACAATGGTAAATCCAGATGCATGAGTAGCGCTACTAGAGCCCAAATCAACATTCCACGCTTTAAAATCCATTACGACTACCCTCGAAGCAGTATGAGCCTAAGCTCAGTCATATTCACACAATAACAATTTACAGGTAAAGTAAACAGACGCACAACAAAACTTTCAGGGCTCTTAGGATAACGGCAAGGCTGAGTCAGATCTGTGACAAATTCACTCTCAGGCAAAAATAGTATGCCTTGCTTTACTCCCACTCAATTGTAGCAGGCGGTTTACTGGATACATCGTATGCCACACGCGAAACGCCAGATATCTCATTGATAATCCTATTGGATACTGTCTCTAATAGCTCGTAGGGTAAGTGCGCCCAACGGGCAGTCATAAAATCTACGGTTTCTACCGCCCGCAAGCCAATGACCCATTCATACCGACGCGCATCGCCAACTACACCCACAGATTTTACAGGGATAAACACCGCAAAGGCTTGACTGGTTTTATGGTACCAATCGGCATTATGTAACTCTTCTAGAAATATCGCATCGGCTTCTCTCAGGATATCCGCATATTCTCGGTGTACCTCACCTAAAATACGAACACCAAGACCAGGGCCAGGAAACGGATGCCGGTATACCATGTCGTAGGGCAAACCTAACTCTAAGCCTATTTTACGTACCTCATCCTTAAAGAGCTCACGTAGTGGCTCTACCAACTCAAGCGCCATATCGTCGGGTAAACCACCTACATTGTGATGGGATTTAATCACATGTGCCTTACCCGTTTTGGCCGCTGCCGACTCAATAACATCCGGGTAAATAGTGCCTTGAGCCAACCATTTAACCCCTTTTATTTTGCCTGCTTGCTCATCAAATACTTCAATAAACGTGTTGCCAATGATTTTGCGTTTTTGCTCTGGGTCACTCACGCCTTTTAACTTCCCTAAAAACAGCGCTTGCGCATCGGCGCGAATCACCTTCACCCCCATATTTTTGGCGAACATATCCA
>CAYZQH010000160.1:0-7479 GCA_964480055.1 uncultured Cellvibrionaceae bacterium
GATTTGTAATTTGCGTGAGGGAATCCGATTTATGGATGGAGGCTGTCTTAGGGGCGGTTGACGCAAGAACTAAGTTGCCGAAGAGCGATGAAGCCCTTCGGCAACTTATTTAACCTAGGTTAGCTTCAATAAATTCGGTAAGCTGCGCGCGCGTCAAGGCACCTACTTTGGTGCTGGCGGCGTTGCCGTCTTTAAAAATGGTTAGCGTTGGAATGCCGCGAATGTTGAACTTGACGGGTGTGGCTTTGTTGGCGTCTACATCCATTTTGCAGATCTTAATCTTGCCGTCGTACACGCCGGCCAATTCTTCTAGAACCGGGCCAATCATTTTACAGGGGCCGCACCACGGCGCCCAAAAATCCACAAGGACAGGGCTGTCAGATTGCAGGACGTCAGCTTCAAAGCTGTCGTCAGATATTGTTGTAACTTCGCTCATACTTCATCTCCAGTTGGCGGTTGGGCACCCGAACCATGATAAGCATACATAAGCAGTGCTGCAAGCATGCCGGCGCTCAGGTTCGGTAAGAGCACCCAGTATTGATACTACGTTCTCAATGTGTGGGCAGATCGCAAAATTGCAATGCCCGACCTAAGAGTTGGGACCACATAGAGTGTGTAACAGTTCGGTTTGAGCACTGGGTTGGTTGCTTTTGACTTGGGTGTAAATACCCTTGCTGTCTAGTTCCCAGCGTTGTTGGCCATCATTAACGTAGAGTTCAAGCTCGTTTTTGATGCGTGCAGCCAAGCCCGGTTGCTCTATGGGGAAGGCGGTCTCAACGCGACGGTTGAGGTTGCGCTCCATCATGTCAGCACTTGCACAGTACACAGAGGGCTCAGAATTTTCAAAATAGTAGGCGCGTGTATGTTCTAAAAACCGCCCCACAATTGAAAACACCCGAATATTTTCACTGACGCCTTCAATGCCAGGTTTGAGTGAGCACATGCCCCGAATAATCAGGTCAATTTTAACGCCAGCGCGTGATGCCTTGTACAGAGCCTGGATCACTTTGGGCTCGGTTAAGCCGTTGCACTTGAGGATGATGCGAGCCGCTTTTCCCTCTGCGGCGCATTTTGCTTCATGATCCATCATACGTATGAATTGTCGCCTGAGCGTAAAGGGCGCGTGGAACAGTTTGTTCATTCGCTCGGCTTTACCCATGCTGGTCAGTTGTTGAAATATTCGGTGCACGTCTTCGCACTTTTTAGGCTCTGCAGAGAGTAATGAATAATCTGAATACAGATGAGCGTTGCCACTGTGATAGTTGCCGGTGCCTAGGTGACAGTAGCGCTTGAGTTGGCCATTTTCGCGACGCACAATTAAGATGAGTTTAGCGTGAGTTTTGTAGCCCACCACACCATAAACCACCACCGCGCCGGCTTCTTGTAGGCGGCTGGCAAGCTCGAGGTTTTCCTCTTCGTCAAAGCGGGCGCGCAACTCGACGATCACCGTGACTTCTTTGCCGCTGCGAGCGGCATCTAATAGCGCATCCACTATTGAGGACTCTTGCCCTGTGCGATAAAGAGTTTGTTTGATGGCCATCACTTTTGGGTCTTTTGCGGCTTGGCGAATCAATTGCACCACCGGCGTGAAAGACTCCCATGGGTGAAGTAATAAAAAGTCTTTTTTGGTTAGAGCATCAAAAATATTGTCTTTGCGGCTGATACCCTTGGGTTGCGCAGGCGTAAATGGGGGGTAGAGTAAGTCTGGCCGCGCCACAATGGACGGCAAGCGCATCAAGCGTTTTAGGTTTACCGGCCCATTAACGCGGTACAAGTCGTCTTCTGTCAGGCCAATTTCATGGAGTAAAAAATCCGTTAATTCCTGGGGGCAATTCTCAGCTACTTCTAGGCGCACGGCATTGCCAAAGCGGCGCGAATGTAACTCGCCGCGTAGCGTGCGTGCTAGATCGGCAATGCCTTCTACATCCACGTCTAAGTCGGCATTGCGGGTGATCCGAAACTGATAACACCCTTTCACCTTCATGCCTGGGAATAGTGCATCTGCATGAGCGTGAATCATGGAGGATAAAAATACGAAATTGGTGCCGCCGCCACTGAGTTCTGTAGGCATTTGTACCAATCGAGGTAAGGAGCGTGGCGCGGGGACAATGGCCAAGCCCAAATCCCGGCCAAAGGCATCTTTACCTTCTAAATCCACAATGAAATTTAGGCTCTTGTTCACAAGTCTTGGAAACGGGTGGGCTGGGTCCAACCCAATTGGACTGACAACGGGGAATACTTCGTCAATAACGTACTGTTCAATCCACTGATTTTGTTCGGCGTTCCATTGGCTGCGACGTAAAAAATGAATGTCTTCCTCAGCTAAAGCGGGAATTAAAACATCATTTAGAATCTCGTATTGTTGCTGCACTGTTTCATGGCACAGCTCGCTGATTTTTTTGAGGCAGGCTTTGGGATGCATGCCGTCAGGCCCGGTCACTTCTTTTTCAAAGCGAATACTCTGCATTAAGCCGGCAACCCGAATTTCAAAAAATTCGTCCTGATTTGAGCTAAAGATCAGTAAAAATTTAAGTCGCTCAAGCAGGGGGTGGGTTTCATCCGTGGCTTGAGCTAACACACGCCGGTTGAAGTGCAGGTTGGATATTTCTCGATTAATGTAATAAGACGGATTATCGAGGCCGTAGTCGTAGTTTTCGGCGGAGGTTTCAGTGACTTCAGACATAACACTATCAGTATAGATAAGAACAGGAACAAGGGGTGAAGGCTGGAGGGATCGATCCCTCCCCAGCGCAGCAGTGTATGAACCTATTATGACAATCCTATGTCTACCGAGCCAGTGTTGTTAAACCAAAAAACTGTAGCCAAATTGCAAAGCCTAGGTAACCTTCTGGCGCTCAAGCGCCAAAATACCGTCTTTTAAGCTGCGTTTTGGGTATCCATTATGCCAAATGCTCTAACACGGTGTTGAGAAATTGGAACCCTAACTTGGTTGTACGTAGGCAATTGTCTGACGAGGCGATTAAACCCTGAGACTGCAGTGGTGCAAGGGCAGACTGTAATTCGTGCGAGCCCAACTGAGTGCGCTCAACAAAAGTACTGGTAGGCACGCCATTTTTGAGTCTGAGTGCATTCATTAAAAATTCGAACATCTGCTCTTGTGCGGGCACAAATTTACGGCCAGCGGTAAACGGGGTGTTAGAGGCTAGATAATCATTGGGTTTGCGCGTCTTCCAATAGCGCAGAATCTCGCCGTTGGCTTGCGTGACCTTTCCGTGGGCACCGGCGCCAATGGCTAAGTAGTCCCCAAATTGCCAATAATTTAAATTGTGTGCGGCTTGTTTGCCATTTTTTGCAAATGCGGACACTTCATATTGGTGATATTCGTTGGCCTGTAAAAGTGATAATCCATTTTCATAAATGTCTATGAGTGTATCTTCAACAGGCAGTTTTGGAGGGTTTTTGTAAAACACCGTGTTGGGCTCTATGGTCAGTTGGTACCAGGATATATGCTCTGGCTTAAGGACGATGGCGTGACGCAAATCTTGCTCGGCCGATGCAGGAGTCTGGCCTGGTAAGCCGTGCATTAAATCTAAATTAATATTGTCAAATCCCGCTTCACGGGCTTTATTAAAAGCTTCGTGCGCTTGCGCGCCCGAGTGAATACGCCCCAACGCATTCAGTTGTGAGTCGTGAAAACTCTGCACGCCAAACGATAAGCGATTCACACCCGTGGCGCTCAATAGCTTTAAATTTGAGTATTCAGCTGTACCTGGGTTGACCTCCAGAGTGATTTCGCAATCTGGTTTTACATTAACTTGTGTTTTTACGCCATCGAGTATGCGATGGATACTGTCGGCATGAAATAAGCTAGGGGTTCCGCCGCCAAAAAATATACTGGTGATAGCGCGCCCTTGAGCAAGTGCTACATCTTGGGTTAAATCGTCTATTAGTGCGCTAACGTAAGATTGCTCGGGTATACGCTCGGTTTGATGGGAGTTAAAGTCACAATACGGGCATTTTTTAACACACCACGGGATGTGAATATAAAGGCTAAGGGGGATATTACAGCTCATAGTTTGGGTAATACCCATGCCGTTATTTGGGCGCTGGGTTTCTTAAAAGCCCTAACAGTTGCGCAATGGCGCTGCCGCGATGGCTAATGGCGTTCTTTTGTGCCTTTGGGATTTGTGCAGAGGTGCAGTTTAGCTCTGGCACCCAAAATAAAGGGTCGTAACCAAAACCGCCACTGCCTTGCGCAGAGGTTAAAATGCGCCCTTCCCATGCCGCTTGGCAAATAATGGGGGTTGGGTCTTTCTCGTGCCGCATAAAAACCAATACACATTGATACCGCGCTGTGCGCTTATGTTCTGGAATGTCTTTTAGTGCATCTAATAGCTTGGCGTTATTGTCTGCGTCTGTAGCATTGATTCCAGCGAAGCGAGCGCTATAAATACCTGGGGCACCTTGCAGTGCATCTACCTCTATGCCTGAGTCGTCGGCAAGTGCAGGTAGACCCGAGTGCCCGGCTGCATGACGTGCCTTGATGATGGCGTTTTCCACAAATGTTAGTCCTGTTTCTTCTGCGGGCTCTATCGCAAAGTCAGATTGAGGTTTTACATCAAGCCCCAGCCCATCTAAAAGCGCCTGAAACTCTTTGAGCTTCCCCGTGTTATTGCTGGCAAGAACAATTTGGCGCATTAGCGTTCAACATACAATTTGCGGGTGAATTTAATGGCATGGGTTTGTCCGTCTACGGTTACGGATATAGCAAAATGAATAATTTCTTCGTTGGTGTGGCGTAGCGGCGCAATATAATATTGCGCATCGGGCTCTTTGATGGTTTTAAATGCTAAGGCTTTGCTTTGCTGAATTAAGTTTTTGGCCGTACCGGTAATTTTTGCGGGTACTGTCTTACCGGTTTTATCATTAATAACCGAGATGTTGATCAATGCTTTGTCTTTTGCTCTGACAAGGTTGTGTATACCTGCAATATTGGCAGGAACAAAAAGGCTATTAAAAACGGTGTAGTTTACCGTATGGTCGCCAATATCAGTAAAACTGTCTTGTACATAATTATTTGTCTCTTGAGCGAGGCTCACAGTAGACAAGGCAAGTGTGGCGGCAGCAATGAATAGTGCCATAAATCCACGCGTGATGGTTGAGCGTGTTTGGCATAAATGTGTAAGTATACGCATTATTTTTTTACCCTAAATATAGCGGTTTCGCCAAATAGATTGGGGTTGATGTTATGTAAAAAGTTACTGAGTGGGCCAAGCCCCACAACGGCTTTATCCATTACAGTAAAACCCAGGTCTTTACACAAAATTTCAAAGTCTAAAAAAGTACAAAAGTGAATGTTGGGGGTGTTATACCATTCGTAGGGCAGTAGGTCTGATACGGGCATACGCCCATTCAGCAATAAGTGCAGGCGTGCCCGCCAGTGACCAAAATTAGGAATGGTGACAATACCTTCGCGCCCAATGCGCATCATGGCTTTTAACGCTTTGTCGGGGTAATGCATTGTTTGCAGCGTTTGGGACATAATTACCGTGTCAAAACTGTTGTCTTCAAAATTATCCAATCCTTCGTCAACATTTTGTTCCAATACATTGACGCCTTTAGTAACGCAGTCGGCAATGCCTGCTTCACTAATTTCAATGCCGTAGCCTTGAATTTTTTTTGAATCTGTTAGGTGTTTGAGTAAGGTGCCGTCGCCACAGCCTAAATCTAACACGCGACTGTCGGTTGTGATCCATTGGTTAACCACTTCATGGTCGATGCGCATTAGGTAGTCACCCCCAATAAATACTGACGAAACAAATTTTCGTACCGAGGTTGATTGGGGGTTAAAAATGCGTCGTGCCCAAACGGGGAATTAATTTCTGCGTAGGCAACTGGTTTATTCGCTTGCATTAAGGCGTTGGCAATATCGCGCGAGCGCTCTGGGGCAAAACGCCAGTCAGAGGTAAACGACACAATAAAAAACTTGCAGAGTGCGCGTGAAAACGCCTCTACAGGGTCGTGATTGAAATCTCGAGATAGATCAAAATAGTCCAGGGCGCGAGTCATTAATATATAGGTGTTGGCGTCAAAGCTTTGAGAAAAGCGACTCCCTTGATAGCGTAGGTAGCTTTCAATTTGAAATTCTACTGGTTCCTCTACGCCGGTTTCAAAGGTGCCCGAACGCAGCTCGCGACCGAATTTTTCGCCCATGCCCGCGTTGGATAAATAGGTGATGTGACCAATCATTCGCGCAACGGATAAACCGTCCAAGGGCTGTTTACCCTCGGCCAAATAGTGACCTTTGGCAAAGTTAGGGTCGGAGACTATGGCTTGGCGGGCAGTTTCATTAAACGCAATATTCTGGGCCGTGAGCTTCATGGCGGAGGCAATTACTACGCAGTGGCGCAATTTGTTGGGTAGTTGAATTGCCCAGCGCATGGCTTGCATACCGCCCAAGCTACCGCCGATGACCGCAGCCCACTGCTCAATGCCAAGGCGATACATCAGCCTTTCTTGGGTGGATACCCAGTCGCGCACTCTTAGTGCTGGAAAGTCGCCGCCCCAAGGAGTTCCGGTTTCTGGGTTAATGCTGGCGGGCCCGGTGCTGCCGTGACACCCGCCAATGTTATTGCAAGAAACCACAAAAAAGCGGTTGGTATCAATGGGTTTACCGGGGCCGATGTAAGCATCCCACCAGCCTGGTTTGGTGTCGTCTTCTGAGTGAAACCCGGCCGCGTGGTGATGCCCAGACAGCGCGTGGCAAATTAATATCGCATTGGTCTTAGTTGCGTTTAAAGTGCCATAGGTTTCTGTGACTAACTCAAAGCTTGTCAGAGTACGGCCATTGGCTAAGGTAACCGGCTCATCAAAGTGGTACGTTTGAGGGGTGACAAGGCCAACGGAGTTTGAACGGCTGGCATTGCTCACTAAGCGTAACCAATTAATAATGGGAGCGGTGTACCGAAAGCGGCGCCAATACCTTTGATGACAATGCGCAAAATGTATAGCCCGATCATTAAGAAAAACAATGAGAAATCCAAGCCGCCAGCGGAGGGGACGTACCGTTGGATAGGTGCCATTAATGGGGTGAGCAATTGCTTTACTAGCAGTACTACAGGGTTTGCGCTGAAGGGGGCGACAAAACTGACAATCATTAACACTAGGCCTGCAAAAACATAGATGGTAATTATATTTAAAAGCACGCCCACAATAGACCAAGGCACAATTAACAAGGGCGTAATAAAGCCTCCACCAATCACAAACAGTAGTATTTGCATGACCAGCCAATGAAATAAAATGGCCAAAACAATGGCGGCAATATCAACTCCCCATAACCCAGGAATGACTCGTCGCAAAGGGATGAGTAAGGGGTTGGTTAGCGTCACCAACATTTGCGATACGGGGTTATAAAAATCTGCGCGTACGGTTTGCAATAAAAAGCGCAGCAAAATGACGCATAAATACAGCGAGCCAAAAACTCGTATCAAAAAGGTTAAAATTTCTATTAAGGTACTC
>CAYZQH010000161.1:0-7372 GCA_964480055.1 uncultured Cellvibrionaceae bacterium
GCGTAAGTTGTACCCTGCGCTGTTTTACTTGTCGCTTAATGGGTATATGCCAGAAGACACGAAAGTGTATGGCATGGCGCGTACGCACAATGAGCAAGACGCCTTCATTGAAAAGGTGCACACCTGGTTAAAAGAGCATACGGGTAAGCATTACAACGAAGAGGTTTGGTTAGAGCTAAGCAAACACATTACGTTTGTGCAGGGTGATTCCACCAAACCTGAAGATATTCAACGCATTAAAGATACCCACTTTGGCGCAGACCGAGACTTAATTGTCTACTTGGCCGTTCCCCCTCTGATTTTTGGCAAAATTTGTAATTCTCTAGAGGCGTGTGGCTTGGCCAACCCTAATACCCGTGTGGTAGTAGAAAAGCCATTGGGGGACAGTAAAGAGTCCTTTTTGGCGATTGATAAAGAGCTTAATCGTGGGTTTTCTGTATTCCGTATCGACCATTACTTGGGCAAAGAGTCTGTTCAGAACCTTTTGGCTTTACGTTTTGCCAACGATATTTTTGAGCCAATATGGAACTCCAAGCATATTGACCATATTCAAATCTCTGTGTCAGAAACCGTAGGCTGTGGTAATCGTTGGGATTTTTACGATCAAACCGGCGCCATGCGTGACATGATCCAAAATCACTTAATGCAAGTACTTTGCTTGGTGTGTATGGAGCCACCGGCCACACTGGATGCAGAGTCCGTGCGCAATGAAAAGCTCAAGATCATGCGCTGTCTAAAATCTATGAGCAAAGCGGAAATAGAGACAAACACCGTGCGTGGTCAGTACCGCAAGGGTGGCAGTCGTGACGGGCAAGTCCCAGGGTATTTAGAGGAAGAAGAGGGCGGCCGAGAAAGCTTTACCGAAACTTTTGTAGCCCTAAAGGCGGAAGTGAACAACTGGCGGTGGTCGGGCACCCCTATATATTTGCGTACCGGCAAGCGTTTGAACCGTCGCCATTCAGAGATTGTGGTGCACTTTAAACAAACAAAAACCAACTTGTTTGCCGACCAGCTTACGCAAAACTGCTCTAACCAGTTGGTGATTCACTTGCAGCCAGATGAAGGTATTTACCTGCGCATGAAGAACAAACGTGCAGGCTTGGACGCACGTGTCCCACTAGAAGACCGTAGTATGGATTTATCCTTTGCGGACAACGCCAAAGCCAAAAAACACGACGCCTACACGCGCGTATTATTTGATGTGATCCGCAACGACCAAACGTTGTTTGTAAGCTCCGGAGAAATTGAAGCGTCTTGGGAGTGGGTGGATAACATTATTGCTGGCTGGAAAGAAATGAACATTACGCCGGTGGGTTATGAATCTGGCAGTACCGGCCCCGTAGAGGCCATTGAATTAATGGCCAAAGATGGCCGTCGGTGGAACCGCTCTGGCGACTAAATATAGGTGCCCCATTATAAGGTACCCCATTCTGCGCCGCTGTTTTGCGGCGCATGCTTATCCCAGCCATTCGCATTATTGAGGTGTCATTGTGAATCCTATTGTTGAAGCCGTAACCGCTCGTATTGTTGAGCGCAGTCGCGCATCACGCTCTTCCTATTTAGCTGCCATGCGCGGCGCTATGGACAACAATCCGCCAAAGCAGCGCCTGTCGTGTGGCAATTTGGCGCACGCGTACGCGGCGTGTAATTCGGGAGATAAAAGCACCATCAAGTTGATGCAAAGCGCCAATATCAGCATCACCACGGCTTTTAATGACATGCTCTCGGCGCATCAACCTTACCAAAATTACCCGGATATTATTAAAGCCGCAGCGCGCGCTGTGGGCTCTACCGCACAGGTGGCAGGCGGTGTACCTGCTATGTGTGATGGGGTAACCCAAGGCCAGGCGGGTATGGAATTGAGCTTGTTTAGCCGTGAGGTGGTGGCAATGGCTACCGCCGTAGGGCTTACGCACAACATGTTTGACGGTAACTTGTTCTTAGGTGTTTGCGATAAAATTGTGCCAGGCATGGTGATTGGCGCCTTGCAATTTGGTCATCTACCTGCGGTGTTTGTGCCGGCAGGGCCAATGCATTCAGGTATTCCAAACAAAGAAAAGGCCAAAGTACGCCAACAATTTGCCGCAGGTGAAGTGGGTGAAGATAAACTGCTAGAGACAGAATCCGCCTCTTATCACAGTGCGGGTACTTGCACATTCTACGGCACCGCTAACAGCAACCAAATGCTGGTGGAGATGTTGGGTGTGCAATTGGCCGGGTCTTCATTTGTCTTTCCGGATTCGCCTTTGCGTGAGGCGCTGACCGTAGCCGCGGTAGAAAAACTCATTGCGTGCACGCAAAGCGCGGGGACTTATCGCCCGTTGTACGACGTCATTAGCGAGTACTCTGTGGCCAATGCCATTGTGGGCTTATTGGCAACTGGAGGGTCCACTAATCACACCTTGCACTTGGTGGCCATGGCCAAAGCCGCCGGTATTATTATTACCTGGGCGGATATGGACGAGCTGTCTAGCGTAACGCCGCTATTGGCCAGGGTGTACCCCAACGGCGAAGCCGATGTTAATCACTTCCATGAAGCCGGTGGAATGTCTTATTTGGTACATGAGCTGCGTCTGGGCGGCCTTTTGAATGAGAACGTCGTCAACATCATGGGAGAAGGCTTAGATTCCTATGAATGCGCCCCTCAATTAGATGATAAAGGCCAAGCGCAATGGGCCGAGCCAGTCACAGTATCGGGTGATGACCAAATTCTAAGAGGGGTAGACTCCCCCTTTGCCCCAGAGGGTGGCTTGCGTTTACTTAAAGGCAACGTTGGCCAGGGCGTGATTAAAATTTCTGCGGTAGCCCCCGAATACCGTGTGGTAGAGGCCCCTTGCGTGGTTTTTGAGGATCAAAACGACCTCATTGCAGCGTTTAAGCGCGGCGAGTTAGAAAGAGATTTTATTGCCGTGGTGCGCTTTCAAGGCCCCTCGGCCAACGGCATGCCAGAGCTGCATAAGATGACGCCGTCCTTAGGACTTTTACAAGACAAGGGCTTTAAGGTGGCATTGGTTACCGATGGACGAATGTCTGGTGCATCAGGTAAAGTGCCCGCCGCTATCCACATTTCCCCGGAAGCGATAAATGGCGGCCTATTGAATAAACTAAAAACCGGTGATGTTGTGCGCTTAGACGCCAATGCGGGCGTGGTAGAAGCGCTGGTCAGCGCGGCAGAGTTAGAGGCTCGTGAGGCCGCGACACCACCAGTACAAACGCAAGATTTAGGCCGCAACTTATATGCTGGCTTCCGTGCCTTAGCCGGGCCTTCGGAAGAAGGCGCAAGTGTGTTCAACACAACCATCGGATTTGACTGAGGACCACCCAATGATTACTAAAGACTACTTAGAGCCCATTGGCGTAATGCCTGTTATTGTTTTAGATAACGTAGAAGACGCCGTGCCCGTAGCTGAGGCCTTGTATAAAGGCGGCGTAAAAGCCGTAGAAATTACCCTTAGAACGCCTGCGGCATTAGAGTGTATTAAAGTCGTAAAAGCCGAATGCCCACACATTATTGTTGGCGCCGGTACCTTGGTTAATGAGCAAAATGTAGAGCAAGTGGCCGAGGCCGGTGTAGACTTTGCAGTATCCCCAGGTATGACGCCAAACTTGGTTAAAAAGTCTCAAGACTGCGGCGTAAAATTGTTGCCAGGCGTTGCGACTTGTTCAGAGGTTTTATTAGGGATGGAGCTGGGCTTAAGTTGTTTTAAATTGTTCCCTGCTACTGCGGTAGGCGGTTTGCCTTTATTAAAATCCATTGGCGGCCCACTACCTCAGGCTACGTTTTGTCCAACGGGTGGATTAACCATTAATGATTTTGATCAGTACTTAGCATTACCCAACGTTGCCTGTGTGGGCGGTTCTTGGTTGGTGCCAAAAGCAGCCGTTCAAGCCAAAGACTGGCAGGCCATTACGGATATTGCCACTAAAACTACGGCTAAAATCGCGTAAATTAGCCGAGCCATTCACTACTAAAAAGCCGCGCCTTCATTTGGGGGTGCGGCTTTTTTTATCAGTGATGTGACCGGTAAAGCGGGGTTGGATGTTTATAGTTTGACAGAATAGAAGATCAAAAATTTCTTTGTTTTACCGCCTAGGCGAACCTAATATGGAGTAATTGGGCTCCTGAATCAGAGCCCATCAAGGGCGGGTTCAGAGTGTTGATTACACTATCTGAATTGTCTTGTAAGCGGTCATTGAGTCATCTTCGTTTTGCGTAATGTAAAAGGCGTAATCATTGTATTCTGAACCAAAGACATTATCTCTGGAGTTAGAGGTATCTTTGGCTTGGCCAGTATAATCAATATGATTTTGGTAGATTTCATTACTCATATTATCTTCAAAGCAAAATTGTGATACCAATGATTGGACGCTTCCACGAACCACTTTAAAGTGAATGTGTGTGGTTCTAGATGGGTACCAACCAGGGAAGCAGGATTTAAAATAAACCAAGCCATTTTCATCAGTGGTTTGAACACCTCTAAACCAACGTGATGCTAAGGCATCTGCTTCGTTGCCCGAACAAAATCCAGAATTAAAACGAGAGGCATCAGAGCTGGATGAGCTATCGGCAGAATAAACGCCTTCTCTATTACAGTGCCAAATGTCTACATCCGCATTTGCTATAGGTTGACAGCTACTGTCCACTACTTTGAGCACGATGATCATCGGTATTCCTAGCTGCTGCTCAGAAATATCTTGTCGGTATTCGTCGGGGTTAAAGTAACAAGGGCCTAATGTGTAGCTATTGGTGACTTGGCAAACGGAGCCCAACCCAGATTTAAAGGGGTTTGCCGGTGGAAAGGCAGTGTTGAGTGCTGCGGTGCCACCTGCGGCCCAGTCGTTTCCGGCCACATCACTGGTAATCACATCAGTACCGGTACCAGTAGTACCTGACGAACTGCTGGAGCTACTTGAGCTGCTCGAACTACTAGAGCTTGAAGAGCTAGAACTGCTGCCCGAGTTATTACTAGAGCTGCCACAGGCAACCAGTTGACCTATGGATACAGCGGCAACGCCTGCACCAAAGGTTTTCACAAGGCGTCGGCGGGTTAGGGTGTCATCATTTGCTGGGGGCATTGTTAAACTCCTGATATCGATTTGATTGAAGGTGCAGAGGCTTTCGCTCTACTAGTGTTTGTAAGTATTAAGTAGAAATGCGCAAGAAATGAGGATAAAAGATGAACGGTAGTGTTAAGTAGGTCTTATTTGGAATGGGTTTTTTAGAGTAGGGGTTGTTTGCTTGATATCGAAGTGGCGTAAGTATTGGTATCAAGTACACTATTGCGTACCTTTAGCGGTTACTTGAGTTACGCCAGGGGCTACTGCTTTTGATGCTGACTTTTTTACGTATAGATAAATTAAAGCAGGCGATGATCTATTTTCTACGAGTTCTCGTTTGGGCTTTTGGGGGGGGGCTGTGAACGGAACGGAGTAGGCCTTTTAGTTAACACCTCTTTTTTATTAGCTCAGTAATTTGGTGCTCGTTTTGAAAAACTTGATCTCTCATACTTGGCCGGTGTTTAATTTTTGAAATAAATCTGTGACCCTTCTAATGGTAACAACGCCATCAAATTCTTGGTTTAATTACCAAAATGTACGGGGAGTTAGTTTTTTAAATGGCAGATTTGTTAGGGGCATTCTCTAAATATATTTGTATTTAATGCCTATGCGCTTTCCCGTGATGAGGTTTATGTTTTGAGTCGTTACCACGGTGACCATGCCCGTGTTTACGATCATGGCGTTTTGGTTTTTCGCAGTATTTTTTATTTCGCAGGTTTTTTTCAACGGTAAAACTGTCATAGGGTTTGCCGTCGGCGCTGAATGCTTTGTACTGTATTTGGTCATGAGAGACATCAATTAATTGATACAGTTGAGTGTTGTGTGCGGTTTTATCTGCCCACTGCGCATCAGCCCCATACATTTTAGGGCCAGCAACAGAGACAACATAAACCGGGCCATCTTTACTTTGGTAAGACGACATACCCGTGTTTAAATTATTACCCCGCGCGTAACTGTGATCATGCCCTTGCAATACCAAGTCAACACCGTACTCTTCGTAGAGTGGCTTAAAAGCGCGGTTTAACCAGGCGTGCGGTGCGCGTGCTGAGTTTGCAGAAAATACCGGGTGATGATGAAATACAACGGTCCAATGGTTGGGGTTGTCTTTTAATATGCTCTCTAGCCATTTTGCTTGCGCGGTTGCTATGCCCTCATCAGCGCTGGAGATCATAGCTTGGCTGTTGATGGATATGAATCGCGTACCTTGGTAGTCAAAATAGTAAGCGGTTTGGTTTAACTCTAAACGATTGTCGTTGGGGCCGTTGTCTGGGAATGTAAAGTGGGCGCGCCACATGGGCGTTAGCCCACTGGCAAACCCATATTCGTGGTTGCCAGGCGTTGCCACAGACGGTGTTGAGCTATATATCCACCCGCCAGAATAAAACCATTGGCCCCATTGCTGATCATTATCGTTTAGGTCGACTAAATCACCCGCATGCAACATAAAGTTGGCTTTAGGCATATCTGAGTAAGCCTGGCGAATGACGCGCGACCAATGGGATTTAAGATCGTTTTGCGCATCGCCAAAATAAATAAAACTAAACGGCGTTACCGTTGCGGCAGTACTTGATTGCGCTGTGGTAAATTGCGCCCATTCCGACCAATGCGCGCGTCCTACATCACTGGCGGTGTTTCCTACACGGTACGCGTACTTTGTATTGGGTTTGAGTGCGTTGAAGGTAATGGAATGATGATAGGACGTGTAATGACCGGTCTCTAGTGGCTGTGTTTGGCCGAATAGAGTACTGGCGTTTGCGGCTTGAATGGGGCTACCCTCGGCAATGGTTATTTGCGCCACTGGCGTTAGCTCAGAGCTGGTTCGCCAGTTTGCTGCAATTTGGGTAGCAGGGTCACCGGAAATGGTCAGTGTAATTCTGTCGGGAATACCACTGGGTTTATACGCCTCTACCTCTGTATTTTGATGGGCCGCCAGCGAAGAGTTGTTGGCAACACACTGCGCTGCAAAAACCGACAAGCTGCAAAGGGCGATAAAAACAAAGTGGCGCTGCTTAAGTTTGATCATTTTTCTTCCGCGGGTGTTAATCCAAAATCCAGTGCTTAGCTGCTATGGCTTGACGCCATTAGTGCGAGGCATGTTTATTCCCCTTAAATGTACATCATCACAGACTGTTTATCGACGCCCTGCTCAGTCCTTTCATAAATATAAATGTATGCAGGGGCTGCTTTGGTGGAGCGATGAGAGGTGCCGCACAAACGCTCCCCACGGGTGAGCACCTCGTACCATGCGCTTGGAAGCCTCATCAGCTTTTTGTGCTCAGCGTACGCCAGCGCCAGATATTACGCTGTCTTTAAC
>CAYZQH010000162.1:0-7347 GCA_964480055.1 uncultured Cellvibrionaceae bacterium
CCATTGCCTCGGCCATATCATTGCCGGACGATACTAATTGTCGCTGTGCATTAAGAGCTGCAACATTGGTGTTAATGACTAAAGGCATAACCATTCTCCTGATAAACAAAGCACGTACTGTGTGGTACGCGTGCTTAATATTTTTAATTCACAGGGGTAACAGCAATGCCTATGCCAAGTTCACAAGCTATTGTTTTTAAAGTGATTTATTCAAATTTCTGAGAATTTAAAAGGTGCAGGCGGCAATACATTTCTGCTCTTGCCGCCAAGGGTTGCCGCTTTTGTGGGGCGCTAGATGTTTGCGTTGGTGCTTTAACCGGTGGCAGGTAATGGCGGGGAACGCAGTGCTTAACGCATCTACGGTACACTTAGGCATTTAGCGCCCTACCTACATTTCCACCACGTGTGCCTGGGCTAAGTTTTTATCCTCTAACGTTTTACGTAATGAAAGTAGGTCAAAATTATCCAACAATGGGCCCACGTACACTTTATATAAGTTTCTTTGCGCTTCATGCCTAATTAATATCGGATAGCCGGTCAAAGGCTTCACTCGAGCCTTTAATCCTTCTGCACTTTGCCGTTGACTGAATGCACCCAACTGTAAATAAGAGTGCTTTTGACGACTATTTTTTTGCTTTGCTGTTGCTGTACCCGGTTTTACACCACCGGCTTTTGGCATACCCGCTTGGCCAGAAGTATCGACAATATCAATTTTGACCTTAGATGTGCCCTTATTGTGAAACCCCAGTTTTTTGGCGGCGGTATAGCTTAAATCTATAATTCGAGCACTATGAAACGGGCCACGGTCATTCACACGTACCACTACTTCTTTGTTGTTGCTCAGGTTGGTTACCTTCACATAACAAGGAATAGGCAACGTTTTGTGTGCTGCAGACATACCGTACATATCATACGTTTCTCCATTTGAAGTCTTCCTACCGTGAAACTTATTCCCATACCACGAGGCAAACCCAGTCTGAGTAAAGCCTGCGGTATCAAATTTTACACGATACGTTTTACCCCGCACGGTATATGGAGATTTGTTCCCAGCCAACTTGACCATTTCATGGCGTGGTAGGGCATTTGGCACGTGAGATACGTCCACTTCTTTACTGGGCCCACTGTCTTTTATATGCGCCGGAGCTGGGCCACTTTTATCATCTACGCCTGTAACCCCGCCAGGTAATACACAACCATTTAAGACCGCGGTCATTACACCCACAGCAATTACCCCATACCTCAACCGCATACCTAAACTCTCAAACACCAATGACTCGAAAAATGTTAGGGCACCTCTAAAAATAGTAATTTTTGTGTAAGTGCAAGAAAGTACCGCCTAAAGAACCGCAGTTTACGTACAGTAAATCACTTCGCGCATCCATGCGCTTCGCCCTACGGGCGGTAAACTGTGCAAATTGATCCTTCAATTTGTGCGGATTTGAGGACGGAATTGACGCAACAATCAAATAAAAAATGCATTTTTAGAGGCGCCCGTTAGTTAAACACTAAAGCACACGCACCCATTGAGTGAGCCAATAAACCCTATACACGGCTCATCACAAAAAGATGGCCTCGCTTTTTTATAATACGCTCAATTTATTCCATACTTTGTACGTATTCAACGACGGCTGTAGGGTAATTATTACTGTGAAGTAACTGCCTGAGCACCCTTAGCGCTCTCATACGCTTCTTTAACTTCTATGCTTAACTCCCACACAGCGCGCGCATACATCCTACTGCGGTTATAGCGTGTAATCACATAAAAATTATGAAACCCCAGCCGATGCTCTAGGCCATCTGGCTGATCATACGCGAGTAACTCCGCCTTTAACTCGGCATCGAAAGGCTCTTGTGACTGTACGCCTAAACGCGCCCACTCTTTTAGGGTTTTTTCTGGGCGCTCACTGGTATTAACCAAGCCTTTCTTTGGCGGCTTGTCTAAATTTACAGCGCCAAATACCGGAGCGCCGTATTGCCAACCAAACGCCTTAAAGTAATTGGCAACGCTGGCTATGGCATCAACTTCATTACCCCAAATGTCGGCCACACCATCCTTGTCGTAATCTCTGGCATAACGCCTAAAACTACTGGGGATAAACTGCCCGTATCCCATGGCACCTGCGTAACTACCAAGTAATTCCGTGTAGTTTTGGTTTTGTTCGCGCACCATCAAGAAAAAATGCTCTAACTGGCTTGTAAAAAATTTAGAGCGCCGCTCGTAATCAAACCCTAAGGTTGTTAAGGCATCTAACACTCTAAAGCGCCCCATAAACCGGCCGTAGCGCGTTTCAACACCAATAATGGCTACTATAAGCTGGGGCTCTACTTGGTATTGCTTAGACACCTCCTGCAATAGGGCCTGGTTTTTTTGCCAAAAGGCCACACCTTGATCAATGCGCTTTTGACCCAAAAATATTTTGCGATACTCATACCAAGGCTTGGTTTTTTCTGCCGGGCGAGAAATAGCATCTAAAATACTTTGCTTTTTCTCGGCTTGCGCTAAAACGCGCTGTACCTCTTCGGCTTTAAACCCATGCTCTGTGACCATTTTATCTATAAAGGCTTTGGCTTTGGGGTGGTTTGAGTAATCAACAGTCGGGGCTATTTTATCGACCTCTTCACTGGCGCTTACAGCACCCACCGCACTAATGCTTAACGCGATACTCACTGCAACGCCGCTAATCAGTTTTAATAAAGTCATATATATTCCTATTTCAATTTAAACCCGCCTAGCGGCAGCCTAGGCCGTTACCTTTTTTCTTTCAGTTGCAACAGCCATCAACAGCCCAAAACCCATCATCAGAGATACTAAAGAGGTACCGCCTAAGCTGACCAAGGGCAGAGGCACTCCAACAATGGGCAATAAGCCAGATACCATACCGATGTTGACAAACACATAGACCATAAAAGTGAGCGTAATGCTTCCAGCCAATACTCTGCCAAACGTGGTTTGAGCATTTACGGCTATCCAAAGCCCTCGAGCTATAACAAAGAAGTACAGCGCTAATAAACTCAATACACCTAACAACCCAAACTCTTCGGCCAAAACAGCAATAATAAAATCCGTATGGCTCTCTGGTAAAAAATCCAGCTGCGACTGCGTACCAGCCCCCCAACCTTTTCCGTCCCAGCCGCCAGAGCCGATGGCTATTTTTGATTGAATAATATTCCAACCTGCGCCAAGTTTATCCGCTTCTGGATCTAGTAATGTTAACACTCGCCGCTTTTGATAATCATGCATCACAAATTGCCACATAGGCCAAGCTGCAGCCATTGCTCCTGCCATTGCCCCTATCATATAACGCCAGGGCAACCCCGCTAAAAAAACGCCTATTAACCCAGAGGCGGACACCAATAAAGCCGTCCCTAAATCAGGCTGTTTTAAAATAAGTGCTGCGGGGACAGAGATAATAATAAGTGAAGCCGCCACATGCTTGAGTTTTGGGGGTAAAACCCGGGTAGAAAAATACGCTGCCACACAAATGGGTAAAGCCAGCTTTAAAACCTCTGAAGGCTGAAACCGAACAACCCCCAAACTTAGCCAACGCTGCGCACCTTTTGCTCCCACGCCAAAGAAGATCACCAGGAGTAACAGAACAACACCCACGCCATAAAACCAATAAGCCCAGCGCTGTAAAAAATGCAAATTTACCTGGGCAACGGTCAGCATTGCACCATATGCCAGAGTAAAGAAAATTAACTGGCGCTTAACCATAAACTCGCTTTGCCCACTAGCGCTGGCTAATACCACCAAGCCAAACACAGTAAGAGCCAGCAACCCCAAAAGCAGCAGTGGGTCGATATGGACCAAGCGCCAAAAGCTCACGGCTCTTTTAAAGTGGGCCGAGGAGTCTGGTAGCTGGCGAACAAAATCTTTGCTCGTAAACATCAATTCACGCCCCCGCCCACAGTCACGTGCTGCTCAAGGCGAATGGTACTCACAGGCTGACTTTTGCGTTCACCTTGCGATGGAAGATTAGCGTCTTGCAAATTAGCAAACCACGTATCAAACATTTTACGTGCCACAGGCGCCGCGCCACTAGAACCATGCTCTCCATTCTCTACAATAACGGCAATTGCAATTTTTGGAGCCTCTGCCGGCGCATAGGCAACAAATAATGCGTGATCGCGGTTTCGCGCTTGAACTTTATTGCGGTCATACTCTTCGTCTTGCGCAATACCAATCACCTGCGCGGTTCCGGTTTTTCCCGCCACTGTGTATTCAGCCCCGTCAAAAATTGCTCGAGCGGTGCCTCTTGGTGAGTGTGCAACGCCTTTCATTGCACTGTGAATAAAATTCCAGTTTGCATCGGACGTATGCCATTGGTGAACCTTTTGCGGCAGCTTGGTTTCACCATCAATTTTAGAAACAAGATAAGGGCGGAACTGTTCGCCTCTAGAGGCAAGTGTCGCTGTCATCACCGCCAATTGCAGGGGCGTTGCCAGTACATCTCCTTGCCCAATACTCACGTTTAAACTATCACCCGGGAACCACGGCAACCCGCGCGCGCCCTTCTTCCACGCGCGCGACGGCCAGAGCCCAGCTCGCTCATTTGGAATGTCAATGCCCGTTTTTTGCCCCAAACCAAACTCAACACCAATAGGGTGGATTTGGTCTATCCCCATACGAATGGCCAAGTCATAAAAGTATGTATCGCAACTTTCCACCACCGCTTGGCGCAGATCCACGCGCTTACCATGCCCCCATTTCTTCCAGTCTCGATACAGGCGGTCGTCGTTATCCAGTTTATAAAACCCCGGATCATAAATATGCCACTGCGGCGTAACAACCCCAACATGAAGCCCCCCCAAACCTAACATGGGCTTGAGTGTAGAAGCCGGTGGGTACTGGCCCTGAATGGTTCGGTTAAATAGAGGCAAGTCTTTAGATTCATTTAACGCTTTATAGTCTTTAAAGCTAATACCCGTAACAAACAAATTGGCATCAAAGCTTGGTGCACTTAGCATGGCCAGCACTCCCCCTGTGGCAACATCTATGGCAACAGCAGCGCCTCGCTCTCCCTCCAAGGCTTTGGCGGCGGCGATTTGTAGCTGCATATCTAGCGATAGATATAAATTCTTCCCAGGTTTTGGGTCCACACGATTCAACGTTCGCAACACGCGCCCATGGGCATTGACTTCCACATGCTCGCTACCCACGGTGCCAAGCAATGCGCCTTCATAGAACTTTTCTAGCCCAATTTTTCCAATGGTATGCGTTCCGTTGTATGCTTGGTATTGCCCCGGGTCAAAGCTTTCTAGCTCTCTCTCATTAATTTGCCCTACATACCCAATGGTATGAGCAAACAGAGGGCCAAAGGGGTAATGACGTACCAACTGGGCCTCTACTTTTACGCCATCAAGCTGAAATTCATTCACGGCTACTTTGGCAATTTCTTCTTCTGTTAACCGGTAGCGTAACGGTACTGATTCATATGGGCGTCGCCTTTGGCGCAGCAATCGATAGAAATTCTTTTTATCGTCATCCTCTACTGTTATCAACTCGGCAATAGCGTTGATGGTTTGCTCCAAACCTTTGGCGCGTTCCTTAACAATGGTGAGCGTAAAGCTTGCACGATTATCTACCAGTAAATTACCATTTCGATCAAAAATAAGGCCGCGCGTGGGCGGAGCTGGCCGTACCTGAATACGATTACTGTCGGCGCGCGTAGCGTAATCGTGATGGTGATGAATTTGCAGGTTGTAGAACCGAACCATTAACACCGAAAAAAGCACAACCACTATAAGCAGCGAAACAAGCACTCGATGCGTAAATACACGCGACTCGCCTTTATGGTCTCTAAACTGATAATGATCGTCGTTGGGGCTGGTCAGCGACATAAAGATAGGGGTGAAGTTTGAACCTCGCCATTGTAGAGCGCTTTTTTACATAGAGCTACGCTGGCCAACAAAAAAACTGCGGTAAAACCAAAGACTGTTGGCGTTATTTCAGGCCTAACGTATAGGAGTATCATTTATGATAAGGATGATTGTGTAAAATTGACCAGGCGCGGTACAACTGCTCAATAAAAATAATTCGAACAATTGGGTGAGGCAGTGTTAAATTTGAGAGCGACCATTTTGCATCAGCCGCACGAATAATGCCCTGACTAAGCCCTTCTGGCCCCCCGACAACAAACGCCAAATTGTGGCCTTCCATCTGCCAACGCTCAATGTGAGTGGCCAACGCTTGTGTACTCCACGCCTTACCGTTTACATCTAAAATTATTTTTTTAAACCCTGGCGGAATGGCCGATAAAATGGCCTTTGCCTCCTGCTCTTTGGCCTGCTCCACATCAAAGTTTTTAGGTCTATGGGCCAAAGGCAGCTCAATCAACTTTGGGGAGAGCTCTTTAGGTAACCGCTTTAGAAACTCTTCATAGCCCTCAGCAACCCAACTTGGCATTTTGGTGCCCACAGCAATAAATAGTACCTTCATGGTTAACGGCTACTCCGCATGTGCGCTTATTGTGGCTTGATGCAAGACTAAGAAGCGCTATCTGCGTCGCGATTGGCAGGAACTTTTGACCAGAGCTTTTCCAGTTCATAAAACTCTCGCGCCTCTGGCATCATCACATGCACCACGGTATCACCATAATCCACCAGTACCCACTCCCCGTCGGTCATGCCCTCCATACCCAAAGGCCTGTACCCCTTTGGTTTTAGCTCTTCCACTACATTACTTGCTAAAGACTTTACATGCCGACTGGAGGTTCCGTTCGCAATAATTAGGTAATCCATCACATCAGATAATTCCTTTACGTTTAACTCCACAACTTTTTGTGCTTTAAGGTCGTCCAAGGCCTCTAGTATTTGCTTGTTTAGTTCACTACTCATCTATATTTCACTGTACAAATTATTAATGTTCATCACATACACCGCGGTCTTCTGCGCGCTGACTGCAAGCTTTATTGGGGCAGTGGCCATATCAATAGGTAAAACATACCCGTTAAATAGGTGTCTCATTGACGCCCTAATCGCGAATATGGCCATCCCCAAATACAACCCATTTTTGAGACGTCAGCCCCTCTAGGCCCACCGGCCCACGTGCATGGATTTTATCGGTTGAAATTCCAATTTCTGCACCCAATCCATATTCAAACCCATCGGCAAAGCGCGTAGAGGCATTCACTATCACCGAGCTTGAATCCACCTCGGTAATGAATTGGCGGGCTATGGAGTAATTCTCAGTCACAATGGCGTCCGTATGCTGAGAGCTATAGGTGTTTATGTGGTCTATGGCCGCATTCGCGCCATTGACCACTTTAACTGAAAGTACTGGTGCTAAATATTCTGTAGCCCAATCTGCCTCCGTGGCCACTTTAGCCGAAGCAACCATAGCGCAGG
>CAYZQH010000163.1:0-7264 GCA_964480055.1 uncultured Cellvibrionaceae bacterium
GGATTCGAACCCTCGAGGCCTTACGACCTACACACTTTCCAGGCGTGCTCCTTCGACCACTCGGACACCTCACCAATACGCCGTATGTATATGATTTATAAGGATTTATCGATAAAAAAACAGCACATAGGGCGAATAAGGATGCGTATGGTACTAGCAAAGTTGGCCCTTGTAAAAGGGCCGTGGATAAAAACCGGGAAATTTAGAATATCCCGGCGCCACTGACCGTCGTGACGTCCTACCGCTTTGAATGGCAGTGCCCTACCACTATTTTATAACTCCGCGAGTCGATATACCGGCATAGAAGCGGCGCTGGAATGGATACAATCTGATCGTAACCTCTATCAAAGGCGGGCTTGACTCGCAAACCCATGCGGCTGGTTTACGGGAGTACATCCCAAATTTAGGGCTACTTCCTGCAGCGAAACCTCAACACCCTTAATATGCACAGGTTACTGTTAAAATACGACCAATGGAGCGACCATGACGCGCGTAAAGACCGCCCTACTACTGACTACCACGCTAATACTGAGTGCATGTGGTGGCTCGGAGGATGACAAAAAACCGGAGCCCTCACACGGCAACGCATCTTCAAGCAGTTCTTCTAGCTCGTCTAGTAGTTCGAGCTCGTCAAGTAGCTCGTCTAGCTCAAGCACCTCTAGTTCCAGCTCTTCAAGCACCAGTTCTAATTCCAGCTCGTCAAGTACCAGCTCTTCCAGCGGCGAATTGATGGATACTTGTACACCACCCGCAGAGGATGTTGAGTCTTTACCGCCCATTTCTGCACTTGCAGACGAGGCGATGGAGGCCTTAGATCCGCTCGATTCATCCAGTTCAAGCTCTTCAACGTCATCAAGCAGTTCATCTGGGCTTTCTTCATCGTCAAGCTCTTCATCCAGTAGTGGCTCGCCTAGCTCTAGCAGTTCATCCAGTAGTGGCTTATCTAGCTCAAGTTCCTCCACCAGCAGTACCTCTTCTTCAGGGATGACATCTGCAAGTAGCTCTAGCAGTTCATCCAGTAGTGGCTTGTCTAGCTCAAGCTCCTCCACCAGCAGTAGCTCTTCTTCAGGGATGCCATCTACGAGTAGCTCTAGCAGTTCGTCGAGCTCGAGCTCATCATCTAGCGGTATTATGAATCCTTGCCAAAGCGAACCCAAACCCGAGCCCGAGCCCAAACCGGCAAAAGGCAGTTACGCTCAATACTGCCCGCCAGAATCCAAAGGTGGTTTTGATGCAACTGCATTAGACTTTCAACCCATAGCCAGTGCTGGTGATCTAGCTCGTGGTAGCGCTAATTTAGAGGGTGCAATCTGCTATCAAGGCACCTTATACATGTCTCACATTGGGTACCCGTCCAATATTGTGTATTTAAACCAAGACAACAAACTTGAATACTTTCAAAAGGGCATAGGTACCAACGGTTTGACGCTGGATGCCAGTGGTAATGTTTGGGGCGCTGCTCATGGCGGAGCCAGCACTGGCCGCGTGGTGCACTTAGCATTTGGCACCGAGGGCGTCACGCGCGAGACACCTTTGGTCACCACTTATGAAGGCAAACCTTTTAACTCGCCCAATGACCTTGTGGTGGGCGAAGACGGTGTACTTTATTTCACAGACCCATCTTGGCTGGCACCACGCCCCAACCCTCAACCGAAAGAACGAGCCTACTATGTAGACAACGGCAACATCTTTACTTTTGGCAGTATTGTTAGGCGCCCCAATGGCATCATGCTTTCTGGCGACAATAACTGGCTTTATATGGGCGGGTCTAACGGATTATTTAAGTTCCCGCTGGATTCCAGCGGCTATGTGATCGACATGCCAGAAAAAATCCACGGAGGCGGGGTTGATGGGCTAAGTCGCGATTGCGACGGCAATATTTACGCAGCTAACTCTGGCAAATTAACCATTACAAGCCCAGAGGGAGAAAAATTAGCCGAGCACAGAATTGGCTCTATTACCAACGTGGCCTTTTGTGGCGATTATGTTTACGCCACCACACAAGGAAACAATGCACGGCTTTACCGATCTCTGTCTGCCGTAAAAGGTATGCCTTTTTAGGCCCTAAGCCGCTCCACTCTTAATGATGAACTAAAAAAGCCGCAGCTCATACGAGTTGCGGCTTTTTTATTGAGACGTAAATCAATTCGTGATTATACGGCTCAATTAGCGCCTTCGCCCGTTGTGGGCCATACTCAAATGACCCCCTACTTAACTTAAGGCTTTAAGCCCGTGCAGCCGCAATACCACAAGGCACGCTCTACATGAATTTAGGCATGAATAACTTTCTACTGATTCTATCTGTGGAAACAATCGCCGCGTGTCTATTTGCCATGGCCATACTGGTATTAAAGAACCGAAAATTGCGCCGCGGGCTCACAAAATTACAAGGCAAAATTAAAGATTTACGCAAGCAAGCAGCCAAAACACAAGCACCTGCGGCAGCGGCGCCCACCGAGCCGAAAATCAGTTACAGCCAATATTTAGACGAGCAAATTGAGCACACAAAAGCGCATCATCACGAACTTGGTTCGCGCCAGGATATTGCGCTAGACCTAGATCCGGATGCGCCACTCACAAGAAGAGTAGCAGCCATACGCCATGCAGTGCTCATTGCCGAAAAAGAAGCCACAGCTAACTTAGAGCAAATCAACTGGGATTTTTTGACCTCGCGCTACCAACAACTGTTAAGTTATACCGAAGACTATGCCAAGCCGCTAGAGAGCCCCTCGCAAGAGCCAGAACAAAGCCACGAGGAACTACTACAAGCACGCAAACGCATTAGTAATCTAGAACGATTTAAAACCTTGTATTTTGAACTAGAAGAACGTTGGGAGAAGTGCAAGGGCGAAGCCACCGAGTGCTACAGCGAGCTAAAAACCCTTGTGGAGCAAGCTGATAACGCGGATGATTTTACGACCACTTTAGAAAACTACCGCTCTGTATATAACGAAGTGGAGCAGCTGATTGAAAAAGGCACCAATGCCAGCGTTGCATCTAACGAAAAAGATGACGACTCTGACAAACACCATTTAGAGCTTCAGCAACTGCGTTCCGTTGCGTCCGATCAACATAAAATTATCACCGAGCTAAAAGAGCAGCTAGAAAACGCTGAAACCTCTGAAGAAGCCGTAGCCGCGATTGAAAACCTGCAAACAGAACTGCACAAACAAGCGCGCTTCTTGCAAGAGTCTGAAACCTGCATTCAATTGATGGAAGATGAGCTGGAAGCGGCCAACCGCGAGCTTATTGCCCTAAGAAACAAAACCGATCAACTGCCCGAATTAGAATTCATCATCCAAGAGCTCACAAACTGTGCGCAAAGTAGTGACCAAATGGTAGACGCACTCAAAGAAGAGAACCGCCAGCTTGCTAAAAAATTAGAGCTAGCACAAGAAGCGCCGCCGGAAGGCAACGACGAAATTGGCGCCCTGCGTACAGAGCTTTCCACCGCCGAAGCAAAATACAACGAGCTAGAAGAAAAGTTTCTAAACCTCAAGCAGCAAGGCTAACCCCCCTTTTACTTCCGTATTAGTGTAGACATCCGCTGTCAAAAGGCGTTTAATTCGCCCCTGAAATTTGGTGCGCCAAAAAACATAGAAAGAAGACTTTATTATTCGCTTTGCAAATAAATGGCCACTTTTTTGCCTCAAATGCAAGTACTCACCGGAGTATGCCCAAAAAGCACCTCAAACAAAACATATTAAAATATGAGCGTATTCGCTACCCCAAATATATAGGTGCGCTCATAAATGTTAGCATTCACAAACACTTTGCGTCAGTATCGAGGTTTAACATAGGAAGTTAAGCGTTTAACTGATAGTAAGGGGCATGTAATGACGTTGCTTGAGCTGCTAAGCTACATAAAAGACAGCTCAAACCAAATAAAGCTCCCTGTTAGCGAGAACGCATTTAATGAGCGACGCTTCGGCGAACAAAACAGAAGAGGTTCAGGACTACTCTTTGCGCCAGCACGATATTCGTGCGCTGATTTGCTTGGCTGCAACGGGTACTGCCTTTACTCGCATCCACTGGGATGCCATCAACTTCATGCTGCTGGGCGTAGGCGTGTTTACGCTCTTGTACACGATAGTTAGCTATTGGTTTATAAAAAGCCGCGCCATCAACCCCAGTAAATCTTTTGATCGTTTCTCTACTGCCGATGCGGCAGTGATTGGTGTTGTACTGACATTTTCAGACTTTGATCTACTGCCGGCCATTTTACTCGTCACCATGGTGCAGTTTAACAGTCTGATCAACGGCGGCTTACGCAAGTGGGCACTAGATAACACCGCGCTGATTACTGGCATTGCTCTTTCCTACTTTGCCCGTGCGCCCCAATGGGTGTACACCGGTCACCTAGAAATTGGCAGCGTTACCTTATTGGGTATTTTTGTGTATTTTTGCAGCTACGCTCTGTATGCCCACAACAAAATGCTCAAAATGAAAGCGCACATCAAAAAGCTGTCGAACGAGCATACTTTATACAAACTACGTACCTATAAGCTTTCGCGCTACCTGCCGCCAACCGTATGGAAAGCCATTAATGAAGGCAAAGAAAAGGCTCTAACCACCGAACGCAAGCGCGTTACGGTGTTCTTCTCAGATATTCAGGGGTTCAGCGCCCTATCGGAAGAGCTAGAGGCTGAAGCACTCACCGAGCTTTTAAACTCTTACCTAACTGAAATGGCCAGAATAGCCACCAAACATAAGGGCACCATTGATAAGTTCATTGGCGATGCCGTTATGGTCATGTTTGGAGATGCTCAAAGCGACGGCGTAAAAACCGATGCGCTTCGTGCGGTATCTATGGCCATTGAGATGCGTAGAAAGATGAAGGAGCTACAAAAGCGCTGGTACGACCAAGGCATCAAAAAACCTATGATGATACGTATGGGGATCAATACCGGGTTTTGTACCGTTGGCTCCTTTGGCACCAGTCACTATATGGACTACACCGTACTTGGCACCCATGTAAACCTTGCTTCACGCATGGAGTCGGCCGCCGACGCAGGGGAGATACTGATCTCTCATGACACCTGGGCTTTGATCAAGGACGCCATTATGTGCAGAGACAAAGGCGAAATCACGGTAAAGGGCTTTAGCCACCCTGTGCGGGTCTACCAAGTAATCGACTTTAGGAAGGACCTAGGCAGGAATCAAAATTGGTTTGAAGAAAACACCGACGGTTTTTCTATGCACTTGGATCTAGAAAAGGTTCGGAACTATGACCAAGATAAAGTGCTAGAAACCTTACTAAAGGCCGTTGAACGCATTCGCGCAAAGCCCCCTCGCTAGCAGCGACACATAGCCCTAGCGGTTACTGACGTACCCCAAATACATCTGGACGTACCTGGTTTTGACTGGCCCTAAAGGGGTTAATATCCAAGCCCCCTCGTCGGGTGTAACGAGCATAAACCCATAAGGCCGCGGGCTGAATGTGCGCCCAAATATCGTTGTACATACGTTCAACACAGTGCTCGTGAAAATCTTGATGCCCTCTAAAAGAGACGACGTAGCGCAAAAAGCTCTCGCGGGTGCAGTAGGCGCCAGCCATACCAACCCATACACTCGCCCAATCGGGTTGACCGGTCACAGGACAGTTACTCTTTAGTAAATGGGACACCAGTACACGCTCCCCCTCCGGGGGATGCTTAACAGCATCAAGCTCCAGTATGCGTGCCTCGGGAGAATATTGCGCACACGCTACCGGTAAATCATCTACGCACTCACCCAAGGCAGCATGAGCTTTGGCTTTGCGAGCTAAAAACTGATCTAACGTATAGAGCTTGAGGCCAACTGGCGCGCCCGCGCAGTGGGATAAATCCTGCTTTAAACAACGCTCCACAGCAGCCAGGTTTTCAAAACGGGATTGGTTAAACGAATTTAAATAATACTTAAAAGATTTGGATTCAATAATATTGGGGCTATCGCAAGGGACAAAAAACTCAGCAGAGGCCACCACGGGCTTGCCTTGGGTATTGAGCCAACTTAGCTCATAACCTGTCCATACGTCCTCACCAACAAATTGCGTCTCCACCAACTGCGCACGACAAAGGCCTCTTGCCACTGCCTGAAGCAGTTTTGGGTTGTATTCAGTCTCGTAGGTTTGTTGCTTACCTAGGGATATACCCGCCATTTACCCCTCCTTACGCGCGCAGGCGCTTGCCCTTTTCTAGCAACCACCAGGCTACCGCATACAGGGCCATAACCAGAGCACTGATACCACCAATGGCCACGCCAACGTCCACATCAGAGGCGCCCAAAAAACCATAACGAAATGCGTTGATCACATATAAGATTGGGTTAATTTGAGATACGCTTTGCCAAAACTCCGGCAACATATCAATGGAATAAAACACCCCGCCCAAATAGGTTAAGGGGGTCAAAATAAACGTCGGGATAATAGAGATGTCATCAAAGGAGTTGGCAAAAATTGCATTAATGAAGCCTGCCAACGCAAACAACACAGACGTTAATGCCACCACCAGTATTGTCACCCCAACACTGTGCAACTGTAGGTGCGTAAACCCCAGAGAGATGACCGTCACAACCACGCCCACACACAAACCGCGCAAGACACCACCGCTCACATACCCCAATATAATGATATAACTTGGGGTTGGGCTTACCTGCAGCTCCTCAATACTCTTATTGAATTTGGCGCTAAAAAACGACGACACCACATTAGAGTACGAGTTATTGATGATGGACATCATGATCAGCCCTGGCACCACAAAGGCCATATAGTCAAAGCCGCCCATATGACCAATACGCGCACCAATAAGCTGGCCAAAAATCACAAAATACAAGCTCATGGTAATAACGGGAGGAATGAGGGTCTGCACCCAGATACGCGTAAAGCGCCTTACCTCTTTGCGCACCAGCGTTGTGTAGGCTATCCAGAGTTGATCCGGGCTCATCGCTCGCCCCCTTCGGCACTTCGGCCTTCGTGGTGCCGCACCAACGAAACAAACAACTCCTCCAGCCTGTTCACTTTATTGCGCATACTGAGCACTTCAATGTGGTGCCGAGCCAACGCTGTAAACAGCTGATTCAGTGGCTGGCCTTTTTCAACCTCTACCTCTAAACAGTGGTCGTCTACCCAACTCAACTTATACTCGGGTACATTGGGTGCACTGCCAAGTGGGGCTTTAACATCTAAAATGAACTGCTCCCGGTTTAGCTGCTGCAGTAACCCCTTAACGCTGGTGTTCTCTACAATTTCACCATGGTTAATAATGGCCACATTACGACACAGGCT
>CAYZQH010000164.1:0-7237 GCA_964480055.1 uncultured Cellvibrionaceae bacterium
CCGTAACGTCCCGCCAGTAATCAGTATCTCGCCGCTCAGATATAATATAATGGAGTTTTAAAAATTCTATGATGCGCTGCCACCGATAACTAAACACCTGATTAAATCGACGCTCCACTATCGCCATACCAGCTCTGGTCATAGGCAGCTCATCCCTTACCATATTGGCAGAGAGTTCCACTAAAGCCAGGGCGGATGCCTCTAAAGGCTCAATAAAGCCCGCAGCCATGCCAATAGCCACACAATTTCGATGCCAAAATTTTTCTCTATGTCCCGGCCGAATGGTCAATAACCGGGCCTGCAAATTTTCGACTAAGTGTTCTGGCAGATCACGTGCGACGTAACGGCGCAATTCACCTTCGGCGTCATCATCCGTTATGTGAGCGCTGGAGTAGACATACCCCACCCCCCTGCGGGAGGACAAACCGATATCCCACGTCCAACCAGAAGACTGGGCTGTCGCGATAGTAGCCGACGCAATTGAGGAAGACTCCTCCGCGTAAGGCACTTGCACAACCATCGCGCGATCGTTAATCGATTCATGCTTTTTGTCTACAAAGTCAACACCAAAATGCCCGCCCAAAAGCAAACAACGCTCGCCACTACAATCGACAAATAGATCCCCAACAAAGCACCCGTTGTTTTGAGTCTCTACCGATGCAATATCACCACTTTCACTACTCTGCACGCCAACAACATTGTCAACAATATGGCGCACCCCTAAACTTTTAACACAGTGCTTCTTTAACAGCTCGCTAAATTTTCCTGCGTCTAAGTGATAGCCATAACTCAACACCCCCGCATACTCTGGCGTTGATATTTGTTTCGGGGCTCGATTCAAATCACACATACGGCCTTGAATCGTAACTGCATCCCCAAAGCTCATTGCTGAATATTCTGACTGCCAGGCTGCATAGACATTCGTTTCCGAAAACCCTACCGGCGCAGTAAACGGGTGGTAATATTTATCGTCAGCAGAGCCATTACGCCAGCCGACAAATTTGGACCCCTGCTTTAACGAGGCATTACAACTTTTTATAAACTCGGTTTCAGACAACCCCATCTTATTAAGCGTAGTTCTCATCGTAGGCCATGTACCCTCCCCGACGCCAATGGTTGGAATATCTGGCGATTCGATAAGAGTAACTTCGATCGCTTTATTTTTGTTGTCAGCGGACAAAATACCTGCCGTGAGCCAGCCCGCGGCTCCACCTCCAACAACTACAATTCGACTAATCATTCCACTCACAGCTTTAATTTACTCCTGTGAAAATTTCGGCCCATCACATTATCTTAAAAAGCGTAACTGATGACCAAGAGACTGCATAGATTCAGATGAGCCAATCTGGCTTTTAAATGATTAACTACTTTGTTCAATAATTTGCAAAAAAAAAGCCGCTAGGTTCAGCGGCTTTTCAGTTTCAGAGAATACTCTAAACATTTCAACTTAGAGTATTGCTGAAGAACACTTAGAATACCACACGTACACCGGCAGTATAACGAGCGCCTAAGTCTTCAAAAGTAAACATTTGGGCAGCTGAACGACCGCGTAAACGATAATCTTCGCCTGTAATGTTCATACCTTCTAAAGAGACTGTAACACTATCGGTGATGTCGTAACTTGCAGAGAAGTCGAGCTGACCAAACTCTTCAACATAACCAGGCGCATTATTGCCACCCTGAGTAGTAGTTTTCAAGAACTCATCACGCCAATTGTAAGCCAAACGCAATTGCACCCCGTGGTTGTCATAAAACCCAACAAGGTTTGCAGAATCACTCAAACCTACTAGCGCGAACTGTGCTAGCTCACTGGTGTCATCATATTCAAGATCAGAGTCAACAGCAGTGTAGTTAGCCTGGAAGCCAAAACCACTGTCTCCAAACCAATGCTGAACAGAAAGCTCAAGACCATCGATTGCCGCATCTTTGTTGTTAACAGGCACCGACAAATCCCAGATCATGACCGGGTCAATCGGATCCGTGCTATTTGCCAAACACTCTGAAACATCTGCACCGCCACAAACGGCTGTTCGCAAGTCACCTTCGGTTGCCTGAGTCTCTAGGGCAATCCCGGAATCTACAGCTCGCTGCCCAAGACGCTGGTCACGCAAACCATAAACCTCGGACTTATCCACATTGCTGCCTACAAAGTTAGAGACATCTTTGCGGAAGTATGCCGCAGATACATAGCTGTCTTCACTGTAGTACCACTCTGCAGAAAGATCGAAGTTCTCAGACTCCATCGCTATCAACTCAGGGTTACCGGCCGTAGCAAAACGCGTGTAGATGTTCTGAATACTCTTATCCGCTTTTAGCTGGCTAAAGCCTGGACGCGCCATAGTAGTACTGTAAGAGGCCCTTACTTTAACGTCTTCGGTAACAGAGATATCAAAGTCAATATTCGGAAGAACATTATCATAGCTGGAGGTTTCAACAACCGCTTGAGCACTAACACCAGCTACTGTAGACCAATCATTACCCTTACCTTTATCCCAATTAAGGTTGGTAGGTACCACAGTATTGGCGACAGACGTAAGTTCAGTTTCTTCGTAACGAACACCCAAACCTAAGTTAGCTTCCATACCACTCAAATCAAAGCTACCATTGAATGCCACGTAGAAAGCTGTTACTTCTTCGACAATGGAGCGATCCACATCAACGTTACCACTGGCCTTCACTTTACCACCAGGAAAGTTAGCAAAATTATCAGGGGTTAGGTTCTTTTCTCGAAAGGTCCAAGGCTCTGCTGAGGTACGCGCTGCGTCGTAATCAGCCGCAGAGACCCAGTAGGATGTCTCTAGGTTTTCTACTTTGTCTGTGGTGTCTGGGTCATCCACTGTGGTTGGGTCATCACCCATAAACTTGACGGCAGTTTGCGCACGCGCGTAGGTATCTTCAAGAGAGTCAACAATGGCATAAAAATCACCCTGTAAACCTTCAGCCCAAAACTTCGAGTTACCGGTTGTTTCGGATTTGTCGAAGCCTTTGGCAAAATCACGGCTAGAGAAGTTATTTGCCCAGTCATTACCGAAAGTTGCCGGCGCTACGCCACCCCAGTTACCCATGGTAATACGCGGGCTCTCACCTTTATTTTCAAAGGCTCCATTAGAGTCTTCACGATCCTCCAAGCCGAAAGAAAACTTAGATTCACTAAAGAAGGCAAACTCCCCTAAGTCTACTTCCCCCATAAGCCGTATCTGTTGCACTTCAGAGCGCTGAGTATCTTCTTTAAAAGTACCCATGGCGCCGCTCATATCACCACCATCAAGTACTCCATTGTTATTACCCTTAATGGCATCATTAATGGTAACGCCCATTACAGGCAAATCCGTACTCCAGTTAGAATGCTCAGTTGTTACAACGTTAGCATTCAAGCCCAACTCGTACTGCTGAGTTGCGTTTTCAGCAGTTGAGTTATGGACGTCAAACTGCATGGTGAAAGAGTCAGAAACATCCCAAGCTAAGTTAAAGCCCAAGGAGTTATTCCTAGACACAGAGCTAAACTGCTGCTGAGCAAATGAAATATCTTTGCCACCATCCGGATCATATGTTTCGTTATAAATCAACGGCGTTGCTACCGAGTTACCAGTATCAAATATCAAACCTGTAATATTCCCAATACCATACCAGGTTGACTGCTGTGATCGCTCTGCACTCAAGTCATTCTCTGAGTAGGTGTAATCCAGTGTCGCTGTAACGCTTTCCGAAGGGCTAAACTGCATAGTCAACTGGGCATTTTTACGCTCGCGGTGGTTATCTTCTAACGCATAACGCAAATCTGTAGGTAATGCGTATAACTGGCCGTTAGCTGGAGCATTCTGGATGGTCGCACCCGCTGGCAAAGTACCATCAGATGTGGCCAAATCCATAGTTGCAAAGTCATCATCTGGATCTTCGACGGTACCGTTGTTATCCATTACAAAGGTAGGGTCACCGGCTTTTTTTAGCTGCCAATTATTGACATAAGCATTAGAGCGAACGTTATCGCGCTCTTGGTATGAGGCCGTTAAGCTAACACCAAAGTTCTCATCATCGTTAACCCAACTGTATAAGCCAGACACTTCAGGCGTGTACTCTTGACCTTCTTCGCTACGATATACAGTTGAATCCTGTACAACTTTGGCACCAAAAGACAGCTTTTCTCCTGCATCTAATGGGCGAATAGTTTTTAAGTTGATAGCCGCGCCTAAGCCGCCACCTGAAATTTCAGCTTTACCTGTTTTATATACTTCAACGCCACTAACACTTTCAGACGCCAAGTTAGCAAAATCAAACGCACGGCTGGATTTATCACCTGCAGTTCCGTCATTAGTCACTGAAGGCATATTACGACCGTTCAAAGTCACCATATTTAAGCTTGGGTCAATACCGCGTACGGTTACTTGCGCACCTTCACCATTAGTGCGGCTGATAGACACACCAGCAATACGCTGTAAAGATTCTGCCAAGTTGGCATCTGGCATTTTGCCAATGTCTTCGGCAGAAATGGCGTCCATCACACCAGTAGAGTCACGCTTGATATCCATAGCGGCTTGAACTGATGCTCGAATACCAAATACTTGCACCTCTTCAACTATGACGGGTTCATCGCTTTGCGCAAAAGCCGAGCTTGCACTGGCTAGTACGCATGATGAAATACTCGCAGCGAGTAGTTTTTTTCGGAAGGTTTTTGTTTCAACACCCATAGGTTATTCCTCAGCACTTAAGATATGAGTTTTATTATTAAAAAAACCGATCAAGCCTACCCAAAAGCAAACTCGGAACGGGAACTTAGAAATTGATTTTTATGTAGCTCTAAATGAATTAACAAGTTCTGTTTATTGTTATTGTGTTCTTTACATGCACTATCTAACGTTAAATTTATCGACCACGCCAAAACGCAGCCAGTGTCTTTGCACAAATATCAGATAGTTACTGTAACTTTTTTTAATGAATCAAAGCCTTTGCTAGAAAATTTTTTTATTTTTTTACGGTCTATCTACTTCTATATTTACTAAAGCCTAGCCCCAGGTGCAAGCACTAAACGCAGATCGTACAAAAATCATACTAAACGAACGGCTTTTTGCGTCTAAACATAGTTTATAGTGCCTGCTCAACCATAACTCAGATGTTCCCCAGGCCACTTTTAACTGGCCATGTATCCGGTTACATAATTTATTGCTAGCCACACTATTACAATCATTCTTAAAGTACAACTGCCTGGCTGGCTCTTTTATCGTAATCCCTAGCGCGCCTGAGCGAACAACCAATTAAAATGTAAACCAAGACACACATGACCAATTATTGACCGCATAAAAAACAACCAAAAAGACCAATATTTAGACTTCACTTAACCTAAACTCAACGCTCAGTGTCTGGGTGCTTGCTCTCAGTGGGTGGTTACCCTACTCTGAAAAGATAATCATCAAAGGGACGGCGGCCAAACAATGCAAATTCTGTATCCAGAAATTCGAAGTTTTAACCAACTCCTTTTACCTGTAGATGACATACATTCTCTTTATGTAGAGGAGTGCGGTTCGCCAGACGGTATTCCCATTGTATTTATTCATGGAGGCCCCGGAGCCGGAGCCACCCCAACTGACCGACGCTTCTTTGACCCGGATAAATACCGCATCATTATTTTTGACCAGCGCGGTGCTGGTCGCTCCACCCCTCACGCAGAGCTAAAAGCGAACACCACCACGCATTTATTATCAGATTTAGAGGCCATTCGTACACACTTAAACGTGGATAAATGGGCTGTTTTTGGGGGCTCATGGGGCTCGACCTTGGCGTTGCTATATGCGCAAAAGTACCCACAAAACGTATTAGGCATGGTGCTAAGAGGCGTTTTTCTTTGCAGAGAAAAAGACTTTAATTGGTTTTACCAAGCTGGCGCCGACCGGATATTTCCAGACTATTGGTTGGACTATATTCAGCCAATACCCAAAAAAGAACGCAGCAACATGATAGAGGCTTATTACACTCGTTTAACAGGGGATAACGAGCTTGCAATGATGGGGGCAGCCAAAGCCTGGGCCACTTGGGAGGGCCGCTGTGCCACATTGCGCCCCAACCCAGATGTTGTCCACCACTTTGCAGACCCGCACACGGCTTTATCATTGGCGCGCATTGAAGCGCACTATTTTGTGAATAGCGCATTCATTGAGGCCAACCAGATCTTAAATGAGGCTAAAAACCTAGAGGGCATACCAGGTACCATTGTTCACGGGCGCTACGATGTTGTCTGCCCGCTAGATAACGCCGCAGCACTTCATGCCGTATGGCCTGAATCCGAATTGCACATAGTGAGAGACGCAGGACACTCTTCTCAAGAACCCAGTATTATTGATGCGCTGATTAAGGCAACGGATGAACTGGCGCACCAACTGTCTGGCGATAATGACTTAACAAGTTAATGATTGACTCTCTGTCAGTTGTCGTTTGCAGGAACTCATTCACGCCCCTCCCTCGGCCATTCGATACAAAATTCCGCACCCCCTAGGGCACCATTGACCACCGATACGTGCCCTTTGTGCCAACACGCCACTCGCTGCACAATGGCCAAGCCCAAGCCAAAACCACGGTTGGTGGCATTGGCTTGATTTGACAAGCGAACAAAGGATTCAAATACCCGCGCTTGCTCGTCTTCTGCAACCCCAGGGCCATCATCGGCCACGATGACCCTAAAAACCTGCGCGTCGCCCTCTAAGCGAATTTGCACTTTAGTTTTTGCAAAGCGCGTGGCGTTTTGCACTAGGTTATGAATGGCGCGCTCCATTAAGTGCCACTCGCAAGTTACGTCTTTCCCCGTTAGTTGATTTTGAAATTCAAAATTTACGGCGCTCTGCCGCCCTTCGTTTGCACGGCTACAAAGGTGCTCGATTAAATAACCCATGTCCCCACGCTGCTGATCTAAGGCTTGAGAGGAGTGCTCAAACCCGGCATAAGCTAGCAGTTGGTTCACCAATGCATCCATATCGGCGACATCTTCTGTAACACTTTCTAGTTTCTGTGCCAGCACCTTTGGATCTTGCGTGTTTTTTGCCATTTCTAGCGCAAATTTCATACGTGCTAGCGGCGTACGTAATTCATGAGAAACCGCAGAGGTCATTTCTTTATGGGATGCTAACAAGGCCTTGACCCTTGCTGACATGCGGTTGAATGAGGACGCCAAGGTTTTGACCGGGGAGGTTGGGCCTATTTGTACCGGGTGCTCTAAATGATCTTGCCCAATCAAGCGCGTTTGCGACTCTAA
>CAYZQH010000165.1:0-2278 GCA_964480055.1 uncultured Cellvibrionaceae bacterium
CCCTATCCCACCCGGGTGGCCAGCTGGGTAAACGCTTGCTACTGAGCGTGGATGACATCATGCATACTCAAAAGGCCATGCCCCAGGTAACGCCAAATACATCACTACTGGATGCCTTGGCAGAGATATCTCACAAAGGCCTGGGAATGACCACAGTGGTCAATGAAGACGGCGAATTAGTCGGCCTATTTACCGACGGCGATTTACGTCGCGCCCTAGACAAGGGCCTGCACGTGCAAGGCACCACCATAGATGCAGTAATGAGTGCAAACCCCGCTACCATAAACCGCACTACCTTAGCTTATGATGCATTACTACTGATGGAAGCTAAAAAAATAACAACGCTAGTGGTTACCGATAATAATAAGCCCGCCGGGGTTATCCACATGCACGATTTACTTCGCGCGGGCCTTAATTAGCACCCCACCAGCAACAAGTATTTACTGCGAACTGACTATGAGCCAAACAGCCCTGTTACCAACTGACGAGTTAAAACAAAAAGCCAAAAGTATTCAATTACTGCTGCTTGATGTGGACGGCATACTCTCAGACGGGAAGCTCTATTACACCGCCGCAGGCGACGAGATAAAAACCTTTCACACCCAGGACGGCCACGGCATTAAAATGCTTCAACGCTCTGGAGTTGCTGTAGGAATTATCACCGGCAGAACCAGTCCTATTGTTCAGCGGCGAGTAAAAGAGCTGGGCATCACGCTGCTTTTAGAGGGACGCGAAGATAAGTTCACTGCCTTAAATGAGCTACTAGAAAGCCACCCGTGCCAACTAGAAAACATCGCCTTTATGGGCGATGACTGGCCGGACCTTGCGGTAATGACCCGCGTGGGACTAGCTCTAACGGTACCCAACGCACACCAAAGCGTACTGGAACGTGCCCATTGGGTAGCGCACAAAGCCAGTGGCGAAGGCGCAGTACGTGAAGCCTGCGACCTAATCATGAAAGCACAAAACACTTTTGCTGACGCTCTGGCGCTCTATACGCCTTCAAAGCCATAAACGGGCCATACCAGAGACCAACCTTTGAACAAACGGTATCAATGAAAAACAACTGGATTACCATCGGGCTCATTATTGGCTTAACAGGCTTTGCCCTGTATTTTTGGGAATCTGCGCCTAAACTCCTTCAACCAGACCCCGAAGCTGTTCAGTATGCCGAGCGATTCCCCTATGCCATGATCGAACAAGCGCATTCGCGCCACTACAATGAGCAGGGGCTGTTAAGCCATGAGTTTGTAGCAGATAAGCTGCGTCACTTTCGAAGGAATTTAAAACAACCAAGCCCAGGTGATTACACGGTCATGGACACACTTAAAGTCACATTGCACACAGAGCAAAGCCCTTGGTTCGTGACGGCCGAAGAAGGTACCCTTAGCAAAGAAGGCACTGTACTTACGTTAAAATCCAATGTAAAAGTGTGGCAACTGAGGTCTGATGGGGCGATAACTGAACTAACCACCTCAAAGTTAACGTTATTGCCGAATAATAAAGTTGTCACGACCGAGCAACCTGTGACCATTCGCGCGCCTCAGGGGCAGCTAAAAGCCATAGGCATGACTGTGGATTTAAACACGCAATTTATTCAACTCAAGAGCAATGTCCATGGCTACCATGAACCCATTTAATACGGTGCCTGCCCTATACACACCGCCTAAATTTGCACAGACTAGGTTCTTGCAGGTATTGATGATGCTTTGCGCCCTGTTGGCTAGCACACTAGCGCCCCAATATGCTGCTGCGCTTGCAAGCGACCGCTCGCAATCCATTACCATACAAGCCGACAGCGCAGAGCGCGACGAAATCAAAGGCACCACCACTTACGCTGGCAACGTAGTGATGCAGCAAGGCAGCATGCGCATCAATGCCGAAAAAATTGTCATTTATAATCAAAAAAACAAAGTCACCAAAATTGTGGCGCTCGGCAACCCCGCTAAATACCAGCAAAAGCCTTCTGCAACTGAAAACTTGGTCATAGCCCAAGCCAACACGCTGGAATACGACATTAGCGCGGAAACCTTGCGTCTTATTGAAAGCGCCTCGCTGCACCAAGAAGGCACCAGCCTCTCGGGTAACTTTATCAATTACGACGTAAAAAAATCGGTCGTTAAAGCCGGTGGCAACACCCTCGAAAACGAGCGAGTACGAATGGTCATTCCCGCACGCTCATTAAAACAATCCGATGACCCCGAGGCCGAGGCTCACCAAAGTAAATCGGCTAGTGCAACCACCCGTTAAACCATTTCCTAGCGTTTGATCATTATTA
>CAYZQH010000165.1:2288-7235 GCA_964480055.1 uncultured Cellvibrionaceae bacterium
TGACGCCGAGACCAAAACCCAGCCTCACCAAAGTAAATCAGCTAGTAAAGCTGCCTCAAAAGAAAACTCACCCGCTCCACAACCCAATAACCCGTAGTACAGGAACACCAGTGGCAACACTAGAAGCAAAACATTTGGCCAAAAGCTACAAAGGTCGGCAAGTGGTAATCGATGTTTCCATTTCTGTGGATAACAACCAAATTGTCGGCCTGCTTGGCCCCAACGGCGCCGGAAAGACCACCTGTTTTTACATGATTGCAGGCCTTGTTAAAGCTGATAAAGGCCAAGTCTTTATTAGTAACGTAGACGTATCACGTAAACCCATTCATGGTCGCGCTGCGGCTGGGCTTAGCTACCTCCCCCAAGAGGCCTCCATTTTCAGAAAGCTGACGGTTACTCAAAACATTCTTGCCATTTTAGAGACACGTAAAGATCTCAACCGCAAACAACGTAAACAACAGCTCGACCACCTACTCCAAGAGTTTCATATTACCCATATCAAAGATAACCTCGGGATGGCGCTCTCCGGGGGGGAGAGACGACGCGTGGAAATCGCCCGTGCCATTGCCACCGACCCCAAATTTATCTTACTAGACGAGCCTTTTGCGGGGGTGGACCCAATATCCGTCAATGACATAAAAACCATTGTGACCCACCTTAAAAACCGAGGGCTTGGTGTATTAATTACCGATCACAATGTGCGAGAAACTCTGGATATTTGCGAAAAAGCCTATATTGTTGGCGAAGGATATATCATTGCCGAAGGCTCTCCAGCCGAAGTACTGGACAACGCCAAGGTGCGCCAAGTTTATTTGGGTGAAAACTTTCACCTTTAATAGCAACCACATTTGATAAAGGCCATATTTAAAAGCCTACCGTGGAAGCACCATTAAGCGAGTTGGCGCTAAACCCTATAGTGATCGAGTCTTCATGCTGTGTAGACACGATATAACCAAAGCCTGCATTTACCCGCTGGTTCGCCCCAAAGTAATCTAGAACGCTAACCATCTATGCTTGACTTTCCGTTCAACTAGGTCTTGGTGGCCTAACTTTTGCTTAGGTTTGAGAGGAATATGATTGCTTGTGGCGCGCGGGATGACTAGAATTACGAATATCGTGCTGTTATTAAATAAGGCGCTCCACCTCTATGAAGCAATCACTGCAGTTAAAACTGGGTCAGCAGCTAACTATGACCCCTCAGTTGCAACAGGCCATACGGCTACTGCAACTGTCCACACTGGATCTGCAAAATGAGATTCAAGAAGCCCTGGACAGCAACCCCATGCTGGACGCTTCTGACGAAAACGAAGAGCCTCGCTCCACTGAAGCGGCAGAGACCACCAATGACTCACTTCAAAACTCAGACCTAAACGGTGCCAACGGCAAAGATGCCCCTGCTGACCCATCCAGCTCTAACGAAAACAGCTCTGAACGAAACGATGCCGCCGAAGGCCCGCAGGCTGACAGCGAGTGGAGTGAAGAAATCCCCACCGACTTAGCGGTAGACACCAGCTGGGATGACATATACCAAAGCGCGCCCAGCGGCGGCGGCCTTGCTGCGCGCGCAGACTCCGACGACTCTGACTTTGAATCCCGCCGCGGCACCTCTGAATCCCTACAAGATTATTTGGTTTGGCAGCTGAACCTCACGCCAATGTCTGCCACCGACCAAGAAATTGCCGAAGCCATCATCGACGCCGTAGAACCCAGCGGTATGCTCGGTCAAACTGTAGAGGATATTTTTACGGGGCTAGTGCAACATCTGCCCGAGCTAGAAGAAGACGAAGTGGTCGCAGTGCTTCATCGCATCCAGCAATTCGACCCCCCAGGTGTCGCCAGCCGTGACGTAGCCGACTGTTTATTGATACAACTGCGTCAAATGCCAAATGACACACCTGAGTACAACACGGCCGTTAACTTGGTAAAAGGCTATTTACCTCTACTGGGCAGCCGCGACTTTAAGCAGCTAATGCGCAAACTTAAGGTCAAGGAACCTGAGCTACAAGCGGCCATTCAAATTATTCAAGGGTTAAACCCCCGCCCCGGGGAAGCCATTGGCGAAGACACCACCGAATATGTGGTGCCGGATGTGTTTGTGAGGAAGGAAGGCGACCGCTGGACAGTGAACCTCAACCCCGATATTGCCCCTAAACTGCGTATCAATTCTGAATACGCCTCTTTGGTAAAACGCGCCGACTCCAGCAGTGACAACACGTTTTTAAGAGACAACCTACAAGAAGCACGCTGGTTTATTAAAAGTCTACAAAGCCGTAATGAAACTCTGCTAAAAGTTGCTACCTGTATAGTGGAAAAGCAGCAAGGCTTTTTAGATCACGGCCCTGAAGCGATGAAACCTATGGTGCTGCACGACGTGGCCGAAATAGTCGAGATGCATGAATCCACCATATCGCGTGTCACCACGCAAAAATACATGCATACCCCACAAGGGATTTTTGAGCTTAAATACTTTTTTTCAAGCCATGTGAGCACCGAGTCGGGCGGAGAATGCTCCTCCACCGCCATTCGCGCCATCATTAAAAAATTGATTGCCGCAGAAAACGCCCGCAAGCCCTTGAGTGACTCAAAAATTACAGCGCTGCTTGAGGAACAAGGCATCCAGGTTGCAAGGCGTACCATTGCTAAATACCGGGAGTCTTTAAACATCCCCCCGTCAAACGAGAGAAAACGACTGGTTTAAACGACGGGCTAAGCCCGCAGGGCAAAATTACGCCTTTACACGATTAAGTAAGGCCAACTTAACTTTGGGTTGATGTAAAACCATGCAAATAGAGTCGCTACTGAGTATTTCGCGCACACGCAGCCACGTTACGTGTAACAGTAAAAAGCGCTCCCTAGAAATATTAGCCGACGTGATTGCAAGTGATTGCAGTGAAATAGACGCCGAGCAGTTGTTCGCCCACCTTATTAACCGCGAACGTTTAGGGTCTACGGGCATTGGTGAAGGCATTGCCATCCCTCATTGCCGGTTCCCAACAGAGGGTGCCACCATCGGAGCCCTAATTACGCTGGGCTCTGCCATAGATTTTGACGCCGTTGACAATAACCCTGTAGATGTGGTTTTTGCCATGGTCGTACCCGAAGATGCGGAAGCCGAGCATTTACAAACCCTGGCACATCTAGCAGAAAAATTACAACATAAAAGTTTTGTAAATGCCCTAAGAAATGCCGGAACCGAGCAAGAGTTGTTCAATGCTGCCTTAAGCGACGTTGCAAAATAAGAACTGAGTTGGATACCCTCTAACACAGCTATTAGCACCGACTAGAGACAAGTTACGGCACCCAACCAAACCCCCAACAAGGGAGTAACATTTCATGCGGTTTGTAGTTATCAGCGGCAGATCAGGCTCGGGCAAGTCCTCCGCGTTGCAAATGCTAGAGGATGTAGAGTTCAATTGCGTAGACAACCTGCCCGTTAGCTTACTGCCAGCACTGATTTCACAGATCGCTCAAGCCCCTAGCGCACAAACCCAAAATTTTGCCGTCGGCATTGATGCACGTAACATCAGCGGAGACCTCAGCCGCTTTCCAGAAATAATAGAAACCGTCAAATCCCACGGCACCCAATGCAGTATCTTGTACCTGGATTCGGCCGACAATATTTTAATCAAACGCTTTAGTGAAACACGCCGCAAACACCCTCTATCCAGCAAAAGCATTGGTCTCAAAGAAGCCATTGGCTTAGAAGGCGAAATTCTCAAACCCATTGCTCAGTTGGCTGACATCACCATAGACACCAGCACGCTAACCATCCACGAGCTACGCCGCATTATTAAGGCCGCCGTTACGGGTGACCAAACCGAGACAATGGCGCTGATGTTTGAATCCTTTGGCTTTAAATACGGTGCGCCCATTAATGCAGATTTCATGTTTGACGTTCGCTCCTTGCCAAACCCACATTGGCGCCCAGACTTAAGAGATCACACAGGACTAGAGCAGCCAGTGATGGACTTTTTACAGGGCCAAAAAGAGGTTGAGTCTATGCTAGAAGATATTGCCCAATTTCTCGCCAAATGGATTCCAAGCTTCCAAAGCAACAACCGTAGTTACCTCACTGTCGCCATTGGCTGCACCGGAGGAAGGCACCGCTCGGTCTATTTGGCTGAACAATTGGCACAGTATTTCGAGAGCCGATTTGATAATGTACAAACACGCCACCGACAATTGGTGCAAACCAATGAGAAGTAGCGCAACCACGACCATAAAAATATAAAATAACAAACGACTGCCGCCACTATGCTTACGGAACAACTGGTTATTTCAAACAAGCTCGGCCTTCATGCCCGCGCTGCAACTAAACTGGCCAACACAGCATTGCAGTTTGGCAGTAAAATAACCATTACTTGCAGCGGAAAAAGTATCGACGGTAAAAGTATTATGTCGCTTATGTTATTGGCCGCCTCCAAAGGTACCCCGATTGAGGTCACAACCGAAGGCAGCGATGAACAAGCCGCCCTGGACGCAATAACCAGCTTAATAAACAACAAGTTTGACGAAGGTGAATAAGTAAACAACACCCATTCGCTCCAGTTACCCCATACAACGCTCAGTATTAAGGGCCCCTCATGCCGCAAACGCCCGACACAGCTTCTCAAACTCACGATCAACTGGGGTTTATTAACGAACAGCTAGAAAGCGGCACCTTTAGGCAAGTTCGCAGTATTCTCAAGGCACTCGCGCCTGCCGAAATTGCACACCTACTGGCCTCTTCGCCCCCTCCTTACCGAACACTGTTGTGGGAGCTGGTTAGCACCAAAAACGCCGGCGAAGTGTTGGAAGAACTACCAGCAGATATTCAAAGTCAACTGCTAGAACCCATGGACACCAAAGATGTGGTGGCGCTTACTGAAGGCTTAGATGCTGATGATATTGCAGACATATTGCAAAGCCTGCCAGAGCAAGTCACCACTGAAGTGCTACAGGCCATGG
>CAYZQH010000166.1:0-7227 GCA_964480055.1 uncultured Cellvibrionaceae bacterium
TAGCTAAGCCCATCTTTTTGACGTAATCGATTGGCGATACGGCTGTTAATAAACCCACCACCAAAAATTTCCATGGCCATATCCAAAGCGGGCGCGTCTTTGTGGATATCATTTATTGGCACTAGCATTTCAGCCAAGTAAATTGCGCTGGCTTTATCTGGAGTTTCGAACCGCTCCGTATCGCCGACTATGGCTTCAAACGGCACAGAGATACGCTCGCTTTTGGTTTTGGAGGCCCAACTACCAAAATGCTCTTTAACTGTATCTAGCGCTAGCGTTTGATCAAAATCTCCCACTATGGATAACACCATATTCTCTAAACCGTAGTATTTTTTATAAAACTTCACCAACTGCTCTTTTGTAAGTGCTTTAACACCGGCAATACTCTCTTCCAAGGTGGGTGTATAAAAAGGGTGCTCTTGGCTTAAGGTATTTAACGCTCTGCCTATTGCGCGCTTGGCGATAGCATTGGGCTCTTGGCGGGAGGCATCTAAATGCGCAAGCACCTGGGTTTTATACAAGTCAAATTCTTGTTGATTAAAGCTTGGGGCTTTTAGTACGTGCGCCAACATCCCTAATGCAGGAATTAAGTACTCGCGCTGAGTGGTTAATGACCCACTGACCGAATTAACACCTCCAGAAATTGAAATTTTGGTTTTAATTTTGTCAAACTCGGTTTTTAACTGCTCACGGGTATATTTGTCTGTGCCGCGTAAAAACTGGCTCGGCACTGCGTCACCGGCCGTGCGCATATTTTGCAATGACTGTTCGCTGCCAAAATAAGTCCAAAATTTGACGACTACTTCTTCACCCCGTGATTTTTTGGGTAACAGTGATACCTTGGCGCCGTTGTCCAACGTAAAGACAGCGCTGCGCTGCTTGATGTTATTAAACGATGGGTCAAAAGCTTCGCCAAGCGCCATGGCCTTACGGCCCTTATAACCGTTTAGCTGCTCTGCAACCGCTGGCGCTTTTGGAATCTCAACACGCTCGGATTTTTCCGATGGTAGAAAAAATCCTTCGGTACGGTTATTTCTTACCAAGTAAGCTTCTGCTACACGTTGTACATCTTTAATGCTCACTTGTTCAATTCTATCGCGGGTTAAAAATAACAAACGCCAATCCCCCATGCCAACATATTCACTGAGTAAAATGGCGGTTTTCTCTGAAGATTTAAACGCTTGCTCAAAATCTGAAAGCAAGCTGCGTTTTGCGGTTTCTAACTCTTGTTGAGTAACGGGGTTAGATTTGATGCCTTCTATTTCATTTACTGTGGCATCTCGCGTTGCTTGAACATCCATGGCTAAATCTACTTGAGCTGCAACCAATAAAACGCCTGGATCTTGCAATTGAAACGGAAAAGCATAAGTACCAACAGCAAGCTTTTTCTCCGTTACATTTTTATGCAATCGGCCTCTTGGCGTATCGCCCAAAATTTCAGATAACACTTCTAGTGCTGCGTAATCAGGGTGTGACCCTGCAGGCGTATGATAGGCGGCAGCGTACAGTTGTGTATCACCCACGCGGCGTACGGTTACACGCTTTTCTCCGTCGGAGGCAGGCTCTAAGGTGTAGAGCTTTGGTAACTTACGCTTGGGCTTTTTAATCTTACCAAAAGCTTTTTTAATTTTTTTAAGTAGGGCCTTTTCATCAAATTTACCCGCTACCGTTAATACTGCGTTGTCCGGCTGGTAATACAGTTTGTAAAACGCCTTTAAACTGTCTATAGAGACGTTTTCAATATCAGACAGCGCGCCAATGGTAGCCTGGCCATTATTATGCCAGGTATACGCAGTGGAAAAAATACGGTCCATAAGCACCCCAAAAGGGCTGTTCTCTGAGCGCTCAAATTCATTACGCACTACGGTCATTTCACTGTCTAAATCTTTTTGCGCCACAAATGAATTCACCATTCTGTCCGCTTCTAAACTCAGTGCCCAATCAATATTCTCTTCGGTGGCGGCAAAGGTTTCGTAATAGTTTGTGCGGTCTATCCAAGTGGTGCCGTTGGGTTTTGCCCCATGCACACTTAGCTCTTCTGGAATATTTTTGTGTTTTTTACTGCCCTTAAACATTAAGTGCTCTAACAGGTGAGCCATACCCGTTTCACCGTACTTTTCTTGTTTAGAGCCCACTTTATAGGTCATATTGACGGTAACAGTCTCTTTGGTGAGGTCTGGAAACAACAAAACTTTCAGTCCGTTTTTTAACCGATACTCGCGGATGCCCTCCACATCATTCACTGGTTCCAGTGTTTTTGCATTCACGACTGTGGCGGTACATAGGAGTATGCACACGCTTAAGCCAAACCAATGTTTTACTCGTAATAGCATGGTATTGCGCCTTTTATGGATGCTTTTTAGTCAATAATAATCTTCAACCCAGAAACCACCGTTGCACGCCGAACAATGGGCTTACTTCAGTGGGCAGCGGTGCCTTTAGGGTCAATTTCAAGCCCGGAGCATACCGCGCTGTGCTCCCAAACTAAACCGCTTGACCGGTATCAATGGTCGTTATGCACTAGGCTGCGTAAAATGCCCCGCTTTGCTACTGGCTTTAAGGCTAGCGTCTTAACAAAAAGTTCAACTCACATTTGCAGGGGAGTTTATGCGCCTCAAGGTGCTTGCATTTTATACCGCAGCATTTGCCGTGTTTTATACCATTATTGGCCAGTGGCCCACCGGCACATGGCCGCTAATCACGCAATACGGTGTATTTTTTTTATTGGGCTTACTGGGCGCACTTGTGGCCAACTCTACCGGTGCCGGTGGCGGCGTAGTCTTCATTCCGTTCTTTGCGGCGTTGGGGCTTAGCAGTGATCAAGCCGTAGGCACCAGCATGGCGATTCAGTGCTGCGGTATGACCATGGGCGCCGTGGCTTGGCTAATACAAATCAAAAAATTCCCTTTGGCCTTCCATTGCCCGTTACCACTGATTCAAAAAGTGATGTTGGTCTCCGGCGTTACCACGGCCATTGGCATGGCTTTGGCGCAGTACACTTTGCCCAAGCCGCCACTGCCTATTGAAGAAATGTTCCGCTGGTTCTCTATGGTTTTTGGTGTTGTACTATTTACGTACACCTTTGCCACAAGAAAAACCCAACCAAAAGACATTGCCGCACTCGCCCCTAAGCACTGGTGGGCCATTGGCGGGACATGCATTGGCGGAGGCATGATTACCGCTTGGCTGTCTGTTGGCGTTGGCGAGTGCTTGGCGTTACTGCTGTTTTTTGTGGGTTTTAGCGCAAAACTTGCCGTTGCTATGGGTGTGTTTGTGTCAGCTGTGGCAGTACTAACAGGCGTTATTTATCACATTGTGGTGACCCAGTCGGTCGTGTGGGAGGTATTTTTATTTGCCGGGCAAGCGGCACTTATTGGTGGGTTTATTGCTCGCTACTTAACGCTTTGGCTGGGAGGGTTTAAGCTAAAGCTGTTTTTTGCGGTTTGGATATTTCTTTCGGGTATTTTTGTGGTGTAAATTACCGCCCTAAGAACCGTAATTATCGTCACTCAAATCACTTCGAGCATCCGAGCGTTTCGCCTTGCGGGCAGTAAACTGTGCAAATTGATGCTTCAATTTGTGAATATTTGAGGACCGAACTGAGGCAGTAATCAAACAAAAGTCTTCATGGCTTGGGGTAGGTGCTAAGCACGTCTGCTTTTAGGGCTGAGGCAACGGAGCGCCGCCTCAGCACCTCTAATTATTACCGAATCACCAAATAAAAACTCCCCATCCCTCTTTGAATATGCAGCAAGACCGATTTATCACTGCGACTCAGAGCCTGCTTAAACTCGCCGATATTGTCAACACGTATACGGTTGGCACCAATAATCACATCGCCAGGGCGTAAGCCATTGGCCGCCGCCGCAGAACCTTGGGCCACCTTGGCAAGCAATACCCCGCTGCCTTCTGGGTTGTTTTCAAAACTGGCGCCCTCTAATAAGCGGTGCAAATTTGCAGCATTGCCGACTACAGAAATGGGCTCGCCTACTTTGGTTTTAAGGGTTTTTTCTTTGCCATCACGAATCACGGTGATGCGTAACTTTTCACCAATTTTGCGCACACCAATGGCGTTGCGTAATGCACCAGTGCTAGCAGTCTCTTTACCGTCCACCGCTACAATCACATCACCTGCCTGTATTCCCGCGCTTTCAGCCTCTGAGGCTTCGGCCACACCGGTGACTAACACACCTAACTGGCCATTTTTTAGGCCAAAGGCATCTTGTAACTCGGGCGTAACATCTTGAATGCTCACACCAATGTGACCACGCTTAACTTCACCGTGCTCTAATATTTGATCCATACTGGCACGCGCCATATTAATGGGGATGGCAAAACCAATACCCACATTGCCGCCGGCCGGCGCAATAATGGCCGTATTAATACCAATGAGCTGACCGTGTAAATTAACCAAGGCGCCGCCAGAATTGCCCGGGTTAATGGAGGCGTCTGTTTGAATAAAATCTTCGTAGCCTTCTATGCCCAAGCCCGTGCGCCCCAAGGCGCTCACCACACCGGTGGTAACGGTTTGCCCTAAACCAAAGGGGTTGCCAATGGCTACCACAAAATCCCCTACTAGCAGCTGATCAGAATTACTCAAACTTACTGCCCGCAGGTTTTTTGCCTCAATTTTTAAAATGGCAATATCCACTTCAGGGTCTGAGCCAATCAGCTCAGCTTCAAAGGAGCGGCCATCATTGAGTACTACCTGAATTTCATCAGCATCTTTAATGACGTGGTAATTAGTAATGACCGTGCCCGCATCAGCGTCAACAATCACACCCGAGCCCGCACTGCGCTCACGCTTTTGCGGACGGCGTTGCTGGTGCTCTGGAATATTAAAAAAGCGGCGAAAGAATGGATCATTCATTAAAGGGTTTGCCTGCTCCCTTTTGGTGTATGTGGCAATATTGACTACCGCCGGATTGATCTCTTTCAGCATGGGCGCAAGCGAAGGTAGCGGCTTTCCACTGCCATCTTGCAATGGCCACGCGGCCAGCGCTTGAAAACTGAATAAAACTCCGGCAAATAAAACACACAATGCCGCACGGTATTTCATAGGGACTTCCTCTTTATGGTGCACAGCTAATTTAAAAGTTACCGCATTGGATACAAAGGGCTACAAAAGGTTCAATCATTAAAAAGCCCTGGGGCAATTACCGCAGGGCCAAAAATAATGCAATGGGCGCCTCTAAGCAACAAATGGAAGGCCGACGCGGTTACTTGCCCTCGGCTTGCTTAAGCGATGTATAGCCAACGATATTATCGTATTGAGACTTGGCGATTTTAAACGCTTTTTCATAGTCACTACGCGCTGCAAAGTACTGCTCTTTATGTTTGGTAAAAGTAAAAATCAGCTCTTTATGATCTACATTGACAGAGAACGAAGTATCCACAGTATCGCCATCGGCCTTGGGGATACTGTCTGCCACACCAATGACCCTTAAATTACTTAACGCGCCCTCTAGGGCTTGGGCGTTTAATAAATTTGCTGCAATAGGCTCTGGTGGTGGGTTTTGTATGGGTGTTTCAGGTTTAATTGCAACCGCCAACTTAGTTTCTGTATCGAGTTTACCTTCTGCACCCTCAGTGCTCGCTTGCGCATCAGCATTTTCATCACTTGACTCAGCAGCTTGATCAAGCTCGTCGCCGCCCGCTTGCTGGCTAGACTCTGGCGGGGTTTCACCGGGCCATAAATCATTGTGTTTATGAGTCTTTACACCATTAACCGTGATCGATTTTAACGCGCCTACTGGCTGTAGCAGAGTAGTATCAAGCCATGCGTTAACATTGGTGGGGGCATCGTACACATTAAATTCGGCACCAAATATATTCTCACTGCCCGCCCGGCGCACATGCACTTTTTTCAGACTAACGCTAATGCCAAAATACACTACATCCTGTTCTTGCCCTTCTTTTAAAATCACCACTTTACGCGCAAAGGCATCTCTTGCCACTTCAAAGCGTTTTTGCGCGGGTAAAGTTGTGGCTAATGGCCATCCGGTTTTCAATGCCGATAATGTTTCCAACAAAGATGTCACACGATGGTTCTCTACGGGCAGCCCATCATCTTCGTGATCACTTGAATTTTTATAAACTTGCCACTGTCCTCTCACTTTTTTTAAGGCAACAGATTCATCCTCATTGGACAACACAATACCGTCGACGCTTTGTACCGCTGAATTTAGTAGCGGCTCTACCTTAAACTCCGGTTGTGCGCCGCTTTGCCAGACGACAGCGGCAATCACTAGTTGAATGGCCAATAGGCCGCCTAACAATGGCAATGTTAAAGATTTTTTAGCAGACATAATTCCTCCTACCCTCGTAACAAGGCTTTGAATCGCGCTCGTTCAGCACGTGCAAAGGCCTGATACATTAACCACACCAAGAATAAACCGATCAACGCCGACGCGTAATTGATGTACTCCCAAAGCTTTTGGTTAGCTACCTCCATAGGCACCAAGGTGCGATTAAAATTACCTCTAGATCGAATGGTCAATAGCTCATTGTCTGCCAAGGCCCAATCCACCGTGTTAACTGCCAGTTGTAAGCTATTTAAATAAGACCCACCTTGCACGCTGCCTAACATACCCACAATTTGATCACGAAATACATCATTGGAAGGCACCACAATTAAACGCGCAGAAGCAGGCGCTTGTTTAATGACATGATTAATAGGTTGTGTTTCGTCATCTGCTTTTTTAGCGTCTGCATCAGACGCCTCATCTTTCTTTGGCGCTTCCACTAATGGCGAATCTTTGTTTGCAAAAAAAGAGGTAAACGCTCCTTCAATCACCACCGCTAAGCGCTGCTTTGCGGGGTTTTCTCCTACGCTAAAACCAGCTGCTAATTGTTGATCATTTGGTAGGATATTTGCTGTATCTCCAAGCCAAGCGTTAGCGGTAGTTGTGAGTAAGCTTGTGACTTTTAGGTTTGCTAACTTTTCCTCATTTAACGATAGGTTAGCGGCCCAAGGCACAGTTACCTCTGGCACATCTGCAGTAATTAGGGAGTTTTCATTCAAGCCGGGGCCGCGCACACTCACAAAATAGGGGTAATCAATCATTTGCACTTCCTGAAAGCGCATGCCGTTCACCTCGCGTACCACAGGAATAGGAAACGCCGTATTTTGAGTATCCATCACCACCTGATGGCCTATCTCCACCCCCATATGTGTAAGCCATTTTTGCAAGCCACTGTCGTAGGCATCTAGGGTTAATGAGTCGC
>CAYZQH010000167.1:0-4876 GCA_964480055.1 uncultured Cellvibrionaceae bacterium
CCTGTAAGTTCTACCTTGCAGTCTTTTAGGTTTTTCTAAGTTTAAAACCCAATTTTTTCAAAAGCGCTATACCGTAAAAAGTTCTAAGGCATACTTAAATGCACCGCTAAACATGCAAAATTTTTATGGGGCCAGCTAAAATAATTTCTCTCAGGCCTTCAGCTAATAATAATTATTTGCTGGTTGAAGGCGAATATAGTGGTGTTTTTCCCGTAAACTCGTCTTCATAAGGGGCTATCCCCTTTTAATCTAGATTCTAACGCATTCATCCTACGTTGAGCGTGGCAAGGCGCCTCATGCTCTAAGCAATATTGACCATGCTAACTTTTATTGCGGTTCGAGCTTTGCCAATAGCTGGACTGCATAAACCACCTTGCTCATTGTTAATTGAGTAGGTACATGCGCCACTCGCGTATGAAGTTTTGATTTATTGTGTGAGCTTGATAATGGAATGAACAAGGCATTCGGGCTGACAGTTTTAGACAATCTATTGCCTGACCACGCAGCTACTCATGTATGATAAATTAAGTACAAGGCACAGCTGAGCAAAGATTATGCAATCATTTATACGTGAACCGGTTATTCAATTCCTCTGTATTGGGGTAGTGCTATATCTGGTTACCCAAGTATTGAGCCTATCCGGCACGACAGAGCCCTCAGATGCTCGATCAACGCTTATTTTAACGACAGAAACCTCTCAGCGTATTGAGCAGGCTATGGTCGCGAAGTTGGCAAAGCGTGGTGTTACCCTTCAAGCAGGGTCAGAACAATATACACACGAGTTAGATAAGGCCATTGATAATTATGTATTGCAAGAGCTATTCTTTCGTGAGGCATTGACGAATAACTTGGGCGAAAATGACCCTAAAATACGCACGCGCCTAATCAATAAGGCGAAGTTACTGGCCATAGAAAAGGCATCTTTAGCTCCTATAACCGAGCAGGAGATTACCGCGTATTATCAACAACATATTGCACAATTTACTACGCCCAAAACTCTAGATTTATGGCAGTTGTTCTTTGATAAAAACAAACACAATGAACAAACAAATAAACGTTGCCAAGCAGCTTTGGATGCGGTAACCAAGGCCCCTAATAGCCCATTAGATCAATTGGCCACGCAGGGCGATAGGAGTGCTAAGTACCGCCTGGATATGCGGCATATCAATCAAGATCAATTGTCGCAATTATTTGGTGTAAAACCTGCTGGTAAAGTTTTTACCACCCCGCCTGGTACTTGGTACGGATTGGTGCACAGTCTACAGGGCTGCCATATTTTTAAAATTTTAAAAGCTCACCCCAGAACAATTAAGCCTTTAGATGAAGTGAAAGCCAACATCGTTCAAGCCATTGAGAATCAACAAAATACCCAGGCACTCAATCATTACGGCACCGAATTAAGAGCCAAATATGAGGTGCGCATTGAAGGATAATTGTTATACCCTTCGCCAGGGTGGGTTATTGGTTAATTGCTTATTGGCGCTAGTAGTGTATTTGGCAGCCCCAAATTGTATGGCTCATGACATTGGCTTTACCCAAAACCGCTTGGATGTGGTTCAACGCGATGCATACCGCTACGAAGTACGCTGGCGCTCGAGTAATGCAGACCTATCTTTCTCACTGCCTAAAACCTGTGAAGCCACCACTGCATTAAAAACCAATTTTGTTGTTTGGCAATGTAAAGAAAGCTTAAACGGCAAAAGCGTAGAAGTGCAGGGCTTATTATTAACCAATGCCGATGTGTTAGTTCGCTTGGAGCACAGCAATGGCTTTGTTCAGGTGAGTATTCTTTCTCCTCAAAATACGGCCATTGAGTTTTCTACAGGGCAACGTCTATCCAACTCTGTTGCACTCAATTATGGTTGGCTGGGCATTAAACATATTTTATTGGGTTACGACCATATCCTTTTTGTACTGGCGCTAATGTTGATTATTGCCAAGCGTAAAGCGCTCATTCAAACCATTACCGCATTTACAGTAGCGCACAGCCTCACATTAGGTTTATCCGTATTTGGTTGGGTGAGTGTCAATGCTATTTTAGTCGAAGTTTTAATTGCTTTATCCATCGTATTTTTAGCCACAGAGGCCTTAAAACAAAAAAGCGGCCATGCGGGCTTAAGTAGTCAAAAGCCTTGGCTAGTTGCTTTGGGCTTTGGGTTGTTACACGGACTGGGGTTTGCAAATGTATTATCTGAATTAGGGCTGCCTAAAGGGGAAGAGGTTTTAGCGCTGGCCACGTTTAACCTTGGGGTCGAGCTGGGTCAAGTGGCATTTGTCTTGGCTACATGGCCTATTCTCAAAAGGTTGTTTTTTAAGTCCCTCCCTCAATTTGTATCCGCGCAAGCCTTTACGCCATCCACTAACCAAGTTTGGCCTCAAGCCCTACATACAACACTCATATACATTATTGGAAGTGTGGCGGCGTTTTGGTTTATCCAGCGGGTAGTACAGCTCTATGCGCCTATGTTTTGAGTGAGAGTGCACGTGAGGCCAACAGATCATTTTGTATAACAATTGGCACGGTGGACGCGATACACCTCTCAAATTTCAAAGTACCACCCGCCCTTGCTGCACCATTGTTCGATAGACTTGAGACGTAATTACTAAAATCGCGGTTGCTAAAAGCAATGCTCAATCAAATAACAAGCGGGTTCGCCAAGACCAGCTCTGAGGACTCACCAGTGAACATGAAGCATACAGCCTACCTACTTGTATTCCTGCTAGCGGCCTGCGGTAGCGATCCTGACCAACCAGATGCGGGCAGCAATTCGTCAAGCTCATCCTCTAGTAGCAGCAGCTCAACGTCCTCTAGCTCATCCTCTAGCAGTAGCAGTTCAACGTCCTCTAGCTCTTCCACCGGCAGCACTGCACCGGACCCGTCACAAGTCAACGTTGCCCCCTTAGCAAAGGTAAGTACTTCGTATATATCCCCCTGGGAGACGCTATCTGCTGTTAACGACGAGATTACCCCTTCAAACTCTGGCGACAATGCCAGCGGTGCTTACGGTAATTGGAACAAAGCAGATACCTTGCAATGGGTGCAATACGAGTGGCCCGAAGTTTATGACCTAAGCGGGTTAGACATATATTGGTTTGACGACGGTGGCGGCGTGTTGACGCCAACCAGTGCTTACGTTGAATACTGGTTAAATGACAGCTGGGTAAACGCAGGTAATGTACCTACTCAAAACAATCAGTTTAATAGCCATGCCTTGGCTGTAACCACCCACCGCCTGCGTGTATTAATGCGCAATGCCAACCAATCCACGGGGGTTTTAGAGTGGCGCGTATACGGTACCAGTACTGGCCAGGCGGCGCCTGAATCTGAGATCCCAGTGGGGCAAGTTCCTTACCCTGCGGTGGATACTCAATACGTTCATCTGGATATGACTTCAGACAACACGCTGTACACAGATTCTGACCGCTTCCGTGCTTATTACGGTGGCAGTGGTAAAAATGGTGGCCAAGGTAATGCCGCCAATGTTCCCTCTGCATTAATTGACCAAGGTTTAGAGCACCTAGAGGCCGCTTATGAGTGTTTGGTAAACCGTTGGGGCTTTCGTTCTGCTTCTTTGCCTTTAAACCAAGATCAAGGGCCTTACTACAAGCTGAATGTATACTCTACCACTACCCTCAATGCAGGCGGAGCCATGGGTGCGAACGGCCCAGCAGGTTTGAGCTTTTTTGAATTAAAAGACAATGCCATTCAAAGCCCAGGTGTGATTGTTCATGAATACGGACACTGCTTAAATTATTCTGGTCAAAATTGGAATGGCCAAGGCTCTACCGGAGCCTGGTGGGAAAGTGTGGCTAACTTTTTTGCAGACAGCTATTTTACAGATCCAGTGTGTGAGGAAGTGCGTGTAAGCCGCGGTATGACAAAAGACATGAGCACCATTGTTAATTTAGAAGCGAATATTGTCCTGTCATATTTAACCATTGTTCACACGCGCAATTATTATCAAGCTTGGCCGTTCTTAACATACATTTCGCAAAACCCTGACAGTTACCAGGGCTTGGGCCGCCTCGTTTTAAAAGACATGTTTGATAACCACCCACGTAATGACGAAACCCCTTTACATGTTTTACAACGTTTAACCACCGTACCGGTACAAACTATTATTGGGCGCTACTGGGCACGCATGGCATTTTTGGATATTAATCACCCTAAAGCTCAAGCGCGCTATTTTGCTGCGTTAAATGACGGGGGCTTTAGGCAACGTGCCTTTGCCAACTTAGATGATTTAGGCAGTGGTAAATACCGTGTAAAGCAAGGTAAGCGGCCACAGTATGCAGGGGCTAATATTATTCCCCTTAATGCTACCGCTAATCAGGTGAATATTAGTGTGTCTAATTTAGGAAACGGATTAGAAGGCAGCAATTTCACCGCGACATTAAGTATTCGTAATACCGGGAGTGGTCAAACCCGCTATGTCGATTTACCCAATGGTCAGGGTAGTGCCAGTGTTTCTAATAATGAAGAAGTCAGCCTTGTAGTAGCCAATACTCCCAACGAGTTAATTCAATTTAATGCCTTTGAAAGCTCTGAGAGTACGCCCGATTATATCGGTTTAAACTACGAGGTGCAGATTGGCGGAGCAGTGCCTGCCAACTAATTGTCAGGGCAACCACCAGGCCAAGGCTGGTCTGGTTTGAAGCCAATGGCGTACTACTCTAGATGACTACTGTTTACGGGGTTTACAAAAATATTTGGCGTTATAGTTTTTTTTAGAGCTGATTAAATATGAATAATAAACTGGTAATGTCATTAGTACCGTATGGCAAAAAAATGTGGAAAAAACTGTTTAAAAATATAGGTGTAAACCATACAGAGCAGAAAAAAACTACCATCGAAAGGTGTTTTTTTACTGCCGCT
>CAYZQH010000167.1:4976-7196 GCA_964480055.1 uncultured Cellvibrionaceae bacterium
AGTTCCAGCTCTTCGAGCTCAAGTTCTTCTAGTTCTAGCTCTAGCAGTTCAGGTGTTGCAGGTAGCGACAACTGCGCGCAACCGGCACCAGGAACCTCGTTTACTAACCCTTTAATACCCAATATTTATACGGCAGACCCAGCGGTGCTGGTTCACGATTGCACGTTTTATATTACTGCCGGACACGACGAAGGCACTACTGGGTTTTTCTTGCGGGATTGGTACGTGCTTTCTTCAACGGATATGGTTAACTGGACGGATAACGGCGGCCCCGTATTGGATTTAAGTATTTTCAGTTGGGCGGATGCGAACGCCTGGGCCAGTCAAATGGTAGAGCGCGACGGCAAATTTTATTGGTATGTACCCATTAATAAACGCGGTGGTGGAATGGCTATTGGCGTGGCCATGGGGGATACCCCCCTAGGGCCGTTTATGGACCCAATCGGTGCGCCTTTAATTGACGATGTTATTGAAATGGCCGCCTTTAATTACGAGTTTGATTATCAAACCGCATATACCATTGACCCTACCGTAGTTGTGGAAGACGACGGCCGTGCGTATTTGGCATACGGCAGTTTTGGGCGCATGGTCATTACGGAATTGGGTGACGATATGATCTCCCTAAAAGGCGAGATGGTAGAGCGTACGCCACAAGGCTTTTTTGAAGCCCCCGACTTATTCAAAAAAGATGATCTGTATTATGTAGTTTACGCAGCGGGTGCAAACCCTGCGACCATTGATTACGCAACATCAAACAGTCCTTTTGGGCCTTGGCAGTATCGTGGGCGCATATTAGACGCACTGCCTAACTTGGCAGGTGAAGATTACGCAACAAGCCATCCGGCGGTGGCTGAATTTTCCGGGCAGTGGTACTTGGTGTATCACTTAAGTACTGGCCCAGGTGGCGGCACTTATAAGCGGCAAGTGGCAATAGATAAATTGTTTTTTAATAACGATGGCACCATTCAAAAAGTAACGCCGTCGGCACAAGTGAATTTTTAGTCCTCACCCTTGGCATCAAGACAATGCCTATTGAATAAATGGACATCACAATGAAATTTTTATCCAGTGCTTTAGTGATGTTTTTGTTTACTTTGATGAGCTGTGGCGGAAATTCTCCGGCGGAATCTTCGTCTTCAAGCAGTTCCAGTTCCTCTAGCAGTTCCAGCTCCTCATCGAGCTCTTCTTCAAGCAGTTCGTCTTCAGGTTCGAGTGGCGCAATTGTGGATTGCTCTGTAAAACCACTTACGGATTCTTATCGCCGAAACTACGGTAATTTAGATCCGTTTTATAAAAAATACGCCAGTGCTAATGGTGTACCCATTATTTCCTCAAATGCACCGGCGGATATCGCCTTACAGCGTGCCTGCAAATTAGTGGTGGATATGGTTTCAGCACGGCCAGATGTGTTAGAAAAACTTAAAAAAAATTACATTCGTTTTGCCATTATTGGTGAAGATGAACTCACCAATGATATACCCGAATACGCTTACATTGATGACAGTATTAATGAACGTGCTCGTGGGTTGGGCGGTACGCCTGCGGCCTCCTGCGCAGAAGAAAGCATTATGTGCAACACATCAAAAGATCATTGGGCTGGCGAAGGTATTTGCGTACACGAATTTGCGCACACCATAGCTCTTGGCGGTTTATTTCTGGCGGACAAGACATTTCAACAACGCCTAGAAGCTGCCTACGACAATGCCATGAGTGCTGGTTTGTATAAAAACACTTACGCCGAAACCAATTCTCAGGAATACTGGGCCGAAGGTGTGCAAAATTGGTACTACACCAATTTAGAGTCTGACCCACCAAATGGTATTCACAATCATGTGGATCGGCGCGAAGAGATGCTGATATACGACCCAGATCTTTACGGCTTAATTGCAGAGCTCTTACCCAGTGCCCCACAATTTGTGGACTGCTACTCGGATGAATGAAAATATTTTGAAAGAATGATAAAAATCCATAAGCTAGTGTTTATCTGGAAGCTCAGGTTTTTGGTGAGCGCTAGCGCGGTATGTGGGGATAGGGTACCGCCATAATTAAAAACATACTACCTGGGCGGCAGTAAACATTACAGTTTCTTCCTGAAAAAACGATTTCACCAATTTTCTATTCTTTTTGATGCTTTCTAAATTTTGAATGGCCCGATTCATAAGTGACTCACCTTCTTTAAGCGGCTTTTTGCTAGTACCAATATTTCTCATATGATGCCAA
>CAYZQH010000168.1:0-7185 GCA_964480055.1 uncultured Cellvibrionaceae bacterium
ACTAGGTATAATTTTTCCACGTCTATGCATCTCCATGATTGTGTGGCATAACGCCGCCACTACGCGGCCTTGTTAGGCAAACCAATGGGCTGGATACTTTGAAAAAAACAATAATTTACCGATTGCTCAATGCTAAACGCACCCGATTTGTAATAGTATAGCGATACTACTGAGGCAACAAACACGCATGAAAAATAGATAATAAATGCTCCTCCAACAATTCCGCCGACTAGGATAGTCAGTACCATCCCCGCCGAGTTAGATGATAAATCAACTTCCTGATCAGGATGCAACCCAATTACCTTTAGCAATAAATATGTAATCACAAACGAAAATAATACACCCGACATTCCGACTGCATTTGTGATCAACTTGTATTTTGTAGATAGAAGATGAGTCTCAGCTGCGTTCTTTAAAATATTTGAATCAAAATTCATCAACTTACGACCCTCTGATTTCGCCTAACAGTTTATTAACCGGCAAAAATCAGCTATAACTAAACCAGTTAATTTCACTTAGGCCGCGCACGTGGGCTTACTTGCACAATTAAATATAACCTCATGATCTTAAAAATATTTTCTAGTTTTGGTCGGGCTGGAATAATTCTATAGATTATTTTCCCGTTCAAGCGGTAATGAACCACTCTTCCGTTTTACAATTTCTTGGCCACGTGATAGCTCAAGCGTTATAATGCAACCCTAGAGAGATTAGCCCCACTTATTTCTGCGGGGCTGCTCATGCTCTTTCGCTACTTCTTCCGTACGCCCTCGACAGACAATATAAGCTCAACCTCGGCGGAAGCTGGTCCTAGTTTTTTAGCCATAGGGATGCCCCATTGTTCTGGCGCGATGGTCACGCTGCCTTCAAAACCTGCACGGTATCCGCCCCACGGGTCTGCGCCCTCGCCTATGTGCTCCACCGTCACATCAATAGATTTGGTTACACCAAGCAGTGTCAAGTTACCAGTGACTAGCGCCTCAGTATCGCTGATGGGCTTGTAAGCCGTGCTTTCAAACTTGGCTTTAGGGAATTTACCTGCATTTAAAAAATCATCACTTCTTATATGAACATCACGTTTCTCGTGGTTACTGTCTAAGCTTGTTACATCCACCTCTATGGATATTTTGTTGGCGGCAGGCTTGGTTTTATCAAAGGTGAATTCGCCACCAAACGTGTTAAATCTGCCATATAACCAGCTATACCCTAAATGCTTTACTCTGAACTGAATAAAGGCATGCGCTCCCTTTGTGTCTATAACATAATCTGCCGCATTTACAGCAGCACTGCTTAGCCCAAATAACACACCTAACAACCAATACTTGCACATACAATCCTCCGAATACAGAAATTAAATAACAAGGAACCAACCAGGGTTTTAAAAAAAACCGAGGCTTTATAGAACAGGCATACTTTGACCTGAGTGGGGCAATTAATCAACTCTAAACTCTATTGGCAATACCCACGCAGCCACCTTACAGTACAAGTACGCCTATAATGAGGGAAGATAACTTAAGATGGGCGCAACTTTGGCGCGAAAACCAACAATTTTCGGGCAAAACGGCCTTGTCAATCAATGATCATCACCCGCTACGTCCAGAAAAACCCCATAACCGCTCGCCTCCTGGCTTACGTTTTTCTATGTAGCCTACTCATAACCGTCGTCGCTATAGGCGTGCAGCTATATATCCGCTTCAACCAGGAAATAAACGACCTAGATAAGAGACTGTTACAAATACAAGAAAGTACCGTACCCGCCATCAGTAAGAGCCTATGGGCATTTGATACGGCCCAACTGAATGTGCAAACCAGCGGAATACTGAAACTCACAGACATGGTTCAAGTTAAAGTCCGCTGGAAGGATTGGGATAAAAAAGACAAAGTAGTTGTGGTCTCGGCTCCCGGCCTCTCCAGTGATAGCTTAGATAATGCCTTTAGTAGTAAGGCTAAGGTCTTCCCGTTGGAGTATCAAGAGCGCAAAGGCAGCGAAGTTCATGTGCTAGGTTCCATAGAAGTCACTGCGTCCCTTCAAGGCGTGTACGATAGGCTCACCGAGCAAGCCACAATCATCGTCATACAGCAAGGCACCAAAACCATCCTAATTGCTTTAATTATCATTTGGCTCGTACGCAGCCTCATCACCCGGCACTTGGAGCATATAGCCTCCTACGTCCGTAAAAGTACTCTAGAGAACTTAAACTCGCCCTTGGTTCTAAGACGCAAAACCAGCCACAACATGGATGAGTTAGATAATGTCGTCAATGGCTTTAATCAAATGCGCGTTAGCCTGCTAGAAGATATAGAGCGACGCAAAGAAGCAGAAATTGCTTTAGAGAAAGAACAGCTTGCTAAATCTGTGAGTGAACAAAGGCAACATGATGCCGAAGAAGCCAATCGCGCCAAAAGCCAATTTCTTGCTACTATGAGCCATGAAATTCGTACACCAATGAATGGTGTAATTGGCATGGTAGAGATTCTTCGCCTTACAGACCTAGACGAAACACAACTAAAACACTTGAACGTAATTCAACGCTCAGGCGAAAGCCTAATTGCTCTAATTAATGATATTTTGGACTACTCCAAAATTGAAGCGGATAAAATGGAGTTAGAAAAAACCGAGTTTGATCTTCGGTTGCTCATTTCAGACTGTTTACAGCTGTTTGCTTCCGCTACCCAAAAAAAGTCCATCGCATTTTCTGCTGGCGTGCTCCCCAATACGCCAACACGCTTAATTGGAGACCCCACTCGCATCCGACAACTACTGACCAACTTACTGGGAAACGCATTTAAATTCACTGATGAAGGCCATATCATCTTAAAAGCCTATGCAGAAAACCTGAATGTAAACCACCATGACGACAACGTCGTATTACACTTTTCCGTCAGTGATAGCGGTATTGGCATCGACCCAGAGCAAGCCGAACGCTTATTCTCCCCTTTTACACAAGCCGATAGCTCCACTACGCGCAAATATGGCGGCACAGGCTTAGGGCTAACCATCTGTAAGTTACTGGCCGAAATCATGGGCGGTGAAATCGGTGTCAACAGCACAGGCAACGGCTCTACATTTTGGTTCACAGTAAAACTGACGGTCGCCAACGATCAACCCAAGCAGGAGTACGATCTGCACCCCATTTTACTTGTTCACAATAATGCGCAATATTGTGAACTCTTTAACCGCTATCAAACCACAAACGGAATATCCGCCTACCACGCAAACCTCGCTCACACCGATTTTTCAGAATTAGAAGCAGCTATCAATAAAAAAAATTACCTATGGGTGGTTTTTGATTTAGATTGCCTAAATGAACCCGAGGACATGCAAATACTAAAAAACTTTAATACGCCTACACGGCAGGTTATTCCACTGGTTCTCGCCGACAATAAATATCAGATGACGCTGGTTAATCGCCACAAATGGGAAGATATTTTTAAAAAGCCATTAGCGCCAAGAGATTTAATTGTAAAAAAACAAGAATGGTTACGCACAAAAAACACGAAGCCGCTATCCATCACACAAATAGCCAATACAGAAGCACCCAAAAACATAAAACGCATATTAATTGCTGAGGATAACCCAGTTAATCAACTTGTGGTGTGTGGTTTACTCGGTAAGCTTAATATTGACACCAAAGTTTTGGAAAATGGGCTTCAAACTTTAGACCACTACAAAGAAGATCATTCCTACGATGTCATACTGATGGACTGTGAAATGCCAGTAATGGACGGCCTGGAATGCACCAAACGCATTAGGGAATATGAAACCGAACACAACATTAAACCAACAACCATAGTAGCCTTAACGGCGCATGCACTGGAAGACCATAAGAACCTGGCGCTAAACGCGGGCATGGATCTATACCTCTCAAAACCCCTAACGCTCAAAGCTTTACAAACAGCCTTGATAGAAATCTCCGTTAGGCATGAAAACGAGGAAAGTTAATTCCTATCCTGAACCATGGGGCACACGGAAGGCCCTATAACCCCATCCTTTTTAGCGTTGCGTCTTTATTAAATACGTGATGTTTAACCGCAAACGCGCCGTGCCCCAGGGCCAAAAACACCAAACCAAAAGCGACAGTCTCATGCAATTCCTTAAACTGGTCTGCACGAGCATCAGATAGGCTTGTCACGCCAGCAGGTAAATCGATCAAACCAAAAAATGTAACAAGACCATCTTCTAGGCCTGCCAATAGGTAGCCACTCACACCCATAAACCCCATTAAGCAATATAACGCTACATGCACGACCTTAGAAGCCAAGCGCTCAAACAACGAAAGGCTAGCAATCACACCAAGGCGCCGTTGCAATACCAAACGGTTGATAAGCCGGCTTAACAACATCACAACAAATATAAGGCCTACGCCAATATGAATAATAGGGGCTCTCTGATACCAGCTGTGATAATAATCCAGCGACTCCATCCACAAGCCAAACCCAAACAAAAAAAACACCACCACAGCGGCCAGCCAATGCAGAGCCCTAGTAGTAACTGAATATTTTTCCATAATTTTACCTGCTACGCTGTTAAACTTTTGACGACAACTTCATACACGTCTTTTGCTAACCCTTTGGTATTTTTAAGCAGCTCTAACTGCGCCTTCATAGCCGCCTGCCTGTGCTTATCGTACCTGCGCCACTTGGTAAGCGGAGTGAGTAGACGTGCGGCTATTTGCGGGTTAGTGGTGTTTAAACGAGTAATCTCAGCGGTCAAAAATTGATACCCTTTCCCGTCACTTTGATGGAAGTTTATTAAGTTTTGATTACAAAAAACGCCTACTAAAGAGCGGATTTTATTGGGGTTATTTGCATCAAATGCTTCGTGACTCAACAAGGATTCTATACGGTTTAGGGTACCAAATATTGGGCTGCCTGCCTGCACAGCCAACCATTGGTTTACAACCAAGCTTTCGCCCTTCCATTTACTATAAAAAAGCTCCAAACACTCAACCCCTGAAGTTTGCGCACGAGGCAGGCTTGAATGCAACATAGCTTTAAGAGCACCCAATACGTCGCTCATCATAAAACCGTTGGCAAATTGCTGTTCTGCCAACACCACCGACTGATCGTTAGCATTGAGCAGATAACGTAAAGCCGTATTTTTTAAGCTACGCAGCGCTACGGTTTGGGCTTTTACATTACGGCCATCTCCTAAGCTGTCTTTGCATTGTTCAAATCGGTGTAGTAACTCGTCGTTACAGTGCATGGCAATGGCATTGGCCACTTTTTTGCGCGCGTTGTGAATACTCTCTACATCCACCACATCAAACTGCTGCCCTATGTAAGACTCGCTAGGCAGGTTTAGCATAAGCGCAACCATTGCAGGGTCTAGCTCAGCATCTGCAAGCAGCGTTTTTACCCCTTGAATTAACGGTGAATCCAAGGCGACTTGGTCACCGGTCATTACCTGCGTCACGGTATTGAGCGCCAGTTGTTCTGCGGCATTCCATCGACTAAAACCGTCTGGCTCAACCCGCATAATTTGCAATAGCTGCTCGTCGCTATACTGGATACTTAAATTAACTGGCGCAGAAAACCCCTTTAGCACCACAGGGACCACCGCCTGTTCTACCCCATGCAGCGTCACCTTTTGAGCGGTTTGATCCATCGCTACTACGGTCTCTTCAACTTTTTGCTGTGATTGAGTCACGGCAAAACTGACTGCGCCCTGCTCGCCCACTAAGCCGAGCGAGACCGGAATTACAAACGCAGATTTTTGGTCGCTTGAAGCCTCTGGTGTATCTGGGCAACTTTGCGCAAAACCGATTTCTAGTGTGCAATTGGCTAAGTCTTGCTTAAATGTTACGTCTAAGTTTGGCGTACCCGCCTGGCTATACCACAACATAAACTGAGAAAAATCATAGCCAGAGGCATCCGCCATGGCTTGCACAAAGTCTTCTATGGTGGCTGCAGAGCCGTCATGGCGCTCAAAATATAAATCACTGCCGCGCCTAAATGCTTGTGTACCAATCAGAGTGCGGATCATACGCACTACTTCGGCCCCTTTTTCGTACACGGTTAGGGTATAAAAGTTTGATATTTCAATATACGCCGCTGGCCTAACGGGGTGGGCCATTGGGCCTGCATCTTCGGCAAACTGTAAAGACCTTAATAGCTGAACATCTTCTACGCGCTTAACGGTTTTAGAGTTCATATCCGCAGAGAATGCTTCGTCTCTAAAAACCGTAAAGCCTTCTTTTAAGCTTAATTGAAACCAATCTCTGCAAGTAACGCGGTTGCCTGACCAGTTATGAAAATACTCGTGCGCAATAACGGCTTCTACTCGCTGAAAGGCGTCATCGGTTGTGGTATCGGCACGCGCCAGTACGCAAGATGTATTAAAAATATTAAGGCCTTTGTTTTCCATAGCCCCCATATTAAAATCGTCTACCGCAACAATCATGTAAACGTCTAGGTCGTACTCCCTACCGTAGACTTGTTCATCCCAACGCATTGCATTTTTTAATGACGTAATGGCATGCCCGCACTTATCCACATCTTTTGCTTCAACATACACCTCAATATCCACATTGCGGCCAGAACGTGTAACAAATTGGTCACTCACTACATTAAGGTCCCCGGCCACAAGCGCAAACAAATAACTTGGCTTGGGGTAAGGATCATTCCAGCAGGCGTAATGCCGACCTTCAGATACATCGCCTTTGTCCACGCAATTTCCATTAGAAAGCAATACCGGGAAGCGTTTTACACAAGCTTCTATGCGCACACTAAAAATACTGAGTACATCCGGTCTATCTGGATAATAGGTAATTTTGCGAAACCCCTCTGCTTCACACTGAGTGCAGTACATGGTTTTAGATTGATACAGCCCTTCTAGCGAAGAATTTTTATGGGGGTAAATTTTGGTAACAACTACCAGCTCAAAAGCCGATGGCACCGTGGCAATAATTAATGACTCGTCATTTATACGGTAGTCGTTTTCTGTCAGTGATAGCCCTCCCAAAGTAATACTCTGTAAATCCAAATCAACGCCATAAAGCTCCATGGGCTGGGCAATGCCACCTACTCGCTCGACGGTAAGCTTAGAGCTGACTATGGTGAACTCATCGTACAACTCGAACGTTAACTGAGTTTTTTTCACCAAATAGTAGGGTGCCACATAATCTTTGAGATAAATTGCCGAGGGCGTAGTTGTCGTCATAGTATGAATAGCCACCTAATAGGTTA
>CAYZQH010000169.1:0-7161 GCA_964480055.1 uncultured Cellvibrionaceae bacterium
CAATTTAAATCTTGTGAAGCTAAGTTAAATAAAAAACGCGGGTTCTTTTTCTGATGTCCAAAAATATTGTTGACCCGGCGTGCCGGTTACCTGAGTCCGCTGATATTCGCGTTGTATTTTTTGACATAGACGGCACGCTCCTGAATGTTGACGGGCACTACAGCAAGCACACAGCCCAACAGATTAAGCGCTTACAAGACCTGGGTGTAAAAACCGCTGCAGCAACCGGTAGGCCGAGCTTTGCTGCGCAGTTTTTAGTAGATGAGCTAGGGCTTGGTGATATGGGGGTATTTTGTACTGGCTCCCATGTTTATGAACCGCATTCAAACAGGGCACTTATCGAGCATACGTTAGAACCTGTGCTTGCAAAGGTGTTTCTTCAGGCTGTGCGTGATAAGGGCCTCTACTATGAGCTTTATTCTGGGAGCGAATATTGTGTTGATCATGATTTGGCACCCAACTTAAGGCTTGGCCACGCCCGTCATTTACGCAGTACTCCACTGACGATAGATGCAGAGCAATGGCTGGCGTCGAACATGCTGCATAAGTATTTAGTGGCTGCTGACTTGAGTATTCAGTCAGACCCCTTTGACGATTTAGAGCAACAGTTTCCAGATTTAATATTTGCCTACGCACAGTTTCCGGCGTTTCCAACCTGGAAGATCGCCAGTGTCATCCCCAAAAATGCCAGTAAGGCAAGCGCGTTTTCTTCACTGTTAGATTATTACAAAGTGCAGGCACACCAAGTGGCGTCTTTTGGTGATTCTCATTCTGACATGGTGTTTTTAAAGAGCGCAGGGTTTGGTATCGCAATGGGAAATGCTGCTCCCAGTGTTCAGCAAGTCGCTAATTTTGTTACGCGACCGGTTAATGATGATGGGGTGGCTTACGCCATTAAGTGGCTGTTGAATGAAGTTTAAGGTAGATAAGCGCGCACGGTTTACCAGCAGTATGGTAGCGGGTGTGGCGATTATTGCCCTGGCAGTATGGGGATGGGGTTTACCCATTACGACGGTAGTGACGTTTTTTGTCATTTGTTTGGGGTTTCTTGTTGTGATTATTGGCGTGGCCGCATTACTGGGCTATGTCATTAAGCGCTTGAGAAACGATGGGATGGATGATGACTAACGCGTTAACAATTGTTTTGGTTTGGGGAAGGGTGCGCACCCGAACAGGGCAGAATCAACTATACTCTCTGAATGACTTTATGCGCAAATGAGTGTTTAGGCGACGCGAAGATACGCCTAGATATGATTCAGACGACAAAACCCAGTCGCACAGGATTGTAAATTAAGAGGAAAGTGAGGAAACACTATGAGTGAATACAAAGTTCCGACGCGTGATTACCAGTTTGTACTTGAAGAACTGTTGGAGTTTGACGCTCATTATCAGTCTTTACCGGGCTGTGAAGAGGCCTCCATGGACGTTGTTAATGCCGTTCTTGAAGAGTTAGCGAAGTTTTGTGAAAACGTCTTGGCGCCACTGAATCGTGTAGGGGATGAACAAGGCTGCACCATAAAAGACGGTGTTGTGACCACTCCAGAAGGGTTTAAAGAAGCCTACTCCCAATATGTTGACGCCGGTTGGCCTTCAATGGCGCATGAAGTTGAATTTGGCGGGCAAGGTTTACCGGAGTCCATGGGGACTTTGATGAACGAATGTGTAGGAACCGCGAACTGGGCTTGGGGGATGTACCCAGGCCTAAGCCACGGAGCAATGCGAACCATTGCCGAGCACGGCAATGATGATCAAAAAGCAGTCTATTTGCCGCCACTGGTAGCGGGGACATGGACGGGGACAATGTGCTTAACCGAACCACATTGCGGCACCGATTTGGGAATGTTAAAAACCAAAGCCGAGCCTAATGACGATGGTAGTCATTCTATTACGGGAACCAAAATATTCATCTCTGCGGGTGAGCACGACTTATCAGAAAATATTGTTCATATCGTTTTGGCTAGGTTGCCTGGTGCGCCTGAAGGCACGAAGGGTATTTCTTTATTTATCGTTCCAAAAATTCTACCCGGCGGTGATACGTCAAATGGTGTGAGTTGTGGCTCGCTAGAGCATAAAATGGGTATTCATGGGAACGCTACCTGCGTGATGAATTTTGATGGCTCTAAGGGCTACCTTATTGGCCCAGAAAATCGCGGCTTACACTGTATGTTCACCTTCATGAACCGTGCGCGATTGGGCACGGGGTTGCAGGGGTTAAGCCATACGACGTTGGGATATCAAAAATCTTTAGACTATGCAAAAGATCGTATACAAGGCAGAGCTTTATCGGGAGCTAAAAACCCAGAGGGGCCCGCAGACCCAATTATTGTTCACCCTGATGTTCGTAGAATGCTATTGACGCAAAAATCCTTCTCAGAAGGGATGCGAATGATGGCCTACTTTACGGCAATGCAATTAGATATTGAAAATCACAGTGACGATGAGGCAAAGAGAGAGCATGCCAGTGAGCTAATGGCGTTTTTAACACCGATTGTTAAAGCGTTTTTTACCGAGACAGGCTTTGAAAGTGCAAATTTGGGGATGCAATGCTTTGGTGGGCATGGGTATATCTCCGAATGGGGTGTGGAGCAAAATGTACGAGATTGTCGCATTGCCATGCTCTATGAGGGTACCACGGGTGTTCAAGCGTTGGATTTGTTAGGCCGGAAAGTGTTAATGACTCAAGGCGAGTCATTAAAGCGCTTTACAAAAATAGTGCACAAATTTTGTAAGGCTCACTCCGAAGACGAGGGGCTAAAAGAATTTGTGGAGCCATTGGCCGCACTGAATACCGAGTGGGGAGAGGTAACAATGCACGTGGGGCTATCTGCCATGAAAGACCCCGAAGAAGTTGGCGCAGCAGCAGTAGATTACCTTATGTACTCTGGTTACGCCTGTTTGGCCTACTTTTGGGCTACGGCAGTGCGCTGTGCGCAAGCCAAACTGAAGGAAAACCCCTCGGATAAAGCGTTTTATGAAGCTAAAATACATACGGCGCGTTTTTACTATCAGCGTATTCTTCCAAGAACCAAAACACACCACGAGGCAATGAAATCTGGTGTTAGTAATCTAATGAGTATAGATGTAGCTCAGTTTTAAAATACTTAAGGGCACCTTTAAAAATAGTAATTTTTGTGTGAGTGCAAAAAAGTGCATTTTTAGAGGCGCCCTTAATTCGTTTTTAAAAAAGCGCCACGTACATTGATACGTGGCGCTTTTTTTTGGTTTTTTTGTGCAGAATTTAGGTAAGCTGTGTGCCGGTATGGCAGACGTTATTGATCAATTAAGCCAAATGGGGAGCTTATGAATATCATGAAGGGTTTATTATTTTTACTGTTCGGTCTGGTGCTGTTGGTTGCTTGTGGTGGTTTTTTATTACCTGGTTCGACTCAAGTAGAGCGGTCTATTGTAGTCATTCAAACCCCTGAGAGGGTGTATGAAGAAATAAATAGCCTTAAAAACTTTCAAACCTGGAACCCATGGGCAGAAAAAGACCCGAATATGGAAGTGGAGTATTCTGGGCCAGCGAGCGGGGTTGGCGCAAAAATGTCTTGGCACAGTGAAGACCCTAACGTGGGAACGGGCTCTCAAGAAATTGTAAAAAATATCCACGCTGAGCGAGTGCACCTGAATTTGGATTTTGGCGCCATGGGCTTTGCTACGGCCAATTTCAAAATTCAGGCTGTTGGAGACGAGTCTGATGGTGTGAGGGTGACATGGCAGTTCAACACCGAGCATGGTGCAAACCTTATGAGCCGGTACATGGGGTTGTTAATGGATAAATGGATTGGCGCCGAATACGAACTAGGCCTTGCTAATCTCAAGGCAAAAGTAGAGAGCGACCCATATATATTGAGCCGTGAGGTTAAGTACACCTTTGAAGGTACAGAGCTTACGGGGTTTCTTTCATACCCTGCAAATGCGAGTGGTCCGCTGCCTGGTGTATTGGTTGTTCACGAGTGGTGGGGGCACAACGATTATGTACGCACGCGAGCTAAGCAGCTAGCAGGCCTTGGATATGTGGCATTTGCGCTGGATATGTATGGCTCAGGAAAGGTTACTGGCCATCCTAAAGAAGCCAATGCATTTATGATGGAAGTCGTTCAAAACTTTGACCTGTTAAAAGGTCGGTTCGATGCCGGGTTCGCGTATTTAAGTTCATTGAACACAACAGCTCCCGATAAAATAGCGGCTATTGGGTATTGTTTTGGTGGTGCGGTGGTGCTCAATATGGCCCGCTCGGGCGCACCTCTCGCTGGCGTAGCAAGCTTTCATGGCGGGTTATCGCCATTAGCGGATATTACCGAGCGTGGCAAAAGTATTCCTTACATGGTGTTCAATGGTGCAGATGACCCAATGGTTACTGCAGCCCAAAAAAGTGCCTTTAAAGACAGTATGGATGCGGCGAGCGTAAGTTATGAGTTCATTGAATACCCAGGTGCGGTTCATGCATTTACCAACCCTGGGGCTACGCAAAAAGGCGAAGCGTATGGGCTTCCGCTGGCGTATGACGCGGCCGCCGACAAGGACTCTTGGTTGCGATTAACCCAATTTTTGAAAGAGTTGTTTTAAACCGAAGGCGACTTTATGTTAAGTGTATGTGAAAAAATGTTTTTAAAACAAAAGGTTGTAGCGATTACCTAGAATTTACATGAGTATGGATATGTGTGCTTCCTGGCGGTTCAGTTTGGGGCTTGTCACTGTTCTGGCAGTGTTTTCTAGGCGGGGGCTCCTTCCCGTTGACTGTAAATATGGGTCTTAGCGCTTTAAAGCCTTTGTAAAATTTGGTACTTTGCGCGCCCGCGTCAACGCCGGATAAGGCGCAGAAATACATGATTTCAAAAATTAAAACGCCTTGTATTGGCGTGTGTTCTACAGGCATAGGTGATAGCGTGTGCCGCGGCTGTAAACGCTATGCGCACGAGGTTATCAACTGGAACGCCTATGACGAAGGTGAAAGGGCGGCGATATTTGAGCGTTTAGAGTATTTATTGTCTCAGGTGGTGCAAACACGATTACGGGTGACGGATGCGAGTGTTTTGTTAGAGCAAATGGAGAAACATGGGCAGCGCGTGAGCGAGCACCTTAGTGAATATTGTATTGCCTACGAAGCAATACGCGTGTTTGGTGCCTCTCTGCCCAGTATTGAGGTGATTGGGTGTAAACCGTTAAACGAGTGGAGTCACTTGAGTGTTAAAGCGCTGAAAGACTCGATAGAAACCAATTTTTATGATCTTAGCTGTGCGCATTACCAGCGCTACTTTCCAGGGCACTTGTAATGCAAGCCATTTATGACTTTTTATTGTGTGAAACGCCGGATGCATGGGTTGGCGATGCGCTTCAAAACCCCGAAATTTTATTAATAGATCACGCCAACTGTGAAAAAAAGGCGGCCAGTACCGCCTTAAATTTAATGTACCGCTATGTAGGGCACTTTGACTTGCTTAATAAAATGTCGCGTCTGGCTCGTGAAGAGCTTCGCCATTTTGAGCAAGTGATTGCTCTAATGGCAAAAAGAGGCATTGAGTACCCGCAGTTAACGGCTTCTCGTTATGCGGCAGGGTTAAGAAAAATGGTGCGAAAGACGGACCCAGGGAAGTTGGTAGATACCCTCATTGTAGGCGCTATCATCGAGGCGCGCTCGTGTGAGCGTTTTGCAAAGCTTGCACCGCACCTGGACGACGAGTTAAAAAACTTTTATGAGTCGTTATTGAAATCCGAAGCACGCCATTTTCAAGATTACTTGGCGCTGGCGTACAATGTGGAGGGTGAGGATATTTCAGAGCGAGTAGCGCTGTTTTTAGCGGAGGAAAAGGCCCTCATTGAAAGCCCAGATGATGAGTTTAGGTTTCATTCCGGGCCTGTTTCAGCATAGTGGGTGTAGCGGTAAGCTTACCCTAGGTTAAAAGCCACCAGTTCTTTGTTGTCTGGCGTCACTTTTAAGTACCAGCCTTGTTCTGACCAGTCGCCTAGAACGATGCGTTCGGCAGGTTTGCCGTTAATGGTGAGTTCATGTTTTTGTGGGCGGTGCGTGTGCCCATGAACCAAGCATTGAACACGATGTTCGCTCATGTGTTGCACCACTTCATCTTCCGTAACATCCATTATGTCGTCTGCCTTCATGGCGTTCATAGACTGGCTTTTTGCTCTAAGATCAACTGCCATTTGGCGGCGTTGAGGCAAAGGCAGGGATAAGACCTGCTCTTGCCATTGCGGGTTGCGTACCATTGCCCTAAATTGCATGTAATCAGTATCCCGCGTGCATAGAATGTCTCCATGCATTATAAGCACCCGCTCTGCGTATAGCTCAATTACGGTACTTTCTTCTAGTAAGGTGATGCCGGTTTCGCGGCAAAATTGGGCGCCGACCAAAAAGTCGCGGTTGCCGTGGACAAAGTACAGTGAGACCCCCGCATCAGATACGCTTTTGAGTGCTGACTTGATCTTACTGACGGCTGCTGAGTTTTCATCGTCGCCAATCCATGCGTCAAAAAAATCCCCCAGGATGTAAAGGGCATCCGCTTTGGCTGCATGGTTTTTCAGGAAAGAAAAAAGCCCGGCAGCAATTTGTGGTTGTGCCGGGCTTAGGTGTAGATCAGAAATAAAATAAGTGGCCATTATTCGGCAATGCTAACCTTTTCAATAATCACAGCTTCTACAGGCACATCTTGGTGTGGACCATTGCTGCCAGTTTTAACTTGCTTAATTTTAGAGACAACATCTAGCCCGTTGATTACTTTACCAAATACGCAATAGCCCCAACCTTGGGCGTCCTTGCGGGTGTGGTTCAGAAAGTCGTTATCTTTAATGTTGATGAAAAATTGAGCAGACGCGCTGTGCGGATCCGTCGTGCGGGCCATGGCTACCGTGCCTTCATTGTTGCTAAGGCCGTTGTCTGCTTCGTTGTCAATGGGCTCGCGAGTGGGCATTTGCTCCATATTTTCGTCGAACCCACCGCCTTGAATCATAAAGTTGTCAATGACTCGATGGAATATTGTGCCGTTATAAAAGCCATCTTCAGCGTACTGCTTAAAATTGGCTGCAGTTTTGGGGGCTTTTTCAAAATCCAACTCCAGTTCAATGTCGCCGTAGTTGGTGTGCAAAGTAATCATTTTAAAGACGCTCCTAGTGTTGCTGGCTTGCCCATTCTTATGTTGGGTTTAT
>CAYZQH010000170.1:0-7152 GCA_964480055.1 uncultured Cellvibrionaceae bacterium
GGCCCATTAGCTCCACGTGCGGTGTTTGTGGAAACAAGTCAATGGGTTGCAGGCTCTGCCATTGAAAGCCGCAGTCTATTGCCGCTTCGGTGTCTCTTTTAAAGGTGGCTAAGTCACAAGAGATATAAAAAATATGGGCCAGCTTGGGCAAATGCTTTAAAAGCTGCGGCAGTGCTTTGTACCCTTCCCTGGGTGGGTCTAGCACTAGGGTTTCGGTATTTTTTATATCCATAGGTAATTGCCCCAAGGATTGTTCGCCAAATAAATTGTGTGTAAGTATATTTACGTTTGAAAAGCCTTTTAACTGCAAAGCGCGTGTGGCTTGTTCAACTACATCAATGGCGTAAATTTGGCTGAAGGAGTGCTTGGCCAGCACCTGTGTAAAGTTGCCAGAGCCACAGAACAATTCCAGTACGGATTGGTGTGGATTAAGCGAGGCAATTTTGTCACTCAGCCATTGTTGCATGCGTTTATTTTGGGTGCTATTGCCCTGCATAAACGGAAGGCGCTGATTTACGCTGGGCTCTGTGTGTTGATCATCTATATCTATGGTGGTCCAACTGTATTTTTTTCTTGGCTTCCATTGTGGATTGGGCAATTGAGCGCGGATTTGCGCAAAGGCTTTTTGGTTGGCTGAGTTTAATACTGCGCAGTTTTTAATGTCTATCAGAGTACGTGTTTTTGCCTCAACAAACCCTAATTGAAGGCCGTTGGTTTTTAGCTGCGCGCGGGTGCGGTACGCCAAGGTTTGGTCGCAGCTTAATATAGGTGCAATACCATTTGGAATGTTTGCTCCTTTAAAAGCCTGCTGAACCTTTTTTTGTTTGGCGGCTATTTGCTCTTCGTAGGACACAAATAGCCATGGGCAGCCGCCGCAATGGTTTTTATCTGCGCCGTGATGCTCGCATGCAGGGGTTTGGCGAGACGGGTGAGCGCTTAAAACATGTGTACAGCTACCAAATGCTAACCCATGTTTTTCATGGGTAATTTTGGCGGTAACATGCTCGTTTACCCAGGCGCCGTTAACAAAACATTTTTGGCCGTTGGGTAAGGTGGCAATGCCTTGCCCCAGTGGGCCAATATCGGTGATGTTAAGGTCAAAGCTCTGGCCTACTAAATTTTTAGGGTGAGCGCCACGGCGTGGTTTTTTGTTGCCGCGTTTGTGTTCTATAAAACGTACCATAACCGTCACTTCTTCTGGTTGGGCTTCCAGTTACGAGGGTCAATGTGGTAGTAAGATTTTAGCTCGTTGAAGAGCTCTGTATGCTCTTTGGCTAAAGTATCTGGCTCTTCAAAAAAACTTTCTGTGGCCACAGCAAAAAATTCGGCGGGGTTGGTGGCGCCGTAGGTATCCAGTACGGTTTTTTTGCCAAAATAGGCGTGCTTACGTAATGACTTATATTCGCGTGACATAATGGTTGCCCAGCTGCCGTAAGCGCCGCGGCTGTACAATAGGGGGGCGCCGTTGGTGCCGCCTGATTCGCCATCGAGTTGATGGGCAAATTCATGTAATACCACATTGCGACCATCGTTAAAATCAAATACGCCTTTTTTAACGCTATCCCAAGATAAAATAACACGACCGTTTTGCCACGCTTCGCCGGCCAGTAAATGACGTTTATCGGAGACCACTCCATTGGCGTCGGCCACACTTCTGCGTACTATAAATTCGGCCGGGTATAGGTAAATCCAACGTACTTTTTTGTATTGCATGGTTGAGCGGTTGAGTAGTAACAAACATGCGCAGGCGGCAATTGTCACGCGCATTTCTTCGGTAACCTCTAAGCCTGCGCAGCCTACAAATTTTTTATGAAATAAAAAATGCTGAATGTGTTTTTTTAACTCGGCTTGCTCGGCCGCTGGCATGTTGCCGTAGATGGGTAAAGTGCTTTTGATAATATCTAGCCAGCTTTGTGGAAAGGGCGCATTCAAAGCGCGGCGCTTTTTCATTCTGCGCCAAAGTAAGTGCGCGATCCCAGCACTACCCCCGCCAATGACAATTAACCAAAATAAGGTTGGGTCTTGCATCAGTTTACCTCCAAAGCGTTCATGGCCAACGCCACTGCACCAAAGGCTCCGGCACGCGTGCCTAGACCTGCTGCAACAATTTGTGGTGGCTGGCTGAGGTAGCCATTTAACTGTTGGTTCATGCCGTGGTTAATGCGCGGGATTAACTCTTGGCGCGAAGAAACCCCGCCCCCCAAAATGATGCGCTCGGGCGAATAAGTCAGGGCTAGGTTGGCGCACAATACGCCAATGTAGTGGGTAAATACCGTCCATACAGCGTGGGAGCTGGGGGCAGTTTCTGCCGGTGCCCCTAAGCGCTTCGCAAGGGCTGGGCCTGCGACTAGACCTTCTAGGCAATCTCCGTGAAAGGGGCAGATGCCGGTAAAAGTATCGTTAGCCAGCTTCGGTACACGCATGTGGCCAACTTCCGGGTGCATGGCACCGTGTAATACTAATCCGTCTACCATGGCGCCCACGCCAATGCCGGTGCCAATGGTAATGTATACGGCGTGATTGCAGCCTTGCGCGGCACCCCAGCATACCTCGCCCATCAAGGCGGCGTTTACGTCGGTGTCAAAACCAAATTTGGGCGTGGGGCTAAGCGTTTTATTAAAGCATTCTAAGATAGGGGTGTTAGCCCAACCTGGCTTTGGGGTGCTGGTAATGTGGCCAAACTGTGGGTGCCCCTGGGTGAGGTTAACCGGCCCAAAGCTACCAATGCCCATGGCGGCCAAAGGCCCAAATTGGGCTTGGGCATGGTTAAAAAATACGGTACACGCGGCTATGGTTTGCTCTGGTGTGGTAACGGGGACTTTGTGCTCGGCCAGCACTTCAGCTTGTTCGCCCTGGCCCCCGGTGTTGGCCACAATACATTTAAAGGCGGTGCCGCCTGCGTCTAAGCCTGCCAATAGGGTCATGGTGAACGGTCTTTAAGTGAGAAACAAAAAAGCCGCGTAACCGCGGCTTTAGGGGGTTAATTCTTGGTGATGGTGCTTTGTTGGCTTACGCCTCCATCATCACACGAATCTTTTTCATGGCGTTTTTCTCAAGCTGGCGGATGCGTTCGGCAGAGATGCCATATTCAGCCGCTAGTTCGTGCAGCGTAGATTTTTCTTCATCTAGCCAGCGCTTTTGCAAAATGTCACGGCTGCGGTCATCAAGGTGCTCTAGGGCGCTTTCTAAGCCGCTGACTTTGTTGCTCTTCCAGTCTGCGTTCTCAAGCAATTGGGCGGGGTCAAAGCGGCGGTCTTCTAGGTAATTGGCGGGCGCCAAAAATGCGGTGTCTTCGTCGTCATCGGTGCCAGCGTCAAAGCCTGCATCGTAGGCGGACAACCGGCCTTCCATATCTTGAACGTGCTTTACATCCACGTTCAGGTCAGAGGCAATGGCTTTGGCTTCTTTCAAGTTTAGCCAGCCTAGGTTCTTCTTTTGGCCACGAAGGTTAAAGAAGAGCTTGCGTTGCGCTTTGGTGGTGGCGATTTTAACAATACGCCAGTTACGTAGAATAAACTCGTGAATCTCTGCTTTGATCCAATGTACTGCAAAAGAGATAAGGCGTACGCCCTTCTCTGGGTTAAATCGCTTTACGGCCTTCATTAGGCCCACGTTGCCCTCTTGTACTAGGTCGGATTGGTTCAACCCGTACCCAGAATAGGATTTGGCAATATGTACCACAAAACGCAGGTGCGCCATCACCAGGCCGCGGGCGGCTTCTAGGTTGCTGCGGTAGTAAAGGTCCTCTGCCAGTTCCTTTTCTTCTTCTGCAGAGAGTATTGAGAACCCATTAACGGCCTGGATGTACGCAGTCAGGTTCTGACCTGGCGTTAACACCTCAATAGGCTGTAAGTTGGTACCCATGTGTTTCCTCCAAATATATAAAAAAAGCCCCAAGAGTGTAGCATTGGCTCTGGTTGGGCGCTATACCCTGTGTGTACTTAACCAAATTGGGTTAGTGCTACGGTTTTCAAGAGGTTAGAGGCTTTTGGTGTGAAATAGTTCCGGTTAGCGTGCAGGCTTAACGTGGCTCAATTAAATGTAAATGTCGCCCAACGGCCAACCAAGCCCCAAGCCAGCCCAGCAATGTGCCGCCGCCTAATAGGGATACAGTGCTGCCAAAATCTAGCCCTTGTAAGGTAAACGATGTGGCATAGGTGGCTGCCAGGTTGCTAACGGTGCTCTCTAGGCTGGCAAAGCCCGCTGCAACCAGCACGCAAGCCAGCACCCCACCCATTAACCCATACCACAAACCGCCATACAAAAATGGCCTGCGTACAAAGCCGTTGGTGCCGCCCACCAGTTTGGTGACGATAATTTCCTCTTTGCGGCTTTCTATGGCTAGGCGAATGGTATTGCCAATGGCCAGTAATACCCCAAGCCCAAGAAGCCCCGCTAGGGCTAAAACAGCTTGTTGGCCCAACGCCATAATGGCGCGTAGGCGGCGTACCCAATCCATGTCTAGGGCCACGCTTTCAATGATGCGCTCTTCTTTTAAACGCATCTCTAGGGCGGTAAGCCGTTCTGGGCTTAGGGCTAGGTCCGAGGGGGTGATGATCAACGTGGGGGGCAGGGGGTTTTCATCTAGCCCTGCCAATACATCCTCTAGCCCGGATTGTTGTTCAAAGCTCGCCAGTGCTTGCGCGGGTGATAGGTATTCTACGGATGCTACCTCGGCCATTTGATGAATTTTGTCTTGCAAACGCTTAATGGCAGTGGGTTGTGCCCGTGTGTGTAAAAAGGCAGAAAGCTTGGGTTGGGTGTCCCATTTGTCGCCAAGGCGCTCTAGGTTACCAAGGCTTAGCCAGAGCGTGGCCGGTAGTGCCAAAGCAATGGCCACCACTAAGGCTGTCATAAGGGTTTGAATAGGGGTGGTCATTAGGCGAGTGAGTGCGCCGGTGGCAGAGGCACCATGATGTTTGCGCCAGGCGTTGATGATGCCGCCGTAACTGGTGTGGCGACTACTGGCGCCGCGGCTGGGGCTTTGAGGTTGGCGTGTGGTCATTCCCAGGCTCCATCGTGCACCAGCTCGCCTTGATCTAGGGTGAGCACGCGCTTGTTCATGGCGCGAATTAAACCAAAGTCATGGCTGGCGATCAGCACCGTAACGCCCACATCATTAAACTGTTGAAATAGGCGCATAATCTCATTGGAGAGCTTTGGGTCTAGGTTGCCGGTAGGTTCGTCGGCAAGTACCAAAGCGGGTTTATTAACCACCGCGCGGGCTATGCCCACACGTTGTTGCTCGCCCCCGGATAAGGCAATGGGGAATTTTTTTTCTTTATTCAACAGGCCCACTTTATCTAGCGCGGCGCGTACGCGGCGGCCAACTTCGCTATTGTGATAGCCAGCAATTTGAAGGGGGAGGGCGACGTTATCAAAAACGGTGCGGTCAAACAGCAGTTGATGGTTTTGAAACACCACACCCACTTGGCGGCGATGGTAAGGGATTTGGCTGCTGCGCAAGCGTTTTAAGTTGCGCCCACCAATGATGACATCGCCACGGGTTGGCCGCTCCATCAGCATAATGAGCTTAAGTAAGGTACTTTTACCTGCGCCAGAGTGCCCTGTTAGAAGCACCATTTCACCGGCTTCAACATTTAGCGATAGGGCCTTTAAGGCGTCTTGCCCGCCCTCATACCGTTTTGCCACATGTTGAAACTCAATCACCCGTGGGCCCTATTCGTTTTTACCAAACAGAGCATTCACAAATGCACGCGCGGTAAAGGGTTGTAAGTCGTCTATGGATTCACCCACGCCAATAAAACGCACCGGTAATTGATGTTTTTTGGTCAGAGCAAAAATGACTCCGCCCTTGGCTGTGCCATCGAGCTTGGTAAGCGCTATGCCGGTTACGCCGGCGCTTTCTCTGAATATGTCGGCTTGGCTTACCGCATTTTGGCCTGTGCCGGCATCCAGTACCAGCAGTACTTCATGGGGCGCAGTGGCATCGAGCTTACCAATCACCCGGCGTACCTTGGAAAGTTCATCCATAAGGTGGCTTTTGTTGTGTAATCTACCGGCAGTATCGGCGATGATCACGTCAATATTGCGGGATTTGGCCGCACTGACGGCATCGTAAATAACAGAGGCGCTGTCTGCGCCAGTGTGTTGAGCAACCACAGGCACTTGGTTGCGCTCGCCCCAAACCTGCAACTGCTCAACCGCTGCGGCGCGAAACGTATCCCCGGCGGCCAGCATCACACTTTTGCCTTCATTTTGTAAGCGCTTGGCCAGCTTGCCGATGGTGGTGGTTTTGCCTACGCCATTGACGCCCACCACTAAGATAACGTAAGGGCTGTGAGCGCTAGAAATGGTTAAGGGCTGTTCAGCGGGGGCGAGTAAATTGTAAAGCTCTTCTTGCAGGGAGTGGTAGAGCGCTTCGGAGTCGGCCAGTTGTTTGCGCTCAACTTTTGCCGTGAGCGAGTCAATGATATCTGTGGTGGCTTCTACGCCAATGTCTGCCACCAATAATTGGGTTTCTATTTCTTCTAGCAGCTCATCGTCTATGGCTTTTTTGCCCAAAAGCAAATTGCCTAGCCCCTCACTAAACTGGGCGCTGGTACGAGTTAGGCCTTGCTTGATTCTGGCAAATAGGCCAAGTTTTTTGGGCTTTTCTTGCGCGGCTGGCGTTGTGGTTTGTGCAGCGGCTCGAGCGCTGGGTGTCGCGGGGGCCCTCTCGGTTTCAGGCCTGGGTTTTGGCACATCATTAGATTGCTCTACCGGTTTTTGTGGCTCGGTAGGCTCCTGACCTTTCTTTTTGTTGCGTTTAAAAAATAACATATGCACAGTGCGCGAATTAACAGCGGATAAAACCGCGTTATCCTACCATTTTAAGCTTCTAAGTAGAGAACCCATTGGCTCGTAAACCTAAAAAAAGTACAAAAGCGTCACCTTGCCAGCTGCGCATCATTGGTGGTGCTTGGCGTGGGCGTGTATTGCAGTTTGAGGCCGCCGAAGGCCTTCGGCCAACCGGCAACCGCCTGCGCGAGACATTATTCAATTGGTTGATGCCCGTAGTACCCGGTGCCAGCGTTTTGGATGTGTTTGCGGGCAGTGGGGCGCTGGGGTTAGAGGCTTTATCGCGTGGTGCTGATCATTGCACGTTTATTGAGTTCAACCGTCGAGGAGCCAAAGCTATAACGGATAACT
>CAYZQH010000171.1:0-7071 GCA_964480055.1 uncultured Cellvibrionaceae bacterium
GGAACTGCGGATATTTTCTGCTTTTGAAGGCTCACATTCAATGCTCTATTCTGACCGAAGCACTAATTGCTACAGCATCTGTTAAACTTTTTACCACTGTCGTATGGGCAAGCACGGTTCCGGCCCGCCTTTCATCTTTACATAGCACCCTGATGTGATGGGCACTTACAACCTTTATTTTGCCGGCATAGCCGGTAATTTTTGAAGTGGGCAATGGAGATTAACCCTGCACCTAGAAGCGTAAAGATTTTTTCGCCACGCTCACCAAAAAGTGACTCTGGCAATAATACGGCAGATAAAAGTAGGGCTAGGCCAACCGCCCCTAGCACCAAAAGATACGTGCGCTTGTGTTGTTTGCAGCCTAAAGTTAGGGCATAAATACTTGTTGGGAGAACGGCAAGTATCATCCAAAAATGAAATGCCTCGTTGTCTAGTTGTAGTGATGCCATGCTTGGAAGCAGCACTAACAATAGAGGTAGCGCTAAACAATGAAACGCGCACAGCAACGATAAGCTAATAGCGGCTTTATCAGAGAGCGGTTGAAATTTTATCAATGTTGAGGCTCCATATCAGGCAAGCTCAGGGCAGTGCTCACAAGGGCGCTGCATGTCCGATTTAAATTCATGGGTCTGTATCCAACGTGGTCACTTGCATATCCAAACCTCAGAGTAAATATAGCGGAAGCTCGGCTTGCGCTATATACCTAGAAGGAAGGTTAATGGATATTGTCTATTAATGGTCGTGAGCTTCGGCTATGCCCAACCAGGTAATCATTGCTGGTGCATAATCCAACTCAATATCTCCAGTAACTTGCAAGAGCTCTAAATCAATTGTTATCACATGCTGTTCGATAGGGTCGGCAATATACGCAGTATGCCCGTTTTGAGCCAGCGTCATCGAAAACTTGGACCCTTCGGGCATCATTGCCACGTCAGCGTCGGTGATATCTAAACGTTCGCCATATTCCCAGTGCGTGTGGCCATTTTCTAAGTGGGGCTCGATCACAGTGAAATAACCTTGGTCATCCAAAATGATAAATTGCTCGGCTTCAAAGGAAAAACCCTGGGTGACAGGCTTGGCGTTGAGCATGGGCTGCCAGTCAATTAATTCCATTTCATTTTCGGCAGGATCAATTGTAAAAAATTGAACGGTATCGCTTGAACTTGAACTGGCCCGGCCAATAAATTGGCCGCCTTCATGGTGGCCCCATAAACTACCAATGCGTAAACCCTCTGCCACGTCACTAGAATTCAGTAGTTTTTGCGCGCTGTAGGTATCATCACCATTATCCGTGACCACCAACACGCCGTCGCTGCAGCCAAATATCACGTGAGTCTCATTTTGAGCTGCGCCGTGTAAGTCTGGGCAGGCGACATCAAAAGTCTGCTCTAACTCATAAGAGCCATTGTGAAGGTGATAGACGCCCACTTGATCTGGCAGAATAAAATTAGACGACGTGGATTGCGCATCTTCCCGGCGAATACTGGCCACAACATGTTCACCGCGCGGCTCTGCAACGCCGTGCATAGGCATCGTAAATTCGATTGTCATCGGCGCTTCGGTCTCTTCGATCATGTGATCGTCAAAAACGAGTACGCCTGCATTATTGCTTGTTGCTGCGTCACCATCCAAAAACACAGCTACTTGGCCATCGTGCGGCACAAAATGCGTGGGCCGACTGCCCATTAAACTAAAATTGGATAAACTTGGCGTTGTGGTAAATAAATCAAAATGATCGTCGTGAGGCTCTTGCCACAAGCCGCCATCAATGAAGCCCACCTTGTCTGCGCTACGTTCAACAAGCGCCGCATATCGATACCCGCCTGTGGCATACACTGCACTAGGTAGCGCACCTAAAGGTATTGTGCCAAGCAGATCACCGTCACTTAAATCGTACACGTCAGCCTCGGTATCAACAGAATTGACAATTAATAACCGGCCAGTCGCGGTGCCTCCGTGCTCGGCAGAAATTGGATCTTTCTTAATAATTGTTGTTTTTGCGTCACCGCAGCCGATTAATACTGTGATCGCACTGGCAGCCAGTGAAAAAAACAACGGCTTAATTAAAAATGGCTTCATTGGGGGCCTCAAATTTGGGTATGACGCTAAGGCACCTTTGAATAATCCGGTGGTGCCTTAATGCATGTAAGAGTGATTAAAATGTTCCGCGAATACCAACGCTAAAATTGCGGCCCGGCCGTGGTGCCACATCTTTAATAAATGACGTATGCACGCGGGCTTCGGTATCTGTGAGGTTTTCCGCTTTTACAAACAGCGATAAATCTACAGTGCTAAGCGGCAAATGATAGGTCACAGACGCGTCCAACATGTTGTAACCGTCAGTTACTGTCTCTAGCGCTGCAACCTTGTCCTGTTTGGCATAGTGCGTCCAATTGACATTGGCGGTTAGGCGGTTATAGGTATAATCGATATCGGTGCCAAATCGGAACGGCGGGGTTCGTGGCAAGTAACGGCCGTCGTAGAGTTCTGCATGAACAAAATCTGAGAAAAACGTGCTTTGCCAGTTATTGTTAAGCTTCCAGATTAACTGTGCTTCAAGCCCATAAAATTCGGCGTCTTCATAGGTAAAAAGAAAAATGGGTAATTCACCCGCATGTTCATCTTCATCAGCATCCATATCTGCGTCATGATCATGGTCGTGTTCATCTTCGTGGTCATGGCCACTTTCTGCAAAATGGCCAGTATCGTTTTGAAAGTAATAATCATCAACTTTATTGAAAAACGCATTGAGGATAATACCCAAGTTGCCTTCATGCTTACGAAAGGTCAGGTCGATATTGTTAGATGTTTCCAATCGAATATCTTGGTCGCTTAACTCAAAGTGGGCTTCATCATCTTCGTGGTGTAAGTCAAAAAGCGCGCCGACTTCATAGGTGCGTGTACCAATATGCGGGCCAAAAGAGAGCAGCTCTGAAGCAGACGGTGCGCGTTGCGCGTGAGATAAAGCAAGCCCCAGGTTATATCCAGGTGTAAAGTCCCAAACGGCACCCAATGAAACGCTAACAGGGGTAAACTCTTGCGCCACCGAGTAAACACGCGTCTCACCTTCGTCATGCTCGCCTTCGTGATCGTGTTCATCTTCTATACCTTCTTCACCGTCATGCGCATGCAACTCGATGGATGGCAGCAGCACCTCATCAGCATCTAGTGTCACACGCTCCACCCTGGCTCCAAATTGCAACAACACGTTACCCATATGCCTTTCTTCCATTAAGGCAATAGCAAAGGTTTCCGCCGTAGAAGGCGGCGTGAAGGCTTCTTCACCTTCGGCTGAAACTTCACTGCGTTTGTAATGAAGATTCACACCGCCCTTCCAGTGCTCCCACTCCTGATGAAATATATCTAGGCGCAGCTCAGAGGTCTGATTTGAAAATGTAGTACCGGCTTCATTATTTTCAAATTCGATATGGGTGTAGTCGGTATAAGCTGCGCGCGTGTTGATTGCGCGAAGCCACGCCGAATCGATGGTTAATTCACTTTGTAGTTGATATCGGTCCTGCTCTAGATCCGAGTATACTTGCGCTTCTCCTTCTTCAGCATCATGATCGTGCCCTTCATGACTGTGACCCGGAACACCATACTCCCGATCCATGCGCTCCACTGCAACACCGATAAACCCGTTATCCAGTAGATAACTTGTCCCTAGTGTTAAGCCTCGGGATTCTTCAGCGCTGTTTGTAACAATATACTCATCGGCGTGTTCTTCGTCATGGTCATCATCATGTTCTTCTTGTTCAGGAGCGACCGGCACTTCATAGTCATCGGCGTTGCGCCAATATGCGTCGGCATAAATGGCCCAACTTTGCGTACCGGCTGTTGCATTGAATGACCCAAGGTTTTGACTATTCACGGTATCGTGGCTAACCAGTACTTCACCACTTTTTTCAGAATCTGTTGGAACACGCTTGTCGACAACGTTCACCACGCCACCGATAGCGCCACTGCCGTAAAACAAGGTTGCAGGGCCGCGCAAAATCTCTACTTGCTGAGCCGTGGACACTTCAGAAGCCACTGCGTGGTCGGGGCCCACACGCGATACGTCACTTACGTCCAAGCTGTTTTGGGTAATCAAGACCCTGGGGCCACTTAAACCACGAATAACAGGCGTGCTGGCCACATTACCATGGAAGCTGGTATTGACCCCTGGTTGGCGCTCAAGGGTATCACCCAAGGTTGCTGCTTGCTGGTTGCGCAACGCTTCGCCACTTAGCACTGCGACGGGCATTGCCGATTCAATAACCGATGCGTGAATGGGCAGGCCGATTATATCCACTTGCTCAATTACCGTAGAAGACAGTGTAATAACCAAAGCTTCATCTCCATGGTCATGGAGATGCACAATGCGGTGACTGTAATCTGGAGCAGTAATGTGCACTTCATCGGCATCGTCGGGCACTTCAAATAATCCGTTTTCATCCGTCAAAACATCATTGTTAGATACTGGGGTTTTTATCTTGGCTCCTGCAATGGGTGCACCTGAGCTATCGACAACTTTGCCTTCAAGCGCGTTGGCATTTGTGGTGGCGAGCATAATGGCCGCCGCCAGTGCTTTGTACTTCATGGGGTAACTCCAATGATCATTTCGTTTTTACATACGGTCTAAAATGTTAGAATACTGCAGAAAATAAATGCGGCATTAGCAAACGTTTTCAGTAGCCTACTAGGCAAAATCCAATGTCAGCACCAAACGTTTTGTGCAGGCTGTTGCGCTCGGTGAGCGATGCACCAAACCTCGCCCTTCATTGCCTTCCCAAGCTTCGCCTTTTAACAAAGCAACATCGCCAAACCCTAGGCATTGGGTTGTAGTGCCTGGGCGAGGGCTTACGCCGCCACACTCCAAACGATGTACATGCTCAGGTGGATGCCACTCGGTACCCGCACCGGCATAGGTGGAAATTAGACGGCACGGTACGTGATCCACATGGAACTTTGGGCACATGGCCCTGCTCAATACTGCCATGCGCACACCAACGTGATCTAACTCAAACAAACAACTAAACATATCCACCACCTGTGCAACGTCTTCAATAAACGCAGGCCGACTCTCTGATAACGGCAGTTCACACTCCAATTGCTGTGCCACGCAAGACGGTTTTTGAACGAAGCGAGTTTGCCAGGTGGGAGACACTGCCATTAGGTGCATTGCGTAGTGAGTAATACTGTGGCTCAATTGGCGTTGCCAAATAGCAATTGTAACATCGGGTTGATAGATATCCGCTAAGGCACCGGGATGAAGATCGACCGCCATGGAATGTGCTGCACTCATAATAGAAAACTCTTAGTGGCCTTGAGCAGCAGGCTCTTCATGTGTGGGCTCTTCTTGCCATGCAGGGAAAGGGTCCGCTAATGTTTGCCAATGAGTTTTACCGGCTAATAACTCATCATCCGTTATTAAGCACTGATCAAGTAATTCAATAACCTGTTGTTGATTAATGCCTTGACCAATAAACACCAACTCCTGGCGCATATCACCAAAGGGTTCAACCCAATTTTTTTCGATAGAAGAAAGGTATTCTGGGTCTTCTGGCCAGCGATCTTTTGGAACAGCCTTCCAAAACATACCAGCAAAACCGTAACGAGCAATGCCGCCGGCTTGATTCCATTGCCCAGCAAATTCAGGCCGCGACGCCAACCAAAAATATCCTTTAGAGCGAATCAATTTACCCTCTAAGTTTTTGCTGTGTAGAAAGTCAAAAAACTTTTGTGGGTTAAACGGTTTGCGCGCGCGGTATACAAAGCTGCTAATGCCATACTCTTCGGTTTCGGGCACGTGCTCACCGCGCATTTCTTTAAGCCAGCCGGGCGCTTGCTGGGCTTTTTCAAAACTGAATTTACTGGTACCCAGTACTTCACCTAAATCAATATGCCCTTCACTGATTGGTAAAAGCGTGGCCTCGGGGTTGAGTGTGCGAATCACAGCCAACACCTTTTTCGTATGCGCCTGGGTCACCAAATCGGTCTTACTCACTAAGATCACATCGGCAAACTCAATTTGATCAACCAGTAAATCCGCTACTGTACGCTCGTCGTCTTCACCTAAGTGTTCGGTTCCATCTTGCAAATATTTGGCTTGGTTGTAATCGCTTAAGAAGTTAGCTGCATCAACAACCGTCACCATGGTATCCAGCTCAGCAACATCCGCTAAGCTCTGGCCATTCTCATCGGCAAAGGTAAAGGTCTCGGCCACCGGTAGAGGCTCTGAAATACCTGTGGACTCGATCAACACGTAGTCAAATCGCCCCTCCTCTGCCAGTTTTCGCACCTCAATTAATAAATCTTCGCGCAACGTGCAGCAAATACAGCCATTACTCATCTCTACCAGTTTTTCTTCACTGCGATTGAGTGTAATTTCATTTTGCACGGTAGCTGCATCAATGTTCACTTCGCTCATATCGTTTACAATCACCGCAACACGGCGGTTTTCGCGATTGTTCAAAATGTGATTAAGTACAGTGGTTTTACCCGCCCCTAAAAACCCCGATAACACCGTTACGGGTATACGCGACAGGGGGTTAACAGAGCCCGAATGAGTATTGTTTGATGAGGGAATTGTCATTGAATGTTCCTCGTGATCATAGATGGCATTTACCCAGTGGCCACGGTATATGCGGTGTTAATAACGCAGGACGAAAACAGCAAGCCAGGCAACCCCAAAACAGGGAGTGCCTGGCTTGTTTTCATTTTATAATGCAGGGCTTAAATCTAAGGGGATATGATACAACATATCTTTTTTTGGTTAAAGGTCATTGTGTACTAATTTTGTGCAGATACCGGTGGGTAGTAGATATTGGCCGCCCTACGTTACCTACCTCCACCCAGATTGAGGTGTCGCTACAACGAGTTAGGAGTTCGCGAACCTAACCATCATCGCGTCGTTGGTGTTATCTCTTGTGATAATCGTGTGCACCGACCAACTCTGCATGGGTGCGGCTAGACATGAGCGTCTGGGCAAAAATGTGCGGCCACCGCGCATGTGCAATGTTCAATATGGGCGTATCTAAACCACTAAGCGGAATGACTTAGAGATAACAACCTGCTCGTTACCAAAAC
>CAYZQH010000172.1:0-3808 GCA_964480055.1 uncultured Cellvibrionaceae bacterium
TGAGTTCTCCGTTTGCGGCTTGACGTTCGTATTCGTTATAGCGAGCCTCAAAGGCTTCACCGATCAGGTCGTGTAAATCTGGCGCGTCGCAAGGGGAAAACAAAGTCCACTCTTTGTCTTCAAATACGCGCTTCATGAAAAGGTCTGGCACCCAGTTGGCGGTGTTCATATCGTGCGTGCGGCGGCGGTCGTCACCGGTGTTTTTACGCAGCTCTAAAAACTCTTCAATATCCAAGTGCCAAGTCTCTAGGTAGGCGCACACAGCACCTTTGCGTTTACCACCTTGGTTAACGGCAACGGCAGTATCGTTGGCCACTTTCAAAAACGGCACAACGCCTTGTGATTTGCCATTGGTGCCTTTGATGTATGAGCCAAGGGCGCGTACCGGGGTCCAGTCGTTACCTAACCCACCGGCCCATTTTGAGAGCATGGCATTGTCTTGCATTGCCCCATAGATGCCCATTAGGTCATCGGGTACCGTGGTGAGGTAACACGATGAAAGTTGCGGCCGCAAAGTGCCCGCATTAAATAAAGTGGGCGTAGAGCTCATGTAGTCAAATGAGCTGAGTAAGCGATAAAACTCGACGGCTTTGTCGTTTTTATCGGGCTCTGTTACAGCAAGGCCCATGGCTACGCGCATAAAAAATACTTGCGGTAGCTCAAAGCGAATACCGTCGCTGTGGATAAAGTAACGGTCGTATAGGGTTTGTAGGCCAAGGTAAGTAAATTGCTCGTCCCGCTCTGGCAATAGCTCTTGCCCTAGGCGCTCTAGATCAAAGGTGGCCAGTTGTGGTGAAAGCAGTTCAAGCTCGATGCCCTTTTCTACATAGGCATTTAGGCAACTGGGGTAAAAATTGGCCATTTCACGCTGGGTGGCAGCCTCTGCCACGCCTAAAAAGCGCAAGGCTTCAGTACGAAGTTTGTCTAGTAGCAAGCGCGCAGTTACGTAGCTGTAGTTGGGCTCTTTCTCTACCAGGGTACGTGCGGAGATAACCATCGAGGTATTGAGGTCTTCATAGGATACGCCGTCGTACAGGTTGCGTACCGCTTCGCGGAGAATGTCTTTTGGGTCTACGTCTTTTAAGCCGTTACAGGCTTCGGTCACTAAGGTGGTTAGGCGCTCTTGGTTTAGCGGTTGTTTGTCTCCGCTGGGCATGAGCACTTGGATCTGCGGGAACTCAATATCGGCTGCCACATGCTGAGTGCTTTCACGCAAGCGTGCACGCTCTGTGCGGTAAATAACGTAATCACGCGCTACCTTGTGCTCGCCAGTGCGCATTAAGGTGAGTTCCACCTGGTCTTGAATCTCTTCAATGTGAATGGTGCCGCCCGAGGGCATACGGCGCTTAAAGGTGGTGCTAATTTGATCCGTTAGTTTGTCAACGGTTTCTCTTATGCGGCTAGACGCTGCAGCAGTTCCGCCTTCCACTGCCAAAAACGCCTTAGTCATAGCGATGGCTATTTTGTCATTGTGGTAGGGCACGACGGTTCCATTGCGTTTTATCACACGTAGTTGTCCGGGCGCGGTTGTACTCATGGCAGCTGGAGTTGCGCCATCGGTTTGTGTTGCGCTTGGAGCGTGGGGTTGTGCGATATTCACGTCTGTTTGCATATTGTTCTCCACTGGTCCTGGTTTTTGTTGTTGTGTTTATCGGTGTCTTGATGACTGTTTGGTATAAAGCTCAGTTGGTTGATGCTCAAGCCAATTAGTAAAACTATGGGCAAAAGCTCCCTGTGACACTCTCCAATTGAGTGCGTCATTTTTAATCTGCGCGTTAATAAGGCAGCTGGCTCTAGGGACTTGTCTGCACTTTTCGTCTTAATACTTATTCTTTTGAAAGCATTGTGCATGACTGACCGTATTTGCCACACGGTGAGGGGGAATCCGAGCGATGGCCCCTTTACTTTGTAGATCGTGCGGGCCCAAACCGAAGTTTCTGGTTGGGGGTGATTTCAAGCAATAACACCATATGTTGGGTTTATGTTTAAGGTTAAATACAAGATATACGATTTTGAGAATTATGCAAGGAGAGCTTGCTGCGGGTTTCCTGTGGATAAAATGTGAGTAATCTGTGGGGTTAGTGCATGCTTACCTTGAGGGTTAGGTGCGCTGCCGCACTGGCTGATTAGGATTGTAAAAATGAAAATCTATACTTTTTTCTTATTAATAGACCAAATGCATATAGCTGTAGAGCTCTAAAAACTGTATAAATAAACAGTTGTTGAGTGAGGCGCCTTGGAGGGGAGTGGGGCGTTGTTTTACGCCCTTCTTATGGTTTTAACAAACACCTTGGATTTACGCTGATAGTTGTAAAGTGCTTTTCTCTCAACAGGCAGAAGCTCGGCGGGGGTCTCTACAAAGCCTTGCTCTAAAAACCAATGAGTTGTTTGTGTGGTAAGCACAAATAGCTTATCAATGTTGATTTTAAGGGCTTGGCGCTCGATGTGAGTCAGTAGCTTGGCGGCGCGTCCGCCACCTTGGTAATCTGCTGAGACGGCAACGCAGGCCAGCTCGCCAGCGCCGGGTTCGGCAAAGGGGTAGAGCGCGGCGCAGCCAATGACCATATTGTCTTTTTCCATCACGGTGAAGTGGTGGATCTCTCGCTCTAGCAGCTCTCTAGAGCGCTTAACCAAGATGCCGTCAGACTCTAAAGGCTCTATAAGGCTTAATATGCCCGGTACATCGTCTATTCTTGCGCGGCGAATGGTTTCGTAGTTGTCTCTGTACACCATGGTGCCAGAGCCGTCACGGGTAAATAGCTCTTTGAGCAATGCGCCGTCTTCGGCTGACGATACCACATGCGCGCGCGGCACGCCGCCGTCACAGGCTTTATGGCAGGCGCGCAGAGAAAAATACGTATTGGAGCGGTTTTTGAGGGGTTGCTCTACTAGGAATTTTTCACATTTTAGCAGTGTGAGCTCGCGATAAACTTGGCCTTCTTGGTTACGAATGGGGCCGTCGTCATTGTAAGTAATGAGCTTATCGGCCTTCATTGAAACGGCAATTTGGGTGGCAATATCGGCAAAATTAACGTTAAAGATCTCGCCAGTGGCTGAATAGCCTAAAGGGGAGACCAGCACCACAGCGTTGGAATGTAATAGCTCGTTTAACCCAGTTTGGTCAATGTTACGGACTTTGCCCGTGTACTGGTAATCCACCCCGTCAATAACGCCCTGGGGCATGGCGGTAACAAAGTTACCACTGCGCACGCGAATTTTTGCGCCATGTAGCGGGGAGTTGGGCAGCCCGCTAGAGAACTGCGCCTCCAGCTTGAAGCGCACTTCGCCAACGGCTTGCAGAACATGCTGCATGTCCTCTTTGGAGGTTATGCGCATACCTTGATGAAACTGACTGGCACTGGCCAGACGGCTATCTATTTGGTAGCGAGCACCGTGAACCACCACCACCTTAACGCCAAAGCTATTAAGCAAGGCAATGTCTGCGGCAATATTGGCTAGGTTAGGGCTGGATATAGAGTCACCGGGCAGCATTAGCACAAACGTCTTGTTGCGGTGAGCGTTAATATAAGGAGAGGAGTTTCTAAACCAGTGGATGTATTGATCGGATGCTTTTAGCTTATTGTCACTCACGAAAAATGCCTGCGGGTTACTTAAATTTCTGACCGTTAGTTTAATGCGCGTTTTACGTTCAGGTAAATGACTTAAGGCGAATTTGTAGTGCGCTGGCCCCTTATGGTTAGAGCCAGCGGCAGAGTGTGGTCTAGAACTTGACGGTGCCTTCTACTGCGACAGTCATTGGGCGACGCACAAAACTGTAATAGCTATTGGTTTGAAACAGGGTTTCAGA
>CAYZQH010000172.1:3908-7066 GCA_964480055.1 uncultured Cellvibrionaceae bacterium
GCGCCATAGGCTGCGCGCCAGTGTTCTGTTATTTGCCAACGGCCGTCTATTTCAATGCCCATGATTTCAGCATCCGCGTTGCCCACGTTAAAGCCTACATGCCCATCAAATTGACTGGTTTGTAAATCTTTAATATCAGAATGGAAAATAGCTGCGCTGAATTCTCCGGCGCCATCGGCCACAATCCATTTACTGCCAAGCTCAATAGAAGTCACTTCTTCATCTTCAAACTCAAAAAAGTCGTTGTCATTGGAGCGAGGGTCAAATCCGCCCGCTTTAAAGCCTTTAGCGTATTTGAGATAGGCTAATGTGTCGGCGTCTATATCCCAGCTGAGGGTTAAGCTGGGATAAAAGCTAGATTCATCTCGGGAACCAGCAAGATTATGACCGGATATATCGGGGTTTGCACTGACGGAAAATTGTTCGGAGTCTGTTCCAAACAGGTTGTAATACAAAGAACCCATCACCGGTGCCCCTGGGACTGGTGATGGAGGTGCCAGGGGCGCTTCACTGTATGGGGTTGGCGGGGTGGTTTTAATGGACACAATATTTAAGACTTTTGTGCCCTTTTTCTCCTCCGACGTGTAACGGGCACCAAAATTTAAATGGAGGTTATCTTGAATATGCCAATTGGCTTCTGCAAAAACTGCCCAGGAGTCGGATGTTTGAGTGAAGTGCCGGTTTGCTCCCGAATTTGCCAGTACTGTAGAGTCAAAACCAAGCATCGCCAGGTCAGGGTTGACGGCGGAGGCAACGATATTAATCAATGGCGATAAACTGGTTATGTTGAGGTTGTCACCAAAGGTTAAGTCTGAGTTTTGAATAAATACACCGGCAAGCCAGTCAAGCTTTGAGCCTAACGGGGATGCAATACGAATCTCTTGGCTGATTTGTTCGTAGTCTTCAAGGAGGTCTAGGTCAAAAATAGGCGCCGGGGTAAAGTCGCAATCACAATTTTCTGTGTAGTCATATTTGAGTACGCCTGTTGTGGCTGTCAGCGTGTAGTCATTCAAATCGTAATCTAATATTAGCGTGGCACTGTCTATGGTGTTGTCGCTATATTCTGGCGCGTCGGCTTGGCGCTCATAATTTTGCGTGTTATCGAAGGTGATACCACCGTTAGATGAAGCCAATATGGTCTGATAGGTGAGTCCTCTGGGCGGAAAATCATCGGCGACAGAAGCAATGTCTTGAGTAACCTCTATGGCCCTACCTTGAATATCTAGGGTGTCGTGCTCCACAATTAATAACGCGTTTAAGTTGTCAGTGATAGCCCAATCTAATGAAAGGCGCATAGAGGCTTCGTCTTGGTTTGCCTCATCAGTGCCCTTGAAAGTATTTTTCATGTAGCCCGGGTCATCGTAATATCTAACCGCCAAACGCGCATTCAAAGTTTCAGTCAGCGGCCCGGTGATATGGCCTGTAACCTCTTGCGTGCCAAATTCTGCTTCATAGCTGGCGGTCAGCTGCCCGCCAAACTCGTCCTCTGGCTTTGCAGAGATAACATCAATGGCACCGGCCACACTGTTTTTACCAAATAGGGTATTTTGCGGGCCACGCATAACCTCTACCCGTTCCACATCATAAATAGGGGCTCTTAAAAGCTGGGCTCGCCCGCGAAACACGCCATCCATATATACGCCAACAGATTGCTCAAAGCCTTGGCTGTTGTCTGAACCTATGCCACGGATACGCAACTGCGTGCTAAGCCCGGTTTCGGTTAAATGAAGATTAGGCACGTAAGCGGTTAGATCTTCTATGTTTTCAATGCCGGCCTTCTCCATTTTGTCGCCAGTGACCGCTGCAACAGAGATGGGGGTATCCATAATGCTTTGTGCGCGTTTTTGAGATGTGACGATGATTTCTTCTAAAATTTTATCTTCAGAGAAACTCTGTGCGCCATATAAGCCTGTGGTGAGTGCGACGGCCAAAGATAATGAACGGCGGCGAGTACAGTATAAAGAAGCAGGGGTGCAACGCATGGAAAGACTCCTATGGCCCTTAATTTATTATTTATTGCAGGGCGAGCAAAAAGCTTGGTTAGCGTAGATTTTTACCTGAATTGAACCAAAAGGCAAAGTGAATTAAACGTTTTTTGCGCCAAGAAAACTGGTTTACGTGTTATTAATTATAAAAAACGGGGTGATAGCCAGTGCCCATGCCGTGTATGCAGGGAGTATAGACTAGCACGGCTGAAAAAGGCGCGGTGGAATTGAACGCGATGTAATAGTAAGCGTCGTAAAATTTTGCTAAAAACAGTACGACGCATTTGGTTGTTTAGCTTCTTGGGCAGCTAAGACGAGTAGTATTGCTTATACCAACCCACAAACTGATTAACGCCGTCTTGAATTGTAGTGGTGGGTTTAAAGCCTACGGCGTTTTCTAATGCACTCACATCGGCGCAGGTGATGGGGACGTCCCCAGGTTGCATGGGCATCATATTCTTTACAGCGCTTTTACCCACCGCCGATTCAATGGCAGCAATAAAGTCCATGAGTTTTACGGGGGCATTATTACCAATGTTAAATATTTGGTATGGCGCGTAACTGGTGGCGGTTGAGGGTGCCTCATGCCAGTTGGGGTTCGCTTTGGGGATGTGGTCGCTAACGCGAATCACGCCTTCGACTATGTCATCAATGTAGGTAAAATCTCTGATCATGTCACCGTGGTTGTAGATATCGATGGTGTTGCCTTCGGCGACACCTTTGGTAAATTTATACGGCGCCATATCGGGCCTGCCCCAGGGGCCATATACAGTAAAAAAACGTAAGCCGGTACAGGGCAGTTGGTATAAATTGGCGTAGGTGTGAGCCATTAGCTCGTTGGCCTTTTTGGTGGCCGCGTAAAGTGAGACAGGGTGGTCTACATTATGCGCCTCTGAAAAGGGTTGAATCTTGTTTTTGCCATAAACCGAGCTGGACGATGCATACACTAAGTGTGGTGTGTTGGCATGGCGGCAGCACTCTAAAATATTGCCAAAGCCTACTAGGTTCGAGTCGATGTAGGCGTTGGGGTTTTCTATGGAGTAACGCACGCCGGCTTGAGCGGCTAAATGGATTACTCGGTCGAATGCGTGAGTTTCAAAAAGTGTGGTCATGGCCGCGCGGTTGGCCACATCCATTGGCGTGAACTCAAATTGCGCGTGCGGGGTTAGTTGG
>CAYZQH010000173.1:0-7057 GCA_964480055.1 uncultured Cellvibrionaceae bacterium
CATAGAGGCAGATACAGAGGTCGCGCTGCAAGGGCGTACGCTTGGGGTCAATAGTCTGGGTATGGCTGTGACCTCTGCCGATGTGCTTAAGGGCAATTTAGCGGCACGCACAATATTGCGCGGCGCCAGCGATCAAGCCTATACCTGGGTACTAGACGGCACGAACTCTGGCTCTGTTGCGGGGGCGGCGGCCAACGACCCGGCTTTTCGTTTTGACAATGTTCAAGCCGTAGTGGGGGGCGATAATGACGATACCTTTCAAGTTGTGAGCAGTACCAACCAAATTGCGCTAGACGGTGGGGCGCAAATCATCGCCGACTATGTGGATTACAGTACGGTTAATGGCAACATCAGCATCAACTTGGCTGAGGTGTTAACTGATGCCTCGGGCGTTATTGCGGGCGTCGAGGGCTTGCGCGGCAACAGTGACGGCGTGAGTTCATTGAATACCGCGCAATTGATTGGCGCCAATGGCACAAACACATGGACGCTTGGCGACTTTGACGGTAAAGGTGCCGCAGATGGTATTAATGATGGCCAAATTAGCGATGGAACCACCACAGTATCGTTCATTGATTTTAATACACTTACAGGTGGCGCAGGCCAAGACCGCTTTGAGCAAACCTCAGGTGTGGTTACAGGTTCAATTCAAGGCGGAGCGGGTAACGACACGTTAATTGTCACGGTACAAGGCGCTAATGCCGGTACTGAGTTTGACGGCGGTGCCGATAACGATAGCTTGTTAATTAATGGGGCAACAGCGGCACACAAAGTGACTTATACACCCAATGCTACAGGCGGACAGTTTGCTTATGCTGCCAATGACCAGGTGTATAACATCAGTCATACGCAGGTGGAGCAGGTAAAAGACGACTCTCTCGCTCAAAGCATTGTGATCAAAGGCAGTGCTGCGGCAGATAACGTGCAACTGAGTAATGGCCGCTTTACCTTGGATACTGTGGCTTATGTAGAGTACGCCAACAAGCAGGAAGTGACTTTTGACGTGGATATCAGTGACACCATCGAGTTAATGGAAAACATAGAGCTAGCCGGAGATTTAACCATACGTAATGGTGGCTTGTTTACCAATACCCCTGATAATACATCGATTGTGGCCAAATCTTTAATCCTTAGTAATGTAGGGGATGTAGGTAACACCAACGCCAGAATTCGCACAAATGTGGATACCCTTCAGCTAACAAATGCGCGAGGTGGCGTGTATTTACAAGAGCAACAGGGCGTTAAGTTAAGTGAGTCTAGTATTACGGGTGCGTTTGATTTGGCTGTGCTCAACGGTGATGTCGTCAGTGACAAGGTCATTACGGCCAATAGCGATTTCACAGTTAATGCCGCCAATGGCGATGTATTGTTGACCGGCGCTAATGCGGTAAGTGGGAACGTAGCGTTGGCGGCACCGGCGGGTGATGTGGAGTTTTATAACACGGCGAACACAGCGGTGAATACCACGTTAACAAGTTTGAATGCGCAAAACGCGAAGGTTCGCTCCGGCGGACATTTAACCAGTACCGATATGATCACCGTAGAGGGCAATACTGTGCTTGCTGCAGGTGGTGATATTGTCTTGACGCACCCATCCAATGATTTTAATTATTTGACTGTAGAAAACGCCAAAAATGTGAATGTGGTGGATTCAAACCAACTGACCTTGGGTGTAGTGAATGCCGTTGGTGCTGTGAATGTTGAATCTCAGATGACCATAAGCATTGAAGACAACATCGACGCTGGCCGTTCTGTAGACATTGTTGCCAAGACGGGCGATGTGATCCAAAACAGCGGCACCATTGCAGTACAAAACGGTGATGTGGGTTTAACCTCTGAGCAAGGCGATGTGAGCATGGAAGCCTCTGCAAGGATCCGTGTCGTGACAGGCAACGTAAATATTTTTGCTGGCAACGACGTTAACATTGCCGAGGTAGAAGGCAACAAGGACTCCACGGTTACAATCAATGCGCAAGCCGGTAAAGTTGTAGATAGTAATGGCGCAGTTACAAACATCACCGGCGGCACTTTGGTGGCTAATACTGGCACAGGGGTTGGTGAACAAGACGGTATTGAAACAGCCGTGGATAATGTACAAGTAGAAACCAAAACCGGCAGCGTAGCTATTAGTAATGCGGGTGAACTTGAGATTGAAGGCATCAAAACTGGCGAAGGTAACGTTGAGGTAACGTCCACAGATGACATAATCATAACTGGCCAAGTGGAAGCCAACTATGCAGCAGGTTCAATCAATGGCCAGGTGGAGCTAACGTCTACTCAAGGTGGTGTTAAGGCCGATGGGCCAGGAAGTGAGCCTGTGGTCATTGGCCGCGCAGCGGAGATTACCGCAGATAACGGCGTTGTTGGTACTGAAGACGGCTCGGGTGCGTTCGTACTTGATGTTGCAGAGACCTTAACCATTCAGGCGCGAGCGCAGGTGGGCGCAGTGGTCACGGTCAACCCCAACGTTGTACGGAGAGAGCGATTTACCAGCAGTTTTAAATTTGAAGATCAACTAATAACGATAGAGCCATTGGATGAGCTTAATCCTTCTATCTTTATTAACGTTAAGGGCTACTTCCACAATGATATTTCCCTGCGTTTGCCTCAAGACCAGTTATACGATGTAGAAGAGGACGAAGAAATATAGTGCCTAGCTTAAAAACCCCAAGCGTCCGTTCGCGCTTGGGGTTTTTTTATGTGTAACAACCCAAATGTCACCAACTTATAAATATCAGCGGAATAAGATATGAAGTTTCAGCATAAACGTTTCTGGCTAACGAGCATTTTTGTTATCGGTTTAATGATTGCTCAAAGTAGTGTTGCTGGGTTTTTAGAGATGCCCGATACAACAGAAGTACCAGAAATGAAGCGCGACTCCATGCTAAAAGATTTGGATATCCCCAGCGTGCGAGAGCGAGACCCTGATCCAAATACCGGCCCGCGTTTAAACGTAACAGAGTTTCGAGTACAGGGGGTGGTGGAGTACCCAGAGCTTGGTATTACACGAGAGTCTTTGAACAAGTTGGTAGAAGGCATTCGCTTTGACATGATGGATGAAGGCGAAATGTTAGATTCGGGTTACTCCCTAGAGGAAGTCAGTGAGATTTCTGATTTGATTGCAGAAATAGAGCACGATACCGAAGGCGAACACGTAGGCCCTTTAGAGTTACAACGCTTAGTCTTTTTAATTCGTGATCAAAGACAGCGCCGCGGTGTAACCGTTGGCATGATTGAAAACGTTGCAGACACCATTACCCGGTATTACCGAGAGCGAGGCTTTATACTTGCCAAAGCCTATATTCCAGAGCAGCGTGTACGCGATGGCGTGGTAACACTCACCCTACTTTTGGGTAACTTAGGCGAAGTGAATGTAATAAATAACAAACGTTTTAAAACCAAAGCCATTGAAAAAATCTTTAATAAAGATTTTGGCGAGCCGGTAACTGCAAAACGCATCGAAGAAAAACTATTTTTTGTAAACGATATGCCGGGCCTACGAGCACAAGCCTACTTTGAAGCTGGGTCTCAGGTGGGGGATACACGCCTAAACGTGAACGTCGTTGAAGAAAAACTATTTAACGCCAACGTGCGTATAGATAATCACGGTTCAGAGTCTACCGGGGAGTTTAGACTTTACACCGATGGCTATTGGAACAACCCAACAGGGTTTGGTGATCAATTGCATATTGGTATCTTAGGCACGTTTGATCCGGCCAACTCTACATATGCCTCCATTCACTACGGTATACCTATCTTTGGTCCGCGGGCAAAGTTTACCTTTGGCGGCTCTACCAATGCGTTTGAATCTAGTTTAGAGGGGTTAACTCTAACGGGCGAATCACAGGTACTGGATGCTACCTTGAATTACATACTTAAACGAAGCCGAGAGCGAAATTTCTCTGTAGAGTTACGGATAGCAAATATCGAAACGGATATTACTGACGCATACCGCGAACCATTAGAGCCTGACGATGAAAATGACCAAGGTGCAACCACAAGGGACTCAGCCGTTGATGATAACGACTCGAAGGTCACCAACATAGATTTGGCATTTAATTTTGATATGGTGGACGAAAAATTCCGAGGGCTTCATCAAGGCGGGTTTCGTTTAACAACGGTTGATCAAAGCTTGGGGCGCAGAGAGTTCCAAGAAGAAAACCCACTTATTTTTGCACTGAATTACTCTTTACTTAAATTTGTGAAAGTCCCATTTACGGATTCCCAAAGCCGTTTAGTGGTCAATATTGCAGGCCAATATGCCGATACCGCCCTGCCCTCTACCAGCCAGCTTTCTTTGGCGGGCCCAAATCGGATGCGTGGTTTTGCCATCAATAGCTACAACGCCGACAGTGGGTTTTACGTTGGCGCAGACTGGATATTTAATTCGCCTTCATTTTTAGATTTTGAAGTGGGCGGCGAAAAACTCAACGCAATGATTCAGCCCTATTTATTCTTGAATACGGCTTACGGAGAAACTGAAAAGGTGGGCTATCCGGTGGGCAAGGTCAAAGATGAAGCCGCCCAGGATACTGAAGTTGTCATGGCAGACATTGGCTTTGGGTTGAAGTTAATCTATAAAAACAATTTTCGATCTTCACTTACCGTGGCGCAAGCGGTTCATTACCGCATGAACAACGGCCGAGCCGGTTCACCCTATGATGACTTAGATGACCTAGAGAGCACCAACCACGTATATTTTGAAGTGCAGTATAGTTTTTAAAGCGCACGTTAGCGGAACGTACAAAAAAACCACACTTTTCACTATGTGGAAAGTGTGGCTGAAATATGAAGGTCTGAACCTTCGAGGGGAGCGCATCAAGGCTCAATTAGCCTTGATGGTGTTTGGAAAAGGCCGCTGGCCTTTTAAACCCTGCCATCTAATATGCCAGGGTTTATCTAATCACGTAGTTCTCTTCCAATTGAGTCAAAAAGCGCTCGCGCACGGTGAGTGTTAACTTTTCGAGCGTCACTTCAGCATATGTATCTAAAGAATCATGCTGCGTTGCCTTATTGTCCTTAACGTTTGGCTCAAGAGCCCAGCTGGTGCTGCTGGTGCCAGTCTCCGCAATTGCTACTGCTAGAACCGCAGTGGTGTTAGCCAATTGTGGGAATGGGGCACCAACCTCATTTGCCAGCGCGCCTTTAGACGCTAATAAAGCAAGCAGTAGAAAACCAAGTTTTTTCATAAGGTCCTCCAAAAGAGTGAATGGGTTGATACCGAATGTCGACCTTGGTATGTCAACATATCGTGTCAGTTGATGTTACCGACGTTACACATAGTAACACTAGTTAAAAATTAATCAACTAACTTTACAAAAAATAACCAAAAAATATCGGTTTGTTATGCTTAGTTCACATTTATATTTCAATTTAGAATTAATGAGATGATTTTTGTGCCATTTGGTTATGCTGCTCTTGGTGGTAACACTTGGCCTAGTGGTAATGGGCCGAGGTTGATTGGAAGAACTCGCAGCGCCAATCCTAAAAAGGGGGTATCCTCTTGCGCCCTAAGCTCCCACATAGGTGATTTCAATGACTCAGGCCGCCCCCTTGGTTTTGGTAGATGGCTCTTCTTATTTGTACCGCGCTTACCATGCATTGCCGCCGCTAACTAACTCTAAAGGGCAAGCCACCGGTGCAGTAAAGGGCGTTATCAATATGCTAAAAAGGCTGATAAAGGATTACCCGCAAAGCCCCATTGCCGTCATATTTGATGCTAAGGGCAAAACCTTCCGCGATGATATTTACCCCGAGTACAAAGCCAACCGCCCGCCCATGCCAGATGACTTGCGCGAGCAAATAGCGCCTATTCACGGCATTGTGGCAGCCATGGGTTTGCCGCTTATTGTGATAGAGGGCGTAGAGGCCGATGATGTTATTGGCACCTTGTGTGTTCAGGCCTCAAAGGCAGCGTTGAATACGGTGGTTTCCACCGGTGATAAAGATATGGCGCAATTAGTCGATGCCCATGTGACCTTGGTGAACACCATGACGGAAACAGTCATGGATATTGAAGGCGTAAACGCTAAGTTTGACTTGCCCCCCGAGCGCATCATTGACTACCTCGCTTTGATGGGCGACAAAGTAGACAATATCCCTGGCGTGCCAGGTGTGGGAGAAAAAACAGCAAAAGCCCTCATTCAAGCCCTGGGTGGCGTATCTGATATTTATCAGCGTTTAGAGGAAGTGCCTACGCTCAAAATTCGCGGCGCAAAATCTCTGGCCGTTAAGTTGGCCGATAACAAAGCGCAGGCGAAGCTTTCCTACACCTTGGCCACCATCAAAACGGATGTAGCGTTAGATTTTGGCCCCATAGACTTAAAAAATGCCCAACCAGACACGGATAAGCTTCGTCAGTGGTACACGGATATGGAGTTTAAAACCTGGGTTGCAGAGGTTGGCAAGGCTGAAGTTGGCAGCGCAGAAAAAACCGACGCAGACCGTGGCGCAAAGGGCGATCAAACGCCAACCGCAGAGCCGATTAAGGCAGAATATCAAACCGTATTCACTGAAGATGCGCTCGATGCATGGATAGACAAGCTCAAAGCAGCCCCCTACTTCGCCTTTGATACTGAAACTACCTCTCTTAAATACATGCAGGCTAAAGTGGTGGGTGTGTCTTTTGCGGTAACAGTAGGCGAGGCCGCTTATGTGCCCTTCGGCCACGATTATTTGGGTGCCCCAGCGCAGCTCGGTGAGCAGCAAGTGCTGGGTAAGCTAAAGCCTTTGTTAGAAGACAAAAATGTTAAAAAAGTGGGGCAAAACCTTAAATATGATGCCCATGTGCTACGAAATCACGGCATTGTGATGGATGGCATTGCCTTTGATACCATGCTGGAATCCTACGTGCTGAACTCTGTTAATCGGCATGATATGGATACGCTTGCAGCGACCCATTTAGACCATCAAACCATTCACTTTGAAGACATTGCCGGCAAAGGCGCCAAGCAGCTCACCTTTAACCAAATTGAGTTAGACAAAGCTGCGCCCTACGCTGCCGAAGATGCCGATATCACCCTAAGGTTGCATGAAACTTTGCACCGCCAGTTGCAAG
>CAYZQH010000174.1:0-3034 GCA_964480055.1 uncultured Cellvibrionaceae bacterium
CGACGTGACCTGACACGTATCAGGGCCAACGTTAGAACCGTTCTGGCAGTTAATAACCCGTTTGAGACAGCCAACGCAACTGACTACTTACACTTAACTTAAATTACAACCCTACACCTTACTCACAACCAGCGCTGCATTTACTCCTCCAAAACCAAAGCCGTTGCATAGTGCATGGGTCACAGCTTGTGAGCGTGATCTGTTTGGCACAAAATCCAAATCTTGCAATGATTCATCGACACAATTCAAATTTAGAGTGGGTGGAAGGGTGTTATTGATTACCGCCATCGCCGAAAAAATACTTTCAATACCACCGGCTGCTCCCAGCAAATGACCCGTTGATGATTTGGTTGATGATATTGGAATGTTAGGCAGGCCTCTACCAAATACACCGCGTAACGATACCACTTCTGCAGCATCACCTACTGGGGTAGAAGTAGCGTGGGCATTGATATAATTGATGTCACTGGGATTAAGTCGAGCCATTTTTAATGCCGTTTTAACGGCAGCAGCTGCACCCTGACCATCCTCTCGGCCTGAGGTAATATGGTAGGCATCAGAGCTTGTTCCATAACCACTCAGTATTGCTAGCGGAATCGCTTTACGAGCTTGAGCGTGCGCCAGGGTTTCGATCACCATTAGCCCAGAACCTTCACCCATTACAAAGCCATTGCGAGATTGATCAAAAGGGCGGGAAGCCTTGGCGGGTTCATCGCTTTCAGTCGATAAAGCCTTTAAGGCGTTAAAACTCGACAATGAGAATGGGTCTACACAAGCTTCCGCTCCACCCACTAAGGCTACATCCGCCTCGCCACTGCGAATCAATCGCATACCGTCACCGATGGCTTGTAAACTCGCTGCACAAGCTGTCACCGGACAGCCCAAGGGCCCTCTAAAACCATATTTTATCGAAAGGTTTCCCGCTGCCATGTTGGCTAAAAACGCCGGGGCTGTGAATGGAGACAGGCGTTTGTAGCCTCGACTATCCATTGTTCTAAGTGCTTGCGTGATAGTCCTTAAACCGCCAATGCCGGTAGCAATAATAGTTGCCGTTGCTTGCTTGTCACCCTCCGCTTCGGGAAACCAGTTTGCCTGCTGCAAGGCTTCTTTCGCTGCCGCCAGTGCATAGACAGTAAACAGGTCGAGCTTCTTGCGCTCTTTCTTCTCAATAATCTTGTTTACATCAAAACCTGCAGCCGTGTCATCTTTGATACCAGGCACCAGCCCCGCTATTTTTATGGGGAATTCGGCTGTATCAAAATTGTCAATTTGGCGGATACCTGACTGTGCCGCCGTCAAACGTTGCCAAACCGACTTGACGCCACAACCCAAGGGGCTGATCATACCCATTCCTGTGATCACAATAGGTGAATTCATGATGTCTCTCGATAAATTAAGCTTGTATGTAATAAGTTCAGAGACACTAGCATTAAGCATAATATGATCAAGATAATATTCTAGCTAACATGAGAATGAGGAGGGATTGTGCCCTACCCCAAAAACCATAAAGCCAAGTCTAAAGACCTCATCATAAACTCAGCCATAGATCTGTTTTCACGCTATGGTTTTGACAAGGTTTCTATTGGCCAAATCATGAGCTCAGCTAAAATGACTCATGGAGCGTTTTATGCGCATTTCAAATCAAAAGAAGCGCTCTACAGTGAATCATTTATTAAAACACTCAAAGGAAGCCGTGCCGCGCGTCTGGTTAAAGGTCCACTTTCTGTTAAGCATTTAACGACTCTTGTTACTAACTATTGGAACTTGGGTGAGCTGGAAAAAAAGAGCAAGCCAGGGCCTGAAACCATATTGTTTAACGAGGTTGGCAACGAGAATGCCAATGTTAAAAAGCTGTTCGAGGAATCATATCAAGGCCTTAAAAAAATGATTGAAACTCGCATTACAGCGCTAAGTAAGCTCAAACAACTTCATTTTGAAGCTGACAGTGAAACAATCGCAGAAAAATCTCGCGCTGTACTGGCATCACTCGTAGGCGCTGTTGTTGTCGCAAAGAGTATTTCGGATAAAGAAGAGCAACGTAAAATTTTAGAGGCCGCACAAAAGCAAATTTTAAATATACTAGGAGTGAAAGAAAGTGAACTAGCAACTAATTTGAATTGAAGAAGTCGTAGTATTTAGGGGCAGAGTAAGCATTCCAACGACGGGTCTTGGTGACAACTGCCGTAATCTATAGTGGCTCGGTAATTAGACCGACATAATCGCTTGGTGATCACACTAATACAACTTAAACCACCCACCCATAAATTCCTGAAGCAATGGCGGTAATGAAAAACACATAGGGCACGACATAATCCGTGTACTCTGGCGCAACAATACGTGCTCTAAACTTGAGTTTTCTAATTAATTTTTGTCCGCGCGGATCATTTAGCGTTACAACATTTGGTACATATTCCGGCTCATGAATCGAGCTATGGCTTTTGTGTGGCACCAGGTGGTATCTTACCTTGAAATCCCCACCAACACTCCCAAAGCCGTCCCCTTCCAAAATACGAAATGCGAATACGCTTGGATCACCTTTAAACTCATCATCTATATGAGGTTTATTTGTGACTTGCCTTACATATTCGATCACTTTTCGCCGGTTATACGATTCACCCATATCTGTGATTCGCTCTATTATCTTATCTCCCACTTGATTCTTTTGCCAATACCGATAAGCGAACCAAAAAAGCATCACCCAAGCCATAGCAATCAAAAAATTCATATTCTTAAAAGTAACGTCCAATAACGGCAATTTTACGCCCTGACCAGACACTTCTCCGCCGCCAAACCCAACTGCAATGAACATTAAAGACGTAACCAATAAGTTTCTACGACTCGCGTTTGAGTCCTGATAGGGCATACCCTTCCCCCTTTAAAGCGATTGCTTTTCAATCAATTAATAACTTGTGAAGCATCCCTGTATACATTATATACATTCTATTGCATATCGTGGAAAGATAGCGCCCCATTCAGTAATCCAAGCATAAACGAGTATTTGAAACTCTAAAGATCCACTCTCGCCCTATGCTTA
>CAYZQH010000174.1:3134-6965 GCA_964480055.1 uncultured Cellvibrionaceae bacterium
TGCTTTTTATTAGTTGCCGCACAACGCTTACTCTCAAGTCATCGATGTAGCAGGGCAGTAAATGTGTGGTGCTTGTGTTTTAGTGTTTAATGATTGCAGTGTTGTTTATATAATTCATTAAAATAAAACACCCCGTACCTTCCAACAGAAAAATAGAATTTCATCAGTAAATATTACACCCCTATTCAACCGCAAGGCTTTTTTGCACAAGCTAAAAAGCCTTGCTATGTGTACTTTGATATCAATTAAGCGCAGTTACCAATGCTTGTGCAACTGCAGCTGACGAGCCCGGGTTTTGGCCTGTGATTATCAAGCCATCAACAATAGCCAAAGGGTTCCAGTCATCAACCTTCTGGTATAACCCACCCATTGCAATAAGCTGATCTTCGAGTAAATAGGGCACAACATCTGACAATTGCACTGCGTCTTCTTCAGAGTTGCTAAACCCAGTGACTTTTTTGCCTTTGACCAACGGGTCACCATTTTGATCTTTGGCCTTCAACAAAACCGCAGGCGCATGACAAACGGCGGCTACCGGTTTACCAGCGGCAATAAAGTCTTCAATAAGCTTGATTGAAGACGTATCTTTGTGCAGGTCCCACAATGGACCATGGCCACCGGGATAGAATACCGCATCAAAATTGTCCACTTTCATTTCGGCGAGTTTAGCGGTATTCGCAAGCTCAGCTTGAGCTTCTTTATCATTGTCAAATCGCTGTGTATCTGCGGTTTGAAAGTCAAGTTCATTACTTTTTGGGTCAAGCGGGGGTTGACCGCCAAGCGGCGATGCCAGAGAAATTTGTGCACCAGCATCTTTTAAAAGGTAGTAAGGGCTTGCAAACTCTTCTAACCAAAAGCCTGTTTTTATGCCTGTATCACCCAGTTGGTCGTGTGAAGTTAAAACAATAAGTACTTTCATTTGATAGTTCCTTTTTGGGATTAACACTATATCACGCTGATGAACTGATCCGCTTGTAGGTTAATCAAGCGTCTTCGCTCGTTTCAATAAATTGCGGAAAAAGCCCAGACTAAAAGCACGATAAATACCTCGGGTTCAATCGTCCATTCAGCCGGAGGAACCACCTTTAACGATGACGACACTTTTCACTACAAGAGAGTCGCCCTCGTTCGCGGGACTAGGGTCTACTTTAGGTTTTTTTGTTTTACGCGCGGGCAGGCATTTTGGGGCGAAACCCCTTCTCAATCACTTCGCGCACTAAATCGCGGTGGGTCGGCATTGCAGTCATGGCGTTTTGACTTTGTTGGCGGATGCTCTCGAATTCGCGCCTGGCGTCATCGTAGAAACGCAAGGCGCCAGCGCGGGCCGTAATGTCGGTTTTGAAATCCATGCCGTATAGGATGTACTGCCAACTGTTCTCGTCAAAAATGTCGTGACTGGTGTCAATATCGAGAAAAGACGGGGGCCTGTGTCGCCATTGCTCTAATTTTCCTTTTAGATAATCGGAGGCCGATGAGGGCGCCCGATTATCGTGCCAGAAGTCGGTATCCGTGCGCTGACTCAAAAAATAATGGAGCTTGATGAAGTCAATGACGTGCTTGAAACGTTTTGTCATGGCTGCGTTGAACTGTTGGGCTGAGCGCTCGGTATCACTCGACCAGGGAAATAGGTTGCAAAGCATAAGTACGGCAATTTCAGCAAAGCTGATGCCAGTCGCTTCCAGCGGCTCGATGAAACCCACCGATAGGCCTATCCCTACACAGTTCTTGTGCCATTGGACCTTTCTAAACCCGGCTTCAAATGAAAGTTGTCTAGGCGACAAGTCATTTGCTGCGGGCCCAATATAATTTTGAAGCGTCTCAAAAGCCTTGTCGTCACTGCAGTGGTCAGATGAATACACATATCCTATGCCGCGACGTTCATGTAAGCCTATATCCCAGGTCCACCCCGCTTTTTGAGCGCTAGAATAAGTGCAAGAAGGAATTGGCGCATTGGGTTGATCATAGGGCACTTGCATGGTCACAGCACGGTTACAGAAAAGTTGATCCCTATATGAGTTAAATTCCGAACCCAGGGCTTCTCCAATTAAGCGCGACCGAAAACCGGTACAATCGATGTAAAGATCTGCCTTGAGCTCTCCATGGGCACGACCTTGTACGGAGGCGATGGCGCCATGTTGGTCGAGCTTCACACCTTCGATGGTGTCGATCAGCCGCTTCACTCCCATATCCATTGCGCGACGGCGGATAACCTGCGCAAGCTTGGATGCATCAAAGTGGTAGGCATAGTTCAAGGGGGCATTGTAATTGGAGTGGGTAATGAGTTTCGGCGCGAGCTTCGCCCCCACAACCCGCTCCTGGACGGTAGCCGCCTCCGACCAAGGCACATCCCCGGCGGCACCGAGAAGCCAATAGGGCAGAAGATCCATATCTGTGTGCTGAGAAGCGACCTGGAATGGATGGAAATACGTGTCACCCAGGTTATCAGCCGGATTTTGTTTCCAGTTATTGAAGCGAATGCCTTGTTTAAATGTGGCATCAGCATGCCGGATCAAATCGCTTTCATCTAGGCCAATGCGACGCATCGTTTTACGAATAATGGGAAAGGTGCCCTCACCGACACCGAGAATACCAATCTCATCAGATTCGACCAGCGTTATCGAAACACCGCCAGGGGTGTCTGCCGCCAGCATCCGTGCCATGTATGCGGCACTGATCCATCCTGCGGTTCCCCCCCCGACGATCAGGACGCTTTTACTCATCCAGTCGCCTCGCTCATTTATTTACCTCGTATTACGCGAGTTATGTAAGGTCAAAACCGCCGCTTGTAACTATCGTGAAAGTCAAACCTAGAAGTCATACCCGAAGTGCAAACTAAAGCGACGATCCGTTACAAAGACAGCTCGGTCAACAAACTTCCCGTCCATGATCTCCATCTCGGTGCTCTGATCCTCATCGGTGAGGTTCTGAATATTGAGCTTCACATTCATATTGTCACTCAACTTGTAGGAGATACTGCCATCAAGCCGTCCGGAAGCAGCTGCATAGATAGGTAAGCCAATCTGAATCTCTTCACCGCTGAACGGGTCGTTGTAGGTTTTAGTCGAGGACGAGTCATTGGTGGTTGTGAGATATCTGTCACGCCAGTTGTATGACAAACGCGCGCTAAGATTACCGTAATCATAAAGCAAGGTTGCAGATGAGGACCACTCAGACAGTCCAATCACGGGCACATTCAGGTCCTCGCCGTTGATGTCTCTTGCAAACGCATCTGGTGCGTCGTTATCGATAAATGTCAGGTTCGCATCGACACCAAAGCCGCTCAACCAGCCCGAAAGCTCATCGAAGTAGGTTCGTCCACCAAGTTCAAACCCACTGATGATGGTGTCTTCCTCGGCATTGAGGTTGGTTTTGCTAGAGACAAGCCCATCGATAAAGTCGCTTCCGCTTCCGTCAACAAGCTCTGACTGAGGTAGAGTCTCCTCGGTAAAGAACTCACTCGCTTGTACCGAGAAATTGTTGAAAGTGATGTAGTTGTCGATCGTCTTGTGAAACAGCGAAAGGTGCATCGTCGAGCCCTTACGCGGATACCATTCGAGCGAAATATCGTGGTTTATAGAGGTTTCTGGTTCGAGGAAGGGGTTGCCCGTTGTATTGCTGTAACCAGAGAAAATCTTAGGAAGATCATTTGGTTGTACAGGGTCATCGTCAGGCCCAGGCTCATTGCCGGGAGCCGGATCAGGGTATTGTACTTGTAAGTCATCGTTGATGGGGTTATCTACGAGTTCAACGTTTACATTGCCTTGTGCCCGAATATCGGGGTATCGCGGTGGTGTGAGCGTTTGAGTGAATGCATAGCGCAGAACCCAGTTT
>CAYZQH010000175.1:0-1067 GCA_964480055.1 uncultured Cellvibrionaceae bacterium
TTTGGATCTTTCCAGTCTGGGTGCTCGGCCTCAATAGCAAGTAACGACTGCATTAAGCGGTCATATTCTGCATCGGGTACATCCGGCGCATCCAGGACATAGTAGCGGTGATTGTGAGCGTCGATGAGCGCCATCAACGCCTGATAGTCGCGCTGAGAATAAACGACTTTGGGGTGGGGCATTTTATGCCTTAGCCAACCGGCGCTTTCGTTCGTACTCCATCACACGGTGCCGACCATGCTCTATCGTTTGCCGCGTCATGACACTGCGGTTTTCATCCTTCAGCTCTCCACCGAGTTTATCGGCCATATTCCGTGCTACCTTGGCCATTAGATCGTAGGCGTCTAAGCTGTCGCTGTGAATGGGCAATGTTAAAAACAAGCTAATACCCGGTGTTTCGAATGCTTCCATAGCACTGATATCAAACATACCTGGCTTGACCATATTGGCAGCACTAAAAATGGTAGGGCCCGTACCGTCTGAATTTTCGTGACGGTGAAATATGTCCATATCACCAAAGCGTAAACCGTTTTCTAAAAATGCTTGCAGTAACGGCCCGCCCATCAATATTTGACCACGCTTGGCCATCACATTAATAACCAGCACTTCGTCCGGCGCTTGCGGGGGCTCACTGTCTTTAGCTTGAGGGCGCTCAATATTCCTGGGGCTATGTATAGGGTTTGCTGAAGACTCGCGCTTCACTACCCGCGGAGCGCTTACTTCATCTGAACCCACACGATAGTTTTGTGCAGAGGCTGCGTTTGAATCACCCTCTTGGGTTGAATGCTCTTGAACACGCTCACCAGATGAAGAGGTTGCCACCGCTTCATCAAGCTCGTCCAAATTACCGATTGCCGGCTCGTGTCCATCAGCAAAGTCATGGTCTTGGGCCGCTAAATGGCTGTCAGCAGCAGCGGTCAGTTCGGGCTGTTGCACAGATTCCATCAACATAGGCACGGGTGAGTCTAGGTTCAACGCTGCCTGCTCTGGCGTTCTATTGGGTGCGCCGCACGTTAATTTTGACGCCGCATGGCGGTCTTTTACGGACTGATGCAAATTTTCAGCAT
>CAYZQH010000175.1:1077-6948 GCA_964480055.1 uncultured Cellvibrionaceae bacterium
CGTCGGTTTCCTCGCGATAACCAACCACGCGAGCCCCACCGGAAGGAAACTCACTACCACTAGCAGCGCCCTCCTCCAACAGCGGGTCAACATCCGGCATATTGCTGGATAAGCGCACGGTTTCTTTGCGGTGGGCTCGCATGCGCCTAAAGCCGTCCAGCAATACCCCAACAATAAGCAACACAATGATGACTGTTAACCATTCACGCATAGACAAACAATCCTCACACGGCAGCCAATTCGGCCGCCTCTTCGACATCAACAGTTACAATACGCGATACACCGGGTTCATGCATGGTGACACCCAACAACTGGTGCGCCATTTCCATGGCAATCTTGTTATGCGTAATGTATATAAATTGTACCTGGCTAGACATTTCTTCCACCATGCGTGCATAACGCCCAACGTTTGCATCATCCAAAGGGGCATCCACTTCATCCAGCATACAAAACGGTGCCGGATTCAAGCGGAATATAGAAAACACCAGCGCAATCGCCGTTAAAGCTTTCTCGCCGCCTGACAACAAATGGATGGTACTGTTCTTTTTACCAGGGGGGCGCGCCATGATGGCTATTCCTGTATCTAACAAATCTTCCCCTGTTAACTCCAGATAAGCGTGCCCGCCACCAAAAACTTTAGGGAACAATTCTTGAATACCGCCATTGACTTGGTCAAACGTTTCTTTAAAACGCGTCCGTGTCTCTTTATCGATTTTTCTAATGGCGTTTTCGAGCGTCTCTAAAGCTTCTTCTAAATCTGCATTTTGAGCGTCTAAATAGTTTTTACGCTCAGACTCAATTTTGTATTCGTCAATGGCCGCGAGGTTGATGGCGCCCAAACGACTAATGCGCGTTGCAATGGTTTCTAGCTCTTGGCTTAATGAATTTATATTTAGGTCTTCTTCAAGGTCGGCCAAAACTGCATCAATGTCAAATTCTTCTTCTATTAATTGTTCTTTTACCCCTTCGGCTTGCACATCTAACGACTTAGCATCCATTCGCTCTTTTTCTAGATCGGTACGTACCTGTTGTAAGCTTTGCTCTACGCTGTGACGCTTTTGCTCTGATTGCCGCAGTGCCGCCTCTACCTCCTCTACGGCTTTGCGTGCTGCAATGAGCTCTTCTTCAATTTTAATGCGCTTGTCTAAATTGGCTTCCAGCTCGTCTTTGTAAGTTTCTACCGGCTCTAAGCTATTTTGCAAAGTTTCTTCGATGGTATCGTGCCGCTCTTGTAAACGCATCGTTTGCTCTTTAAGCCGGGCAATACCTTGGTTCACTGCGCTCAACTGCGTCTTTACAGATTGCAGGCGCATAGCCAGTTCATGTGCTCTATCTTTGTCATGACGGGCTTTTTGACGAGCGCTATCTAGGCTCTCACGTATCGTATCGCGTTTTGACAATAGCCTTTCGCGCTCTTGAGTATCCTGCTCCATCGCCTCAATGGCGTCTTGAAGCTTAAGGCGTGACTCCGATAAATTTTCGCCCTCTAAATCCAGTTGTTCTTTGGCTTCGCCAATTTCAAGATCCGCGCGTTTACGCCCCTCAAGTACCTGTTCCACTTTTGCCGTCAACGACGATAATTGGGTTCTAGTATTCGCTTGTTGGCGAACCAGTGAATCCATCTCGGCACGCGCTTGCTCTCGTTGTTGCTCAGCGCCTATTACTGCGTCTTTACACGATAAAAAGTCGGACTCTAACGTATCCAATTGGCCTTGCTGCGAATGAATTAACGCACTTAAGGATTCTAACTCCTGCTTTCGTGCGATTACTCCAGAGTTGGCGTCTTTGTCTTTGGCAACGCGCAACCAATTACACCCCAACCATAAACCCTCTTTTGTTACGATTGTTTCGTGAGGAAGCAGGCTCTTTTGACGCTGTAATGCCGCGGTTAGAGTTTCAGACGCGTAAACATTACCCAACCACGGAGATAAATCTAACGCGCTGTGCGTTTTGGCCAGTAGGCTTTCTGGTTGAGTACCCGAACTCTCACAGTGACCTACTGTAGAAAATAGCGTGACTTCGCCTTTGTCAACCGAACCCACCGCGCTAGAGAGTTGTTCCAGCGCGGTATCAACACACACCGCCTGTAAAGAATGACCCAACACTGCTTCCACCGCCTTCTCCCAACCCGGATCTACTGAGACCTGCTCTGCCACACGCTTGGCAGAGTCAAGGCCGACAGATTCAAGCCAAGACGAAATGTGCTGATCACTTTGCCCCAAGGCGGCTTGCTGTAAGGCCTCCAACGATGCCTGTCGCCCTTTATTTGTTTGAAGGTCTCCGCGGATTTGGTTTTGAGATTGGCTTAACTCAGATTCTTGGGCGCGCAGCTGTGTTAAAGAGCCAGAGGCCTGCTCTGAAGAAGTGGTCGCTTCTTCAAGTTTGAGTTCGTATTCGGCTAGCTGCTCTTCTAACAGGAGTATCTCAGATTCAGACTCACCAACAACTAGACGGCCCTTTTCCGCCTCGTGCTTTTTGATACGATCCAATAAGCGTTGCTGAACTTGCTCTAAGTATTGAATACGAGACTGTTGAACTTCTGCCTCTTGCCGTGGAGTAGAGGCTTTTTGGTTAAATGCATCCCACTCTAATTGCCATTCTTGCATGCCCTCTTCTGCCGTTTGCAGCGCGTCAGACGAGCCCTCTTCAACCTCGCTGAGCATTTCCATTTCAGGCTCTATTTCCAGTAACTCTGCTTGCCAACCTTCTGCTTTAGCAGCGTCGGTACTTAGGTGCTCCTCAGCCTCTTTACAATCACGAATGGTTTGCTCTAAATCCATACGCAACTGGCGCTCACGCTCTTGGGAGTGCGTTATGGTTTGCTCTATTTTGGCAATATCGGTGCCAACGGCATAGAACCGCGCCTGAACTTCGTTGAACGAGTCGCCAAATTCTGCGAATTTTGTTCTGTGAATCTCTATATTTGAGTCATGATGAACTTGCTCGGTGACGGCAGCTTCAACCTGAAGCTCTAACTCACGAATTTTGCTGTGTTTTGAAACCGCTTGATCTTTCAAACTTCTAAACTTCAAAGCTTGAAGCTTTGCTTTAAGATCACGCTCTACTGCCTTGTATTCACGATACTTTTCTGCCGATTGAGCTTGCCGCTCTAAGCGTGATAATTGACGCTCTAGCTCTTCACGTATATCAGTTAAGCGCTCCAAATTTTCATGGGTTCTGCGCATGCGGTTTTCAGTATCACGCCGCCGCTCTTTGTATTTTGAGATGCCTGCGGCTTCCTCGATATACACCCTAAGCTCTTCAGGTTTGGCTTCAATTAACCGCGAGATCATGCCTTGTTCAATAATCGCGTAACTGCGTGGACCCAAACCCGTCCCCAAGAATATATCCGTTATATCCCTTCTACGACACTTACTGCCGTTAAGGTAATACAAGTTTTGTCCATCACGTGTCACTTTACGTTTTATAGAAATTTCTGAAAAACTAGCATATTCGCCTACAATCTTGCCGTCGCTGTTATCAAACACCAACTCAATAGAGGCCTGCCCAATAGGCTTTCTGGTATTGGAGCCATTAAATATGACGTCGGTCATTGCCTCCCCGCGGAGGTTTTTAGCAGACGATTCACCCATAACCCAGCGAACGGCGTCAATAATGTTGGATTTACCACACCCATTAGGGCCAACCACTGCACCTAGATTACTAGGGAAATTGACGGTGGTTGGATCCACAAATGACTTAAAACCCGCGAGTTTAATGCACTTTAACCGCATAAATTATTAGCTTTCCCAATTTGGTATTACTTGATTAACCAGGCCGCTGTAGCAAACCCCGCCAATGGCCTCTCACTGAGTTAATCGTTCTATATATTCGGTCTATCAAGCAAGACTAACAAGTTGCCGCCCTGCCCAATACACTCTTGGCCATTCGCTGGTTTGAAAAACAACAAGCAAGACAAATGACTAAGCTTTAAGGTACTTTATTGGCAATTTTTAAAGTCTGAGGTTTGTTTCTATCGGTTTTTTTCAACGGGCCTATCGTCACTTGCCAATCACCACTTTTAGCGGAGGGCCCGCCAGAAAGGGACACCCGTGCCACAAGCTCCAAATCCTCAAAGCTATCAATGGTCATACCTGGCGCCATTGCCATATCTGCGCTTAAACGAACCGTCTTAGGTAAATCTTTAACTTGCAACTTCTGTATGGCCAAAGGCACCTTCGGCCCTTGCCATGCCCGCGCATAGACAAATACCGTCTCATTCCCGCTAAGCGTGATGCTCTCATCAAGGGATACGCGCAGTTCTAGCGCATCGCCAGCAGCATCTACGCTACTTTCATGTGTTTTTGACGGTGCCTGGAGAGATTCCCCGGCAGCCAGCAACGCCTGCTCGGCTTTTTTGATCCCGTTTTGATAACCGCGCGCAGCCCGCGAATTGGGGTTCATTTGGCTAACAGCCATCTTCCAATATTGAATTGCACTGCGAAAATCACCAGAATTTTTAGCGTCAATACCTGCCAAACCCAACATTTCAGGCATCATAGGGGCAAGTGCTAACGTCTTGCTAATATAGTCTCTTACCTCTGGGGTAATGGTGTTTCCCGACCGATAAAACAACGCTTGTGCCAAATTGGCCATAACCCGCGGCGTTTCCGGAAATGCATCCAAAATAGCACGGTAATGAACCACCGCCTGATCATAATCCTGCAATGCCATTGACGTTTGAGCCAGTAAGTTCCTCAAGGACTGGTTGTCTGGCGTTTGGTTAAGCCTTGCCTGCGCTTTTAGGCTTAGCGACCTCATTTGTTGCTCGTGTTCCTCGGCTGATTCCGCCGCGCCTAAAACTTGAAGATCTTGGTATATTTCCCAGTCAGATTTTGCACCTAGCTTGTTATAAATCACAAAGCTAAGTACGGGGACCAAGGCTGCGGCCACAAAAACCGCCTTCTTCCCACCGCGTGTTGCGTGAAGCCTGCAGCCTTCACGGCCCTCTTCTAGCAATGTTTTTTGTAGCTCTAGCTTTAAAGCTTGATACTGCTCATCTGAAATATCACCGCGGGCTGACGCGGCCTCCAAATCTTCTAGGTGCTCCTTGTACAAACCCACTTGCGTAGCGTCTCTACTGGCACGTTTAGACCAACTGTTATGGAGAAAAGGAAGCTGAATGAGAGGCCACAATACAAAGAGTGCCGCAAAAGCACTCAGCCCCAAAATAGTTTGCCAAAAAATCATGTGTTACCGTATTTATTGTTGAGATTTATCGGTATCTGACCCGCTTGCCAAGATCTGCTTTAACGCGTCGGATTCTTCTTCAGACAAGCTCGAAGGTGCCTGCTTAAGTACTGTTCGGCGGCGCCAAACAATCACACCCACCAACACTGAGCCAATTCCCAAAAAAACCAACGGTCCCAGCCAGAGCGCTACGGTTTTATTGTTTAAGCGGGGGCGGTATAGAACAAAATCGCCATAACGAGTCACCATATAATCAATGATTTCCTCGTCGTCCTTGCCGTCCTTTATCATCAGCTGTAACTGCCGTCGTAGATCGATAGCAATTTTGGAGTTTGTCCCGGCAAGGTTATTGTTTTTACATTTAGGGCACCGTAACTCATCTAAGAACTTTGTATATCGTACACGGTCTGTCTCTGCCTCAAAGTCATAGACCTCGACCGACGCGAATACAGGCAACGATAAAGCGAGCATCGCGAGCAATATTGTCTGAAAAACGTTCATTTCGGCGCCTAATTCTTAAAAATCACCCGATTATAGCAGTCCCTACCCGCCGTAAAACAATTGAAACAAAAAAACACTCAGAGTATTGACGACTTACCCAATATCATTACAATACGCGCCTCTATTGGGTGGTTAGCTCAGTTGGTAGAGCGGCGCCCTTACAAGGCGTAGGTCACAGGT
>CAYZQH010000176.1:0-6939 GCA_964480055.1 uncultured Cellvibrionaceae bacterium
TTAATGTTGGAGCCCAATGAAGATTCTTAAATCGGTCTTTACCCCCGATCAAGCCGCTCAAATTAATGAAATGAAAGCAACCCTTGCGCGCCACCAACGAATATTTCAAGGGGCACACGGGTATGGTTATTTTGATTGGGACCTTATAGCCAGCCGTATGGACTGGAGTGGCGGTTACTGGCGCTATTTAGGGTATACCGATGAAGATGTAGATTATATTTCTGTCTCTACCAACTATTACGATTATGTTCACCCAGATGATGTAGAGAAGCTGCGTCAAGTAGTCAGCCGGATATTTAAAAAAGCAGGGCCTGGCGAAGCCATTTATCGTGTGCGTCGCAAAAAAGGCGGGTACATTTGGACAGAGGTTCGTGCCGATAGTGTGCGCGATGACAGCGGTTGGGTTACTTACTTGAGTGGCATTGCCTTTGATATAACGAAGCAAAAGCAGACCGAACAAGCGCTACTAATTAGCGAAGCACGGCACTCCAGGATCATTCAATCTTCTAGCGATGGTATTTGGGAGTGGTCTGCCGAGCATGGCGGCTTTCATTTTTCTAGCCGTTGTTGGGAGCATTTAGGGTATGCCGATCACGATGATGTGGTGAATCAGGGCATAGACCGAATTCAAGCCTGGCGTCGTCGCATGCACGCTGATGACGGAGTGGTGTATGACCAAGTGTTGGCGTCACACATCCGAGGAGAGACCCCTTTTGATGTGGAGTACCGCATAAGAGGCAAAGACAACAAGTGGCGTTGGATTCGAGCCAGAGGGCAAATGACCTTTAACGCTAACAATGAGCCGTTGCGAATGTCCGGCACTAATATGGATATTACTCAGCTGAAGTTGGCCGAAGAACGGGTTATTGGGGCCAAAGAAGCGGCTGAAAAAGCCAACCGCGCTAAATCTGAATTCCTCTCTAGCATGAGCCATGAATTACGTACCCCGCTAAATGCCATTATCGGGTTTGCACAGTTGATTGGCATGGACTCAAACCTCAAGAAAGACCAACAAAATAACTTGGGTGAAATTAAAAAAGCCGGAGAGCACTTGCTGCAACTGGTGGGGGATGTTCTAGATTTGGCCAAAATTGAATCTGGGCGCATGGATCTGCATACAGAGCCCCTGTCTCCGGTGAGTTTGCTAAACGAGGTGTTTGCCTTATTTAAAGTGCAGGCCGAGGCTAAAAATGTGCAGCTGTGTTTGCAAACCAATGAAATGAGCGAGCGAATGGTGTTTGCCGACAGGATGCGGTTAAAGCAGGTGTTTTTGAATTTGCTGGGCAACGCCATTAAATACAACCGTGATCATGGTCGAGTAGCGGTAGCCTGTACGCAGGTGGATGAGTACTTTAGGGTATCTATCGAGGATACTGGCCGAGGTATTCCTGCAGAGCGCCAAGCAGAGGTGTTTCAGCCCTTTAACCGATTGGGTGCAGAGCTAGGTAATATTGAAGGTACTGGGGTTGGCCTGGTGATTACGACTCAGCTGGTGGCTCACATGGGTGGGCGTATTGATTTCACCAGTGAGGAAGGTAAAGGCAGTAAGTTTTGGGTTGATGTCCCTCTTAAAGAAGGCTTGTCGTCACCGCAAGTTACCGAGTGTGTTGCGCAAGATACCCCGCAAGCAGAAGAGCCGCCAGCCTATTACGATTTAGCCGTAACCGAGCCTAAACGCATTCTTTACGTGGAAGACAACGTGTCCAATCAGCGGTTGGTGGCTAGGTTTTTAGCACGTTACCCCCAGATCCGGTTTGAGGTGGCGCATGACGCCTTAAGAGGCTTGTATTTGGCCAGAACCAACCGGCCAGACTTAATACTAATGGATATCAATTTGCCGGGTATGGACGGCTACGAGGCTCTAGAAGTGCTAAAAAATGATGCGAACACCAGCAACATTCCCGTGCTGGCGCTCTCTGCCAACGCCATGGCCCATGATGTGGAAAAAGGCAACGCCGCTGGGTTTTCTCACTATTTAACCAAGCCAATCGATTTGCAACAGTTGATTGAAGCCATTAATGCAGCGTTGGTCTAGCCCGCATAGATGGTTATATTTTTGGGGGAGGCAAGCCCCGAGCGCGCTGTACCGTTTTGGTGTAACAGCTTTGTCAGGCGCTAAATGCTCCCCATATGCTTGCCCACAATTTGTAGCAGCGGTTTAAAGGTTTTTGCGCCACCGCAAATCAAGTTTCCACTGTCGAAATAGCTATTGCCGCCTTTGAAGTCGCTGATCATCCCGCCAGCTTCCTTGACCAAAAGCACACCTGCGGCAATGTCCCAGGGCTTTAGGTTCATTTCCCAAAAACCATCAAACCGGCCCGCGGCCACATAGGCTAAGTCTAAAGCGGCCGAGCCTGCCCTACGTACGCCCGCCGTTTGGCTTGCTACTTCTTTTAAGCAGCTAAGGTACGGGTCTATGTGTTCTAGGGCAAAGCCGTTAAAAGGAACGCCCGTACCAATCAGGCTGCCGTTTAGGCCTATGCGACTGGTGGCACGAATACGGCGGTCGTTAAGGGTGGCACCTTTGCCTCTACTGGCGGTAAACTCTTCGCGTTTGATGGGGTCGATAATTACCGCGTGAATGGGCGTGCCTTTGTGCAAACACGCAACAGAAACGCAAAAGTGCGGAATACCGTGTAAAAAGTTGGTGGTGCCATCTAAAGGGTCTATTACCCATTGGTATTCACTGTCGCTACCGGATTGCCCAGATTCTTCGCCCAAAAACGCATGATCGGGGTAGGCTTTTTTCAAATGATAGAGGATCTCGTCTTCCGCCTTGCGGTCAACTTCGCTCACAAAGTCGTTGCGGCCTTTTTCTTCAATGGTGATTAAATCCACACGCTCAACAGAGCGTTCAATCAATTCGCCGGCTTTACGTGCAGCGCGTAACGCTATGTTCAACATGGGTTCCATCGTTTACATCCGTACTATCTGAGGTTAAAAGGCTAGATTGGCTTGCAAAGAAGCAAGAATGCAGAGGTTAGCACTGCCGCAAAAAAGGCGGGGGATTATACCAGTGAAAGCGGCGGGCTGCTTAATTTTGTCGCTGGCGGCCTATGGAAGGCCGATGCCGCTGCGGAGATTTAATTAAAAGAATGCGAACTTGATCTGGCTGGCGCTAAAAAGGTAGTCTATCTTGAAGGTTAAGTGAAATGGCACCGCTCAGCGCCAATTTACCGGAAGGTTGGGTAGCTAACGTTCCGGTACTCTCGGCCCGAGCGGGTGCCATTGGCTTTCCCCTCGGTTACTCTGTTCCATAGATGCCTGCCGCTTGCCTCATTATTCAGCGCCTACGTTGTGGTAAACCTCTTGTACGTCGTCACAGTCGTTGAGCATATCTAAGAGCTTTTGAAACATTTCTACATCGTCGCCCTGTAGTTCAGTGTGGGTCTGCGGGACGAAGGTAATTTCCTCCAAATCAAAGGTTAGGTCACCAAAAGCGTCTGTCAGTGCAGTTTTGGTTTTAAAGAATTCCGTTTGCGGCGCAATGACGGTGAGCATTCCGTCCTCGTTTTCTATATCTGCCACGTCCACGTCCTGCTCCATAAGTGCTTCTAGTACGGCTTCTTCGTCATCGTGTTTAAATGCAAATATGGCACGGTGATCAAACATATGCCCTACAGAGCCTTGCGCACCCAGTTTAGATTTGGTTTTGTTAAAGCAGGTGCGTACATCGCCAAAGGTGCGGTTGTTGTTATCCGTTAGGCAGTCCACAATCACCATACAATTACCGGGGCCAAAACCTTCGTAGCGCACGGTTGCGTAGTCTTCGCCGCCGCCGCCTTCCGCTTTATCAAGGGCTTTGTCAATTACGTGTCCGGGGACTTGGTCCTTTTTTGCCTTCTCAATTAATCGCCTAAGGCTTAAGTTGGCGCTGGGGTCGGTACCGCCGTTTTTGGCGCATACGTAGATTTCCTTCCCGTATTTTGAGTAAATTTTGGTCTTCATGCCCGCGGTCTTGGCCATAGATGCCTTGCGGTTTTCGTAGGTTCTTCCCATGGTGGTACCTTGTGTTACGGTTTTAAATAGACTGTATTAGCGATTGGAATCAACGAAAAGACGCATTATGACGCGGCTATGCTTTGAAGTTAAGCCCCAGCGTGTAAGGCTGTTAATATGATCACCTCGGTCAATGATGAATAATTTGAGAACCATTAGAATGAGAAAACTCAGCGCGGCTAAATTTTGTGCAGCACTTGCTTGGGGCGTTTCACTGCCAGCAGTTGCAGATTACACAACGAGGGTGGGCATTGGTGGTCAATATGGATCCGGTAGTGTGCAATCGGCCGTATTGGTTGGCGATGCGGTAACACAAAAATGGTCTGATACATCAACGATGATTGAAGCGACGCGCTATTTTACTGAAGTTAATACCTCTGGTGTCCCTCTTGCCGAAGCGGCTTTCCTCGATAAAAGTGGTTACCTTGCTTTTGCTAATGTCCGTCATGAAACGGAACGGACGTTGTCTACTGCTTCGCAAGGCACCATAGGCGTGTATCCAGTAACGACATCTCAAGCCTTTGTTAGTGGGGCTGGTGTCATCGGGGATTATTTATTAGGCGCGTTCATCGCAAAGCAAACCAAAGGCGGCACCCTCTCTCAACAAAAATTAATGGCTGGATACTACTTTACTAATACCATAGCCGTTATGGCGTCTGTAGGTGTTGTTAAAGCCAATAGTCGCGCCGACTTTACGGGGGGCATAAAAGTGCATGGGGTTTTTAACAACCAATGGGCTGCAGATGTTCAGTGGGATCAAATTGGCGAGGATTTTAAATTTACCGCTGAGGGTACTTACTACGTGAACAATGCCTTTGGGGTAAAGCCACGTATTGGGTTGCGTGAGGTTGATTCTGAGCGGTATGAAAGCTTTAGTTTGTTCGCCGAGGCCTATTGGCAGCAGCACCAATTAACTGTGGGTATTAGAAGGGCAGAGGTGGGGCGCGAAACTCATGATACCGGGATAGTGGAATACTACTTTCACTTTTAATCCGTGTCGGCCAAATTTTGCCCCCTCTCGTGGACTGCTCTGAGGGGGCCTTTAGTAAGGGTATACGCCCGATGCTCTGAGGCGGTTTTAAGTCGGAATATTTATTTGCGTGATGAGGCCGCCTTATTGAGTTACCAAAATAACCCGTACAGCGCCACTAAAATAAGCACAATAATCACCGAGTGAATGTTAAAGATTTTTTCGGTACTGAAAATATCTTTACTGACCACAATAGTATTGCCCACGCCGGCGTTTTTCTTATCCATTAAACTGATCAGCGCAATGACGCCCAAACTCAAGATAAATGTGGCCAGCATTTGGTGCATAAAGGGCAGCACGACAAACAGATCGCCGCTGGCCCATTGGTTGGGGCCAATTTTGAAAAATAACGCAATAGGGATAGACGCCAAAGCACCAGCGATAGCCCCTTTGTTGGTTGCGGGCTTCCAGAATAAACCTGCCACAAATACTGCCAAAATGCCGGGGCTGACAACGCCTGTGTACTCTTGAATATACTGGAATACCTGCCCTAAGTTTTTGAGTTGAGGTGCAATAAATACTGCAATAAGCAAAGCAACAGCTGCGGTGATACGCCCAGTGGTTACCATGTTTTTATCCGTGGCATTTTTATTGATGTAGGGCTTGTATATATCCATGGTGAAGATGGTAGAAGTGGAGTTCAGCATGGAGGCCAGAGAACTGACAATGGCTGCAGCGAGCGCGGCTACCACTAACCCTTTCAGGCCAGTAGGAATAAAACTACTGATTAACCAAGGCGCTGCGTTGTCATTCAGTATGTTGCCATCTTCACCCACAAATGATGGGTCTAAGGTTTGTGGTGTAAGCGCGCCGGAAACATCGGCATTTAAGACGTAAGCAATAATGCCGGGTACAACCACCAACAGTGGAATTAAGAGTTTTAAATAGGCAGCAAATACAATGCCTTTTTGGGCTTCTTTAATATTTTTGGCGGCTAAGGTTCGTTGGATAATATATTGGTTAAAACCCCAGTAATATAAGTTGGCTATCCAAATGCCGCCAATGAGCACGGCAAGGCCGGGCAAGTCCCACCAGGCATCTTTGCCGTTGGGGGTAATGATCTCTTCTTTTTCCAAGATCATAGAGAATTTCTCTGGGACTACATCATATAAGTGCACAAAACCTGAAATAATACCGCCGTCTGGAGATACATGAGTTAGCGCAATAAAGGCGGTAATTAAGCCTCCAAAAATTAACAGTGCTACTTGGAGTACGTCCGTCCAGGCTACGGCAGTAAGGCCGCCCCATAAAGAGTAGGCCGCTGCAATAATTGCCAACCCGACAACGCAAATGGTCAATATGCTGCCATCACCGACACCCATAATGGTGTCTAGGGCTTTTCCGCCTAAAAATAACACAGAGGTTAAATTGACAAAGATGAACAGCGAGATCCAAAAAATCGCAAGTATGGTTTTCATATTCTCGCTGAAGCGTTTTTCTACATATTCGGGGATGGTGAAGAGGTCATTCTTAATAAATACGGGTAAAAAGAATTTACCCACGACCAGTAGCGTAATGGCCGCCATCCACTCGTAAGAGGCAATGGCCAGACCGATGGCAAAGCCGGAGCCAGACATACCAATAAATTGCTCGGCGGAGATGTTGGCGGCAATCAAGCTGGCGCCAATGGCCCACCAAGGCAGTGTTTTGCCGGCCAAAAAGTAATCTTCCGCGGTTTTTTCACGCCCCTTAGAGCGCGATACCCACAAGCCAATACCCACAATCACTACGGCGTAGGCAATGAATATGATGTAGTCCAAGGTTGCAAAGTTAGAGTTCATGGTCTGACCTTACCTTTTCAGAAGGTTCTTTATTGTTCTTACTGTACTCGGCGTTTGGCACAGAGTACCCCCAAAGAGCGGCGATAGTACTCTAGCTGGGGTGGGTTTTCCATGAACGGTGGAACAAAG
>CAYZQH010000177.1:0-6928 GCA_964480055.1 uncultured Cellvibrionaceae bacterium
CGTTTTTTGATTAAGCCCAGCTCGCAGATGTTTGCTATGGGGCTGTTTGCGTTTTTACCTTCGAGCGTGATTCACTCTGTGGCAATTAACAACGACATTTGGATGTTTACGCTGTTTTCGGTGGCTTTTTACTACTTTGTAGTGTGGTGGCAAACTAAGGTTACGCGCTTTTTCTACATTAGCCTGTGTTTTGCATCTTTGTCTATTATCATTAAGGCAAATGGTATTGTGATGTTTGCTTTGCTGGGGTTCTTTGCTCTGGGCTATGCGCTGTCACATATACATAACTTTTTTAGCATGGTTAAGCGGTTTGCGCCTGCGGTATTTATTATGGGCGCTACTTTGTTGTTCAACCCAATTGTAGATAAAACGTTTAGGCCAGCCAGTGATCAGCCCTCTGGCGGAATTATCAGCAATGTAGGGGGGTTAAGTAACGGTCTTATAATTGGTAACGAGGCTAAAAATTACTTACATTTTGACTTGGTTAATTTTGTGAATCGCCCCTTTGTACACCCTTTAGATGACGAGAGTGGTCGGCAGTATTTTTGGCCTACGCTCTTGAAGACGGCCTTGTACGGAGAGTTTAGAGATTTTCACGCCCATAACGAGGGCAGTAATCTCCGTAATACCATTGCCCCGATCATTAGCGTTACCTTTCTTGTACTTCTTTTGTTTATTGTTGTTCACGCGTTTGTTATGCGTAAAGAAGCGGTTACGCGCTATGGTTCGCTCTATGCCTTGATTGCTACTTGCCTTGTTGCTCTTTTGTTTATTCGCATTGTACTGCCATTTTTCCCAATGAATGATTTTCGCTACATCTGGACGATTATGGTTGCACCGTGTGTGCTTGCGCCAGTGGCTGTTCAAGCATGTGGGCTGCGCAATTTGCCTATGTTTTCTTACATTGGTTATGGCGCTATGTCCGTCTCTATTCTAGCGAGCTTGGTATTTGTTTTATCGATGCAATAGCTAATACGCCCTTTGAAGAGGTTGGCCACTAGCAGGGGCGTGTAGCAGCCAGTTTTGTGAGGGCAGTTGATGGGTGCGTTACTCTTTAATACTGACCTTGTCGGTATTATAGATTTTACCTAGGAAGCGAAACAGTCCAACGGTGCTATGGCCAGAGCCGGTTAATTTGTAACGGCCATCATCAAGCTTAACGATATTCCCCGATAAGCTCTGTTCAGATATGCGTTTTGGTACGGCACCTCCTTGATAAACAAACCCATCCACAAACGCGGTTTCTAGCTGCTCTAAAGTTTTTGGCCCGGTAGCAAGCTCGTTCATTACAAATACGCTAATGCTGCGGTCTACAATGGTAGGGATTAAGGCAAAGTACGCGAGGTTAACCACACACGCAAAAGACAGTAAAATTAGGTTCATCTCTGTAGCAAGCTTTCGCACGGCAAGAAAGGCTGCAATTAACCCCGTGGCAATAAAAATATATAGTACGCCGTTGTATAAATATGGCATGCCGTCAATGGCGGCTACATTGATCAGTGCCAGAGAAAAAGCTTGTATCGCTGCAGCAATAACCGCAAGCCATAGGTAGGATTTAAATAGCGGGATAAATTGATTCATTGAGGTTTAACATCCTTAAGTATTTGTAAATGATAAAAAATTATTAAGCCTTAGCAATGGTTTGGCCTTTAATTATGGCAGTAAGGGCGCCGCAGCCAATGGCAACCGCCAGCCAGAGCGTACACCCCCTAGAGATTAACGCTGAAAGCAAGGCCGAGTTTTGATCCAGTCCTTGTGTTTGCAGCAGCCAAGATAAAGACCCTTCGGTAACGCCTAGCCCACCAGGAATCAACGATGCAGCACCCACAAAAAGGCCTGCGCAGTATGTGCTGATGGACTGGAATACTTCTACATCTTGCGCAAATAAGCAAACAATATAATAAAAACCTAGCCCTTGGGCCGCCCATGCTGCTGCGCCTAATAGTGCATAGGTGGCAATTGGTTTGGGTTTTAATGCCTTTGATGCGTGACTGACTGTATGGAGAACGTGAACTACGAAAGACGGCAAGTTAATTTCGTAAGTATGATGCTCTCGTTGCGCTAGTTTAGTGCCAGCTATAGATATGGCCGCTAAAGCGACTAAAAATATCAGCAATGTGAGTAGAGGCGGAGTAAACAAAAGCGTGGCTATTAGCCCAACAATGAGCAAGTCAAAGGAGCGCTCAATAATAAAGGCCGATAGGCTGGTTCTAAAGGGAACATTTGCTTGTAGCAAAAAGGCGGACCTAATAGTCTCACCGGTCTTTCCTGGTGTCATTGTGAGAGCAAAACCGGATAAATACCATATTAAGTCGTTTTTTATAGAAAGGTGGTGCCCCAGTTGTTTTAATATCAACCGCCACCGAATGAAACGGAGAAGGTAGCTTGTTAGTGAAAGCGCTATAGGTACCAGTAGGCTGCTAAGGGTTAGCTGGGATACTTTTTCTTTTAATGCGCCGCCGTCTTCAGAGGTGCTAATAAGGAACGTGTAGACCACAACCCCTAGAAGAACAATTAACGCGATTAGCCGAATGGCAGTATTTAATTTAGAGTTAGCCATGGCAATAAATAATTTACGGCTAGAGCGGTTAACAAACCTGTCAAAACACCACCTAACACCTCAAAGGGTGTATGCCCTACACGTTCGCGTAGCGGTTGCTCATTAGCTGATAGTGCGTTTAGGCGTTGGGCGTGAGCGCCCACTTTCATTCTTAGGCTGGTTGCATCTAAAATAACAATAAATGACAGTGCTATTGCAACCCCCAGTGCCGGGGCGTCTGCGCCTTCTTTTAGGGCGATGAGCCAGGCAATACTGGTGACAATTGATGTATGGTTGCTGGGGAAACCGCCATAGCCAATTTGTTTAAAGGCGGCACTTTTTGCTTTAATGGAGTTAATTGCAAACTTAGAGCAGCCTGCAATAAGCCAGGCTGCAAAGGGTGTGATGATATAGGAGACATCCATGGGTTAGCTCGATGAAATAATGATGTATGCGCAACATGCAGCCCAGCTTACAACGGTGAGGCCCAGTTGCCAGTCAGAATATAGGGCATCGGTTGGAGACTCACCTTGGTCAAGTTGCTCAACGGTAAACCAGTACCTGAATAATCCATAAATAACAAAGGGTATTGTTACTGCAAGCTCTGGTTTCGCGGATAAAACAAAAAGGCTATAAAAGACAAGCGCGCCCATAGAAGACATTTGAGCGTATTTATCCACTAGCTCTACAGAGTATTTGTTAAGCACGGTTCTACCTACCGTGCCAGAGCCGGTGAGTTCTTTTTTACGTTTGACGGATGCTAAAAATAAAGCAAGGCATAGGGTGGTTACAAACATCCAGGTTGACACTTCAACATTTATTGCCATTGCGCCTGCATAAACTCTTAACACAAACCCTGTTGCAATGGTGAATATATCAATGACCGGTTGATGTTTCAGGTAAAACGTATATAAAAGGTTGATGAAAAAGTAGAGGGCAATGATTGGAAGCGCGGCAGTTAGGTTGTATCCGGCAATAAAAAGAAAGCTGGCCAGTATCACAAACGCAATAATTGCGGTGCGCTTTGAAACAGCCCCAGAGGCGAGCGGCCGCTTCTTTGATTTGATCGGGTGCAGGCGGTCTTTTTCAATGTCATGGTAATCATTAATGATGTAGATGGTTGAAGAGGCAATACAAAAAAAGAGGGTTGCTATTAGCGCTTCAACAATAGAGGCTGTATTGGTTAAGCTGCCGGAAAACACCAGTGGGGAGAGTACAAATAGGTTTTTGATCCACTGCTTGGGCCGTAATAACTTTAATAAACCTAGGCCGGTTTTAAGTGGGGATGAGGCGTTGTTTGTATGCATCTGAATTAATGGCCGTAAACTTGATGTGAGAGATATAAATTATATTGAAGCAGTTGTCATCGTATAATCAAATTCATGTATGGTTGCACAGTTTGGTTTAGGGCCGAGGGTGTTCAAGTTCCAATCAGCGTATTATGTACTATCACTATGAAATATAAAGAGAAACAATAGCTAAGTTTAGAGAATAAATGACTGGCTGTCAGGTATTGGGGTGACTATGGCCTTAGTTGAAAAAACATTTAAAAAAGTTACAGCAGCTGTGCTATATGGCCTGCAAACGCAGCATTCTATCTTTAATCGGGTAGATGGGCCAGAGCTGGAGCGTTTTGTATTGCAGGTCTATTCATCGGCCCCTGCACACGTAAGGCTCGCTTTAGGTGGACTATCATTTTACTTTAACTTTTTGGGATTACTACTGTTTTGGAAGCCAGCAACCGCTTTAAGCCTTAAGCAGGTCAGTGGTTTGGTTTCTATCATGGACGCAAGCCCCTTTGGTGTGTTTCGGGCGTATTCCCGTTTCTTTAATAACATAGTGACTCTGGGTGCCTTGTCGGAGGACCAGTATGTTTCTTGAAGCGGGCCATGGCTTAAAAGAGCGGTATGACGCATGTGTGGTAGGTGGGGGCCCCGGAGGGATGCTGTCGGCTACGCTAATGGCGGAGGCTGGCCTGAAGGTCTTGCTCATAGAGCGTGGTAGCTATACACCGCAGAAGGATACCACCCCATTTGGTGCCTATGAATTACGTGATAGATATAAGAACGCGGGCATAACGGCCATGCTTGGGGCCCCGACGGTAAACTACGTTGAAGGCGCCTGTTTAGGCGGTGGCAGCGAGGTTAACAGCGGCTTATACCACCGACCAGCGCCGGAGGTGATAGAGCACTGGCGCCAGTCCTACCAAATTGAATCATTGAGTTATCAAGACCTAGAGCCTTTGATGGCTCTGAACGAGAGCGAGCTAGGCGTTAGCTATTTGCCCGGTGCGGCCTCAAAGCCTTCACTAAAACTGGCGGAGGGTGCCAGTGCGATGGAGTGGCAGGCCATGGAAGTGCCTAGGTGGTTTAAATATGACGAAGCTTCTACTCCAGAGTGCCCCTTGGGTGTTCGCAGGTCTGCCACTGAGCTATACCTAGACCGGCTCTTTAAAGCCGGAGGAAGTATTCTACTTGACGCCAGGGTGGACTTATTAACCATGTCACCTGCAGGTGACTGGTGTTGTGAGGTATTGGTAGGCGGGCAGCGACGGGCAGTGTGCTCGGAGTACTTATATTTATCTGCCGGAGCCATAGATACACCGTTCCTTTTAATGAAAAGTGGGCTTGGGGACAACGTTGGCGATAGTTTGGCCATTCACCCTACCGTTAAAGTCATGGCTAAATTTCCTGAGCCTGTGAATAGCGCGGGTGTTGGAGTGCCAGTGCATCAAGTCAAAGAGTTTGCGCCACAGTACTCTTTTGGTTGTGCGGTTAGCTCGTTGCCGTTTTTGGTGGCGCAAGGAATGTCACGGGATGATTTGTCAACCCGTGAAGTGGTTGATGATTGGCAGCACTTTTTTACTTATTATGCGATGACCAGTGGTGGACGTGGCCGCATAAGAAAGCTGCCATTTTTTGCAGATCCAATTGTGCAGTACAAGCTAAGTTCGCAGGACCTAAAGCTGCTGGCCACAGCCGCCAGGGACCTAAGCCGCCTGTTACTGGCCGCAGGTGCCGTAGATTTACATGTGAGCGACCGATCGATAGATAAAATATCTAACCCTGATCAGTTGATCAATATTCCTACCCAATTGAGTAAGCGGTATGCAGAGTTAATGACCATTCATGTGATGGGGAGTTGCCCAATGGGGGAGGAAAGGTCTAAATGTGCGGTGAACTCTTGGGGCCGTTTACATGGCCTAGAGCGAATTTATATAGCCGACGCCGGTTTATTTCCAGAGGCGTTGGGGGCCAACCCGCAAGGTACATTGATGGCGTTAGTAAGACGGAATGTCAATAATTTTTTGAGTGAGATTTAAATATGTTGGATCAGTATAAAACAGTGATTGTGGTTGGGGCTGGCGGTTGGTTGGGGCAAGCAGTTTTGCGCGGCTTGGTTGATGGCATTACTGGTCGTGAGGATTTAAACGGCGTTTCTGATGATACAAAAATCATAGCGGCTGATTTGCCACAAGCCTTGTCTGCCATGGCGTCACAAGATAACCGTGTGCAAACAATCGCGATAGATGTATGTGATGCTAATACCTTTGAAAATCTCAGCGAGCATGCGCAAGACGCTTTGATTTTGTATGTGGTTGGTATTATCCACCCTAAAAATGTTAAGCAGTTTTTTGAAATCAATCATGAAGGAAGCGTTAATTTTTTGCGTTATATGGCTGAAAATGGCGCAAAGCGTGCGGTGGTTATGTCATCTAATTCTCCGATTGGCACCAACCCTTACCCAGAACATGTATTTGATGAAAAAAGCGAGTACAACCCTTACATGGGGTACGGAAAGTCAAAAATGCTGTTAGAAAAAAGCTTATTAAAAGCAGACTTTTCAATGGAGACGGTACTGATTCGCGCGCCATGGTTTTACGGTGTGAACCAGCCAGCACGCCAAAAAGAATTTTTTGAAATGATACGCAACGGTAAGGGCCCAATTGTTGGTAGCGGTAATAATCGGCGGTCAATGGTTTTTACAGAGAACTTAGCTCAAGGGATTATTTTAGCCGCGCAAAAGCCTGGGATAGATAAAGAAGTCTACTGGATAGCCGACGAACGCCCGTACACTATGAATACTATTATTGATACCGTAGAGCGATTGATGGATGACGACTTTAAACTGCAGTGTAAGCACAAGCGTTTGCGTCTACCGGGTGTGGCAGCCGGAGTGGCTTATTGGATGGATAAGCTGATGCAAGCAGCGGGCCTGTATCACCCAAAAATTCATGTGTTGTCAGAAATGAATAAAACCATAGCCTGCAGTATTAACAAGGCCAAAAAAGATTTAGGTTACAAGCCGCAAGTTGCCTTAGAGGAAGGCATGCGCCAAAGCTTGAAAGAACTGTATAGTTAGCACCCATCCAGAAACGTAAGTTTTTTG
>CAYZQH010000178.1:0-6920 GCA_964480055.1 uncultured Cellvibrionaceae bacterium
CACCGGCTAACTCTTCGGATAGAATTTGGTAAATTTTTTGGTGTCTAGCGACTTTCCTAACGGCGTTAAAACCCTCGCTCACTGCAACCACCTTAAAATGAGTTTCAGACCCTGGAGCCACATTGTGACCATGACTCTCATTGATCACCTCTAGGTGCGACAATGCCAGATCACTCGTCAACTTATTCCGAATTATTTCTTCAACTTTCATTTTTAAACCTTTAGTATTTGCGGCCGTATTACCAGCCACTTTCGCTGCACTCCAGCAAAACCCGGCTGGAAGAAGTGTGAAATACAGCTATGCTTTACTAAGCAAAATTTTAATTTTGCGGGCGGCTACCAAGACGGCTATACCCTCTGTGGCGTATTATTGTATCTGATTACAACCAATTTTACGCAGTACGGCATGTTTACCCAGTACAGTCCGTGAGGTATCAGATGGGCGCGTTTAACGCACCTTAGGCCCGCATGTAGTATGAAAACTCTTAGGACAAATAGACGATGAACCCAAATATTATCTTTGTTAACCGGCGTAACGGTAACGATCGCCGAGAAGATGCAGACCCTTGTAAAGATCTAGACGTAGACCTTTACCATAGAAAACGCCGTAAAAAAACGGAACGTAGAAGCATGGATAGAACTCTCACAGAGGACTATTACGCATACATTCAGGCCAAGCTTCAAAAGACACAGGGGTCAGAACGCAAAGTTACAGAGTAATCCACGGTACTCAAGCTACACTGTGAGAAACAGTCAATTTGCGAGTACCCGGACATGCTCGACGCTCCAGAACTGAAAATCGTACTATCTACTCTGAATCAAAGACGTGCATGGCTTCTTAAAACTCTGGAAGCAAATAGCGTAGAGCAAAAGCAGCGCGATGAATTTGTAGTAACCCTGAAAGCCCTAGACGGTAGTATGCAAAAATTGGCGCGTTTGAACAGCGCCAACAAACCTAAAACATCAACAACGCTCCCTCCACCGCCAGCCCCAAAAAGCCAGAAGCGCGCAATTGAAGCTTCTGCAGCCTCCGTTTTAATCGCCGAGGACGACGCGCTTTCTGCAGAGTTACTGCGTGGAGCACTTGAAGATATTGGCATTACAAAAATTGAAATAGTCGCTGACGGGCGCGCCGCACTATACGCACTCCAAAACTGCGCACCGGCATACAACATTGTTTTGTGTGATTGGGAAATGCCAGAAATGAACGGCCTTGAAGTCCGCAGGGCGGTGAAATCCTTAGAAAAACTGCGCGATACTTATTACGTCATGGTTACAGGGGTGACGGAGATCGCCAGGATTCGCGAAGCCATAGCCCTTGGTGTGGACGACTACATTGCAAAACCGGTTGATGTAAATACTCTATCCAAAAAAATCTGTGCAGCGCTCGCAGGCGATGAAGTAACGCCCGAAGGGGCAGCAAAAGACAGCAAACAGCCTCCACCAGCAGAAGAACAATCGGCATAATCAAAACTATCAGGCCCGCCATAAAACCAAAAAAGCGGCCACCAGAGCCGCTTTTTTAAGCTAACAGCCACAACTAAGCGCTATGACTAACCGGCTGACCAACCTCTAGTATCTTCATCGTGTTAGTGCCGCCATGTACATTCATTAGGTCACCCTTAGAAATAATCACCAAGTCCCCTTCTTTGGAGACCTCCTGTGCAACCAAATGATCAATCGCCTTTTGATTTGCCTCGGCAAAGCTCAGGCCCTCTGTATCAAACAGAACAGTTTGAACGCCGCGCAAAAGTGCAACTTTACGCAGGGTTTTTTCCTGGCGAGAGAAAGCAAAAATGGGTAAGCGTGCGCCATAGCGGCTCATCAATAAAGGTGTGGAGCCCGTCTCGGTCATTGCAGCAATGGCGGTAACGCCTGGCATATGATTGGCCGTAAACATTGCAGATGCGGCAATTGCTTGATCGATGGCCACACGCTCTTCTTTTTCGCGAGCCAACTCTTTATGCGACTCTTCAGTTTTTTCAGCGCCCAGAATCACACGCACCATAGCTTCTACCGTCTCCACAGGGTATTTGCCAGCTGCAGTTTCAGCAGACAGCATCACTGCATCAGTGCCATCCAACACCGCATTGGCCACATCAAACACTTCCGCACGCGTGGGTAGCGGGCTACTGATCATGGTTTCCATCATTTGCGTCGCCGTAATAACGCTGCGATTCAAAGCTCTAGAGCGGTTAATAATGTGCTTTTGAACACCAATCAAAGATGCATCGCCAATCTCTACACCTAAATCACCACGAGCCACCATCACTGCGTCAGACGCCATAATGATGGCGTCAAGCACGTCATCATCTTCTACCGATTCAGCACGCTCGATCTTCGAGACAAGTGCAATATCGCCGCCAGCTTCTTTCACCAAAGAGCGAGCTAAGTTCATATCGTCGGCGCTACGCGGAAACGAGACTGCTAAATAATCCACACCAATCTCTACCGCAGTTTTTATGTCTTCACGGTCTTTGTCGGTGAGCGCTGGCGCAGAAAGCCCACCACCTTGACGGTTAATCCCTTTGTTATTTGATAACCTGCCACCGACTGTCACAGTCGTATTAATGCGAGTGCCTTCTACCGAGTCTACGGTTAATACCACACGCCCGTCATCTAATAACAATACATCTGCTGGGTTTACGTCGTTTGGTAGCTCTTTGTAGTCGATCCCAACTTCATTTTGGTTACCGGCCTCACGCTCTAATGAGGCGTCCAATACAAACTTATCCCCAATAACCAAATCAATTGGGCCGTTTGCAAAACGCGCCACACGAATTTTTGGGCCTTGCAAATCACCTAAGATAGCCACGCACTTACCGTGCTTGGCGGCATATTCGAGCACCTTGTTCGCGCGGTTTTTATGATCTTCTGGCGAACCATGAGAAAAGTTCATGCGTACAACATTAACGCCAGCAATGATGAGCTTCTCGAGGATCCCAGGCTCATCGGTAGCAGGGCCTAAAGTACTGACAATTTTTGTGCGCCTTAACATAAGTTCTCCCAGTGAATTGCTTTGAAATTGGCGGCGAATTCTACACTAAGTTGCCACCAAGATAAAAAAGAACCCACAATAATCTGGGTCTTTTACAGTTGGATGTATTTTTTAACATTTTCGCGGATTTTAAGCACCAGATCGGTGCGTGTTTAACAAAATTAGCGAAGTATACTTTAATAACCGGCTGCTGCACCAACAGTATGCGCGCGCATATAAAGGAGTAGACTAGGCGCCGCCTACGATATTGGTCACCACCGAAATCATTACTCCGGCCGCTACCGCAGAACCAATCACCCCAGCCACATTTGGCCCCATGGCATGCATCAACAAGAAGTTTTGAGGGTTGGCCTCAAGCCCCATTTTGTTAGAAACACGTGCGGCCATCGGCACGGCCGACACGCCCGCAGAACCAATCAACGGGTTGATTTTGGTTTTGCTAAAGGCATTCAGTAACTTCGCCATTAACACACCCGTCGCCGTACCAATTCCAAACGCCACTACGCCTAAAAGCAGTATCCCCAGGGTATTGGTATCTAAAAATTTTGCGGCCTCTAACTTTGAGCCAACAGAAAGACCTAAAAATATGGTGGTAATATTGATCAAAGCGTTTTGCGCGGTATCAGAAAGCCTGGCAACAACCCCACTTTCTCTCATTAGGTTACCAAAACAGAACATGCCCAGCAGGGGCGCTGCATCCGGCAGAATCAATGCCACAAGAATAAGTAACACGAGTGGAAAGGTGATTTTTTCGCGCTTGCTCACTGGGCGCAATTGCGTCATGGTGATTTTACGCTCTTCGGGCGTGGTTAATGCCCGCATAATGGGCGGCTGAATCATTGGCACCAACGCCATATAAGAGTATGCCGCCACCGCAATCGCCCCAAGTAAATCAGGTGCGAGCTTACTGGCCACATAAATGGCCGTTGGGCCATCAGCGCCACCAATAATGCCAATGGCGGCAGCATCGGCAATACTAAAGTCCATTAAACCCGCTGCGGTTAACCCCACGGCCCCTAGCACAGTAGCAAAAATACCAAATTGGGCAGCGGCGCCTAAAAACAGCGTCTTTGGGTTTGCCAAGAGCGGGCCAAAATCTGTCATGGCACCAACCCCCATAAATATGAGCAGTGGCGCCACACCACTTGCTATAGAGACGGTGTAAAAGTTGTAGAGCATGCCATTAGCGAAGCCTTCGTTTAAAGCAATTTCTGTGACGCTATGGTGAATTTCTGGCGTGGACGCCTCATACGCATGGATTAACTCCTTGGACGAACTCCAAGTTTCAACCCCTATCGCCTTGGCCAACTGAACCAGTATTAACGGGTCGCCGCTATTTATGGCATTTTCAGCTGCAGAGAACGCCAAACCCGCACCAGGAATATTAGCCAGTAAGCCACCAAACCCAATAGGCACCAGCAGTAGGGGCTCAAACCCTTTACGGATGGCTAAAAATAATAAGCCCAAGCAGATGAGCATCATGGAAAGTTGGCCAGTACTTATCTGATATAAACCAGAGTCTTGCCATAACAGAATAAAATTATCCACGGACTACTCCAGGCTTATGCAATGGTCAACAAAATATCGCCAACCGCCACAACATCTCCCTGTTTGACGTTGACCTCACCCACAGTTCCAGCCTTCGACGCTTTAACTTCCGTCTCCATTTTCATGGCCTCCAAAACCAATACTGCGTCCCCCTCGCTAACTTGCTGCCCGGGGCCCACAAGCACGCGAAATATGTTTCCAGCAAGCGGCGCTTTCACTGGGTCTCCGCTACCTGCGCCCGCGGCCGGCGTAGGTGCTCCAGAGTCAGAGCCGCCAACAGGCACAATGCCGCTAATATCGCCCCCATCGGTCACCGTGACCGTATAGCTGCGGCCTTCTACGTCAACGGTATACACTTCTTCGCCGGCGTCATTGGTAACGGCACTGCTTTCATCACCCGTTGGCACAGGCTCAAAAACCGAAGGGTCGTTACGATGCGTTAAAAATTTCAAGCCAATTTGATTAAACAGAGCATAAGTTAAAACATCATCAATTTCGCCTTCACCCTGGGTTAAAGCAATGCCTTTTTCTTTAGCGATGCTTTGTAACTCTTCAGTCAACCTATTGAGCTCAGGTGCGATCAAGTCTGCGGGGCGACACGTAATGGGCTTCTTGCCCTCGTCTAAGACTCGCTGCTGTAGCTCTTTATTTACCTCAGCCGGCGCAGCGCCGTATTCACCGCGCAAAACCCCTTGCGTCTCTTTGGAAATATTCGCGTAACGCTCACCATTTAACACGTTAATTACTGCTTGGGTGCCAACTATTTGAGACGTTGGTGTCACCAATGGAATAAACCCTAAATCTTGTCTTACGCGCGGAATTTCATCCAGTACCTCATCCAATTTATCACTGGCACCCTGCTCGCGTAATTGGCTTTCCATATTGGTTAACATGCCGCCGGGTACTTGAGCCGTTAAAATACGCGCATCCACGCCTCTTAAAGCCCCTTCAAACTTAGCGTACTTTTTACGTACATCTCTAAAGTACAAAGCAATTTCTTGTAAAAGATCTAGGTCTAGGCCGGTATCTCTTTCTGTGCCGTCTAAGGTAGCTACTAAGGTTTCTGTGGGGCTATGGCCATAGGTCATAGACATAGAGGAAATTGCCGTATCCACATTATCAATGCCCGCCTCAACACACTTTAAAATGGTGGCATGTGCCAAACCAGTCGTTGCATGACAATGCATGTGAATGGGAATATCACAGGCTTTTTTCAGCCGAGATACCAACTCAAACCCATCGTAAGGTTTGAGTAAACCGGCCATATCTTTAATGGCTATGGAGTCTGCACCCATATCCTCGATGAGTTTGCCCTGCTCTACCCAGGTATCAATAGTGTGTACGGGGCTTAAGGTGTACGAAATGGTGCCTTGCGCATGTTTGCCAACGGCCGTTATCGCTTTTAGCGCTGTTGCAATGTTGCGCATGTCGTTCATAGCATCGAACACACGAAATACATCTACGCCGTTTGTGGCGGCACGCTCAACAAATTTTTCTACCACGTCGTCCGCGTAATGCCGATAACCCAAAATATTTTGCCCACGAAACAACATTTGTTGTGGGGTATTGGGCATCGCCTTTTTAAACTCTCTAATTCGCTCCCAAGGGTCTTCCCCTAAGTAACGAATACAGGAGTCAAAGGTTGCCCCACCCCAGGTTTCCAACGACCAAAACCCAACCTTATCCAGCTTTTGGGCAATAGGTAGCATATCGTCCAACCGCAAGCGGGTAGCAAACAAAGATTGGTGTGCATCACGCAGCACCACATCGGTGATCCCTAATTTGGACGTGGAATTAGTCATAGCCAAATGCCCTTAATCGTTAATCAATTTCATATCAGCTAAAAAGCTGTAAATGGTAGCGTTCTATACGCGCCCACGCTTAGATCTATGCGCCTTAACAGCGGCCGAAATCACATTCAGCGTGCTCGCATCTACGGAAGCGCCGGCTGTCGCCGATGAGGCTACTGGCGCTTGCGGAGCGACAGTAGGTTCGGGGTCAGGAAAGAAATTTAAAATTACACTAGACATGGATTTGGTTAAGACAACCAAAATGGCCAGGAACAAAACTACCGTTCCCATCCCCGTCATCATTAGATTCAACCCGTTGCTAATGAGCGTTTCCTGCATAACTGCCCCCAATATTGTCACTCGACCGCGTATTTCAATGATTGAGTAAACCGCCCCCAGGCGCACCCAATAAAATACAAAACAAGTAAAATGATAAAGCACTTTGCCAGCAGTATTACCGAAGTTCGGCAACTTTACTGGCAAGTTAATAAAAAATCAGCATCATATACGCAAACTAATGCATATTTGAGAGGCCGGATAATGCCTTAATTTTCAATAGGTTACAACTTTTTGAGTAGGATTTT
>CAYZQH010000179.1:0-6823 GCA_964480055.1 uncultured Cellvibrionaceae bacterium
TGGCGCAGGCGCAGAAACCCGATCAGTACTGGGCATCACTTTATTATTTGGTGTGAGCATCGCCACCGTATTTACATTGTTTGTGGTACCAGTGGCTTATTCTTGGTTGGCGGGGTTTAGCTCCCCCCCTGGTGAGGTAGCCACACGCTTAGAAAAAGAATTACAGCAATAGCTGATTAGCCATAGATTAACGGCCTAAGCCTGAAGATTTTAGATACTGGCCATGATTAGGCATCATTTCTAAGCGTTTTTGTACCGCATTTCTGACTTTAGTTAAACGCAAACGCAGCTCGTCGTCCGAAACCGCGTCGGCTACAGGGTGATAAGACTTTGGAACAATTCCTTGACCATAAAGAATCGCAAACCAATTCACATCCCTGAACAAACCATCCACACCAACGAGCGCCTCGCCTCTATCTTTAAAGATTTCTAATTTAGCCGCTAGTGAATCAGGTATATCCATATTTTTGACGTAACGCCAAAATTCTGAATCTTCTCGCTCTGTGGCAATATAATGCGCAATCAGAAAATCTTTAACCTCCGTATATTCGTCTTCCATTTCTTGGTTAAATTTATCCAGCAATGGTTGCGAAATCCTATTTCTTGGAAAAACTGCTAATAATTTAAAAATAGCCCTCTGTATTAAGTGAATACTGGTGGACTCCAACGGCTCTAAAAAGCCACTAGACAATCCAATGGCCACACAGTTTTTAACCCAACATTTTTTACGAAGCCCGGTTACATATCTAATCACCTTTGGCTCTGCTAGAGGCTTTCCATCTAAACCCTGCATAAGCGTAGTAACAGCTTCATCATCACCAAGCATTTCGGAACAATAAACATGGCCATTCCCCACCCTGTGCTGTAACGGAATCTTCCATTGCCAGCCTGCTGCCTTCGCGGTTGCACGGGTATAGGGCATGGGCGCCTCGACGCTTTCGCTAGGTACCGTAACGGCGCTGTTTGTCGGCAGCCAATGGGACCAATCGCTATACCCAGCCTTCAGAGTTTCTTCAATGAGTAGCCCTTTAAAACCGGAGCAATCGACAAATAGATCCCCTTCTATTGTTTGCCCATTGTCTAAATGTAATGATTGTATAAATCCAGTCTCGGCGTTTTGTTCAACTCGAGTAACCTTTCCCTCAATGCGCTTTACGCCTAAACGCTCTGAGAACTTTCGCAAGAACTGAGCATACAAACCCGCGTCAAATTGGTAAGCATAATTAACATCAGGCATTACCTTCGGACCATCTTCATTCATAATCCGCATAAATTTATCAGATTTTGCGGCCAATGTTTCCACATTAAATTCCGTGTAGTTTAGCTTACCTCCCGACTGATGCCATTTAAGCCAGAAATTGGTAAAGCCAATGCCATCCATATCCAACCCATAGCGACCAAATGGATGAAAATATTTAGCGCCAATTTTTTGCCAATCGGCGAATTCAATACCCAACTTAAAGGTAGCATTGGTTTCTCTTACAAATTCATCTTCATTCAACCCAAGTGCATTGTTAAATAGCATAATGGTGGGTACCGTTGCTTCACCCACTCCAATTGTTCCAATTTGATCAGACTCCACTAAGCAAATATTATAAAATTGATTTTTTAATGAATTAGAAAGTGCCGCTGCAGTCATCCAGCCCGCAGAGCCACCACCCAAAATGATGATATTTTTTACTGAATTTTTGTTCATAAGGCACCTATTTGTGCGGTCTGCATCTTTCTAGCGAATATGTAACTAACACATTTGCATATAAGAATCTAAAGTGGGTAACGCAGTTACTTCTGATGCGATAGTTTTCAATATATTTTGAAATACTTGAATTTGCGCTTCTTTTGGAACTTTGTTTACCAAGGCATTGTATTGCTCGGGGATCAAACCATGCCCAATAAACGCTGCAATCCAACTCTCGTCTTGAAAAACTTCGTTTTCAAGCATTGCCACTTCGCCATTGGCCGAAAATAACGCCATTTTATGCTGTAACGCTTCTGGTACAGAGACCTCTCGAGCAGCATCCCACAGCGGCTCTGAACGCCTCTGATTTAATTTGTAGTGCGCCAACTGAAAATCTCGAATGCGTTCTAAGTGGCTCGCCATTTTTTGATTATAAAGGGTCGCTTCTAATTGGTAATTCGTACTGACGGGCATCAACATCAACAAGTAGGTCATTCCCAACTGCAATGCAGATAAATCAACTGCATCCAAACCGTCCAACGATGCATTTGCATTGCCCATGGCAATACAGTTTGCTTGCCATGGCGCACGTCTAATGTTTACATTTTTATTAGCCTTAACTGCACCACTGAATTTTAGGCCTGTAATCACCATTGCATTATCTATTGCTTCTTGAGCACTGATTTGATCTGACGCAAATGTTATACGCACACCCGTTTTATCTCCCGAGGGAAACAAACCAATCCACCCGGCCTTCATAGCCACTATTTCAGAGAATGCAGGCATTGGGTTAAGTGCAGTGGTACTGGTGACTATTTCTGAATCACACAAAAACCATGGAGTCCAGGTGTCTAAGCCGTCCGGTGCTATAGCACTGCTTAAAATAGCTTCTTGGCCAGTAGCATCAATATACAGATCGGCGCGAATTTTATCTCCATCGCCAAGTAAAATTGACTCTATATGGCCATTGATAACGTTTACCTTGCCAATAGTCGCACTACGGCATTTGAGCCCCGCACCTACGGCCTGAGCTGCCACAAGCTGAACAAACTCTTTGGCTACTAAATTGTAGCCATAGGTTGCTTGTGAAAATTGACTGGCTGCGTTCACCGCAGCCACCACCTTACCTTGTTTAGCTGCAACGGCACCTAAACAAAACTCTTCAAGCGGAACATTCAAGCCCGCTTGTTGAGCAGCCAACCAATATTGAAGGAACTTGATGGACTCTAATGGAACACCACACACATCATAGGCGTGCATAAACGCAGGCGCAGCGCTAGACCAATTGGAGAATCGTTGACCCATGGATATTTGCGCTCCACTTTTGCGCAGCATAGCCGTTTCGGTAACGCCCATTAAATCTATTAATGCTCTATGGGTAGGTAAAACTGAAAAAACATCATGCTCGGATAGGCCAGACGGCGTCTCGACCAGCTCCACTTCGATTTTTAATTTGGCGGACTTAACATGCCTTAGTAATACCAAAGCAGCAATCCACGCGCATTCATCGCGTCCAACAATCACTATTCTTTGAATGGGCTTAGTCATGTTTAGCCTCCGCTGCTAAAAGGCTATCCAAAAAGGTTTTGTGAGTTGGCATTGCTTGTACCGATTGCTGAATGCAATGCGCCATATTTTCAAAATCACTCACAACCTGCTCTGCCGGGCCACTGCCGATTAACGGGTTCCACTGCTTTGGTGTAATACCTTGCCCCCACAAAACACTGATCCAACTGTTGGGCGGGAATGCACCAAATTTGTAAGCGTCTATAAACCCTCGACGAGAAAACAGCTCAATTTTTTGAGTTAAGGACTCAGGCACACTCATGGATTTACAGTATTTCCAAAATGCGCTATCGTCCCGCTGTGTTAAATGATAATGTAAAATAATAAAGTCTCTTACCCGCTGATACTCCACCTCTAAATTACGATTGAAAGCGTCCACCACGGCCTTATTAACGTTTTTTCCTGGGAAAAATTCTATAAAGTTTGAAATGGCCATTTGAATCAAATACAAGCTGGTGGATTCCAAGGGTTCCAAAAACCCCGCCGACAAGCCCACGGCCACACAGTTTTTATGCCAAGACACTTGCCGACATCCAGTCTTAAAACGAATCAACTTGGCATCACTCAATGGTTCGCCGTCTACGCCACTTATTAACTGCTCGTGCGCTTCATCATCGCTAATAAATTCACTACTGTAGACGTAGCCATTACCCACTCTGTTTTGTAACGGAATGCGCCACTGCCAACCCACCTTGTGCGCTGTAGCAGTGGTGTATGGCGTTAAAACGCCGCCCACTCCTTCGCTGGGTAAAGCCAACGCTCTGTCAGCCGTTAACCAATGGCTCCAGTCTAAAAACGGTATCTGATAGGTCTGCTCAAACAACAGTGCCCTGAACCCTGAACAATCGATAAAGTAATCGCCTGTTATTTCTGCCCCTGACTCTAAGCGCAGCGAAGTAACATGCTCGGTTACTTCATCTTGAATCACCTGAGTAATTTTGCCCTCTATACGCGTAACGCCGGTCCCTTCAAATTTTTTTCTCAAATACTGAACATAGTTGCCTGCATCAAAGTGATAGGCATAGCCATAGGTAGAATTTAACTGAGTTGGATCTTTTGCAGGAAACTCGAACTTGCCCTCATTACATGCCTGAGTAGCTAAGGAATAATCAGAAAGTGGGCCCGCCTGACCAGCTTGATAGGCTTTAGCCCAATGCTGGACAAAATCTGTCGCACTGGGACGCTTGCCGTAGGTACCAAATGGGTGAATGTAAGAGTCACCCTTGGCTCCCCAGTTCTTGAAACAGATACCCAATTTAAAAGTGGCATTGACCTCTCTAACCAAGTCGGCTTCGCTAATACCAATACGGCTATTAAATTCTCGCATGTGAGGCTGCGTTGCCTCACCGACTCCAACGGTGCCAATGCTTTCACTCTCAACTAACACCACATTGCAAACACTAGCAGGGCACTGGGTAGACACGGCTGCGGCAAACATCCAACCAGCGGTACCACCACCAACAACAACAATTTTTATAGGCTTAGACATTATTCATCACATAAAAAAATGCGCCGCTAATACTAGCAGCGCATTTTTAGGGTTTACCGAAAAAGAGGCAGTTACAACTGAAAGCTCACCGATAAATTGTAAGTTGTGTCGTTTCGGAATCTCCCCGTTGGCAACAACAAGCCACCATCACTGGAATTTTCAACTTGCTGATGAGTCACGGTTTCTTCACCCGTCAAATTAGTAGCAGCAAAACCAATTTTGATTTGCTCAGTAATTTGGTAGCTAAGCGAGGCATCTAGTTGACCATAATCCTCCTGCCAAACTGGGAGTGCCACACAACAATCTACACGAGTGACCAAATAATCATCGCGCCAGCTATAGGCCAAACGCGCGGACCAATCACCTTTTTCATACAGCCCTATCAAGTTATAGGAGGTGTCTGACAAGTTCTCTAATGCATCCACTTCGACCGAATCTGGCGCCTGAACATCATCATCGGGGTCAATTTCACCTATGGTATTTTGAGTTCCAGGGTTGGTGATGCCACGGTTATCCACATAAGTAAAGTTAGCTTGTACACCTAGCCCGTCAAAGGGCTCTGGCAAGGTATCAAAGAAGGTTTGGAACGCAACCTCAAAACCTTGCAAACTCGCGCCTTCGCCGTTCACAGGGCCGGTTACTTCCACCGCTCTAGTAACACCATTACTGGTGATATAACGGTTATATCGCCCCTGCTCAATATAATTATCAAAGTCTTTACGAAAAACAGCAAATGTTAAAGAGCCAACATCAGAGAAATAATACTCCAAAGTCACATCCAGTTGGTCCGCTACAATGGGCTCCAAATAGGGGTTTTGCCCTCCGGCATTGTAGTAAAGGTTTGACCCTACAATCTCGGCGCCCTCATATACCCATAGAGCATCTTCAGCATTTCCATCGTCAGCATCAGAATATTCCACCGCTGTAAAGTTGCGCAAGTTGCCCATATCCGGGCGGGACATAGCCCGTGAAATAGCCAACCGAGCTTGCAATTTTTCAGTAAACTCTAGCTTGATATTTAAGCTGGGCAATACGTGAAAGTGAGTCTCTTCCACCGTACTGAGCTGATCAACATCATTTAAGAACGCTACATCCTCTTCTGAGATATAACACCCCACAGTATTGGGCACCGGTGCCGACCCGTCCTTTGTATCAGGGATAGGTGTGCATGTGGGCTGTGTAACGCCTGGCACAAAAGCGATTCGGGAGTCTCGGTTTAGCTCTTGATATAGTGCCGACTCATCTTCCGGCGTCAGCGGATCATCCATTGCTGGGTTATATGCGGGAGTAAAAAATAGCTCCTCATCCAAAGCTGGAATCGAAATACCGCCGGAGGCAATGTTAGTGGTCTCCACAACCCGGACCCCGACATTACCCGAAAACGGTAGGCCAAATAATTCAGCTTCATCCCCACCAAAATTCAACTGCGCGTAAAGGGCCGCTGTTTCTTCAGACACATCCACTAACTCTGGAGGCGTCACACAGGTGCCAGGGATTTCTTCAGCTCTATCACCCGTATTCGAGCACACCGGATCCCAACCAGTACCGTTAGTAAAGCCTAATGCAGTCGCGCCCATGCTATTTGCAAACCCAACTCTGTCTCGTAACACACTTGCTTTAGGGAATATTAATTCGCGCTGCCCTAAATTGTGATAGTCCGTCCCGAAGGAACGCAACTCATAAAACCCTTCAGGGTAACCATTAAACCCAGGTTGCGCACCTGATTCATCGTAATCATCCGTAGCGGGGTCATCCGCACGTGCCGGGCCTGTTTTGGTGATATTGAAATAATTTTGTTGGTTACCACTCCAAGTATTCACAAAATTTTGCCAGTTGTAATTTGACCACTTAATTTCCTGCTCGCGCTTCGCAAAGCGTGCGCCCATTTTAATCGAAGCTAATGGCCCTCTGTCGATATCAAACTCGAAGTCCATTCTTGCTGCAAACTGCTCACCTTCACTATCTTCTATATGATCGGAAACATGGCCAATAAAATAGTTATTAGGATTGGTTAAGCCACCTTCTGCCCAATTAACGTTAGTACCTTCAGACAAATCTACTCTGAATTTTTCCGGCCTTAGATCCACAGC
>CAYZQH010000180.1:0-6809 GCA_964480055.1 uncultured Cellvibrionaceae bacterium
GTAAAAGTGCTTTTTTAGAGTTGCTGCATCATTAGCAGGAACATTGAGTTCACCCTGAATAGACGCCAACGCTGCGGCACCAATACCTAGCGTATTACTTACGTATACCGCATCGCCCACTTTTGCTTTAGCGCGCGTTAACGCCTGCCCTGCCGGTACGCTGCCATGAACTTGTACCGACACCGTCAACGGGCCACGCGTGGTATCTCCACCCACCAAAATACAGTTAAATCGTGTAAGAAGCTGTTTAAGGCTTTCACTAAAGGCTTTTAGCCACGATTCATCAGCTTGAGGGAGCGTTAGCGCAAGAGTGACCCACAGGGGTGTAGCGCCCATTGCTGCTAAATCACTCAGTGCCGTACAAAACGCACGCGTAGCAATATCCTGGGGGGCTGCCCCTGTGGGGAAGTGAGCACCTTCAACAGCGGTGTCAATGGAGATGGCCAGGTCGCTCCCTGCGGGGACAGACAAAAGCGCGCAGTCATCACCAATACCACGCACCACTCCCATAGAGGGCTCACTGATGGTCGAGCCAAAGTACCGGTTAATAAGCGCAAATTCATCCACTGGTGTTTGCGACCTTAGCCCTTCTTCGACTTAAACTCCGCAGCCCTTTGGCGTGCGGCCACTTTATCGAGTACACCATTCAAGAATTTGTGGCTATCGGTTGCACCAAACTTCTTAGCTAAACGCAAGGCCTCATTGATAACAACTTTGTATGGCACGTCTAAACGAAAGCGCAACTCATAACTAGACATACGCAGCAAAGCCAAAGTTATTGGGTCAAGCTTTTCCAACTCTATATCCACAAAGGGCAAAAAATCTGTTTCTAATTGTGCTAGATGCTTGGGCACGTTGTACAAAATTTCATGAAAAAATTCCACGTCCACTTTACTCATGTCATTATCCGAGTGGAACTCCGCCTCAATGACATTTAACGCACTTTTGCTAATGCTCCATTGGTACAACGCCTGCATTGCATAATGGCGTGCCTTAGATCGTAGAGCCGAAATAGGCGGTTCTTTATAATTTTTTTTATCGCTCATCAAATTTTGCCAAGTAGAGAAACCATTTCTAGTGCAGTTAGGGCAGCTTCCGCGCCCTTGTTACCGGCCTTGGTACCAGAGCGCTCAATGGCTTGCTCGATGGAATCCACGGTTAGTACGCCAAAGGTTACAGGAACACCGGTATTCATAGAAACTTGAGCCAAGCCTTTAGTACATTCACCAGCCACATAGTCAAAATGCGGCGTGCCGCCGCGAATAACCGCGCCCAAGGCGACAATCGCATCGTACTTTTTAGTGGCAGCCAATTTTTGCGCCACAAGCGGGAACTCAAAAGCACCGGGAGCATAAACAATTTCAATGCTGCCCTCTTTAATACCATGGCGCTTTAAGGCGTCAATCGCACCCTCTTTTAGATGCTCTACCACAAAGCTATTCCAACGGCTTACTAGCAATGCATATTTGCCAACCGGGGTGCCGTAATCACCTTCTATCGTTTTCATAGGTTGTTCCAATTTAACTTTATTGACGTCTTAATTAAGGGCACTTCTAAAAATGCACTTTTTTAGAAGTGCCCTTATGTAAATTCTTGCATCGCACTATTCGTTGCTCAGATATTCAACCACTTCCAAGTTAAACCCAGAGATGGCTTTAAAACGATATTGCGCGCTCATCAAACGCATTTTGTGTACACCAATATCTTTAAGGATTTGCGACCCTGTGCCCACTTGTTTGTAGGCCAAATCTTTACGTGGGCGCACTTGCTTGCCAGAAATAAGCCAGTCAATGCTTTCTTCAACTTCTTCGGTGGTTTCGTTGTGGCAAATTAAAACCAATACGCCCGAACCCTCTTTGGCAATTTTTTGCATGGCTGCGGTAAAAGTCCACGGGGTGTAGCCGTCCCCTTCTTTGGTACTTAAAATACCCAGCACATCTCTGGCGGTACTGCCCACATGGACGCGTACTAGCGTGGGGTTATCTTCCGACACAGCCCCTTTTACCAACGCAAAGTGCCTTTCGTTTCTAGCTTCGTCTAAGTAAGTTTTTAATACAAACTCACCATGCAGAGTTTGCACCATACGCTCATTGATGCAGTTCACCGTTTTTTCATGGACGGTACGGTATTGAATCAGGTCTGCGATGGTGCCCATTTTAATATCGTATTGCTTGGCAAACTTTTCTAAGTCTCGGCGGCGCGCCATAGAGCCGTCTTCGTTCATGATTTCCACAATCACTGCAGCAGGCTCGTGCCCTGCCATTCGCGCCAAGTCACAACCGGCCTCGGTGTGACCGGCACGGCTTAAAACACCACCCGCCTGGCTCATCACTGGGAAGATATGCCCCGGTTGAACAATATCGTGTGCTTGTGCATCCCGTTTTACCGCGGCCAATACGGTCGTTGCACGATCGGCAGCACTGATGCCGGTGCTCACGCCTTCTGCCGCTTCAATCGACACTGTAAAGTTTGTGGAGTGCACGGCATGGTTTTCGCTCACCATTAAGGGCAGCCCCAACTGCCGGCAACGCCCCTCGGTTAATGTTAAACAAATTAAGCCGCGTGCATGAGTTGCCATAAAGTTGATATCTTCGGCACGCACCAACGAAGCGGCCATAATAATATCACCTTCGTTTTCTCGGTCTTCGTCATCCATCAAGATCACCATTTTGCCTTGACGGATATCTTCTACTAATTCTTCAACGCTGTTTAATTCCACGACAACTCTCTTTGTAAAACATCGTACTTGCAACTAGGCATGCCTCAACTACTTACGGGCCTCAAACTTCAATACGGAATTATTTCTCCATACAAAAGTTTTACTTTAAAAACCCGTGCTCGGCTAAAAAAGCCTGCGAGAGATTGGAGCTTTCCCCACTCTCGCTTTGCAAACTTTCGCCTTTTAATAATCGCTCTAAGTAACGCGCAATCACATCCACTTCTAAATTCACTTCTGTGTCGGCTTTGTAGCCGCCAATTACCGTTTTCTCCATGGTGTGTGGCACGATATTCACGCTAAACGTGCAGCCTGAAACGGTATTCACTGTTAAGCTCGTTCCATCAATGGTGATAGACCCTTTGTGCGCAACGTAGCGGCTTAAGGCACTTGGCATTTCAAATGTAAACCGTTCTGAGCGCCCATCGGGTTTACGCTCTAACACCTTACCCACACCATCCACATGACCACTAACAATATGGCCGCCTAAACGAGATGTAGGCATTAGGGCTTTTTCTAAATTAACTGCTGTACCGGTCTTCCAGTGTTTAATGCTGGTATGGGTTAAGGTTTCCACAGAAACATCGGCCCAAAACCCGTCGCCAGGTAAATCAACCGCCGTTAAACAAACACCATTTGTAGCAATGGAATCCCCCAACGTTACATCTTTCCACGACCAATTAGGGGCGCGAATGTATAACCGCACATCGCCACCTTTTTGCTCAAGTGCAGCAACTTTGCCCAATGACTCAATAATGCCTGTAAACATACTTAAACTGTTCGGTTGTTGAAAAGGGGCTCAAGACGGCAGCCGCCAAGACTAAACTTTAGAGTATCGCAAACGAATATCTGCACCCACGGGAGTCACTTCATCTAATTGCCACTCAATGGCATCTGATAAGTGCGCTAACGGTAGTGCCATCATCGGCCTTGCGCTGCTACCCAAAAGCTTCGGGGCCATATAAACAATTAACTCATCCACCAAACCCGATTGCACCCACGCGCCCGCCAATGTGGGGCCGCATTCCACCCAGATTTCATTCATTTGCTCTTGGCTGAGCTTGTCTAGCAAAGCATTTAAATCCACTCGACCACGGTAACTGGGTAATGCCCAAATTGGGGCCAGTGATTGCCCGGGTTTTACCTGGGAGCACGTGGCAATTACAGCATCGCCACCTGCCAGTATTTGTGCCGCTTGCGGTGTGCGAATATGGCTATCTACAATCACGCGAATTGGCTGTCGTGGATGAGCGCCAAACTCCGGGCTGCGTACATTCAATTGTGGGTCGTCTGCCAATACGGTTTCTATACCTGTGACTATAGCGCAGCTTCGCGCGCGCCACGTTTGCACATCCTGCCGCGCATGGCTGCCCGTTATCCACTGACTTTCGCCGTTGGCCATGGCCGTTCGGCCATCCAAGCTCATGGCCATTTTTAAACGCACATAGGGTAGCCCTGTACGCATCCGTTTGATAAAGCCTGGGTTAATGGCTTCGCACTGTTCTTGCAATACTGGGCCAACAATTTGCACACCGGCATTACTTAAAATTTCCAGCCCTCGCCCTGCCACTTGAGGGTTTGGGTCTTGCGTACCATACACCACGGCGCTAACGCCAGCCGCTACCAACGCAGTGGCGCATGGGCCCGTTCTGCCTTGGTGGGCGCAAGGCTCGAGGGTGACATAAGCTGTGGCGCCCTTGGGTGATTCATCACAATCAGATAACGCGTTAATCTCTGCGTGGGGCTGGCCAGCTTGTTGGTGATACCCCTGGCCGATCACGTCCCCATTTTTAACAATCACACAGCCAACCGCAGGGTTGGGTGTGGTTGTGGTAAGACCTTTTAACGCAAGCTCACAAGCCAATGCCATATGGTGCTGGTGAACATCTAGCGCGCTTATAGCTTGGGTCATGGGTTACACCGTTTTTTTAGGTGCTTGCTCTAAGCGGTCAATCTCTTGGCGAAATTCACTGATATCTTGGAAGCTTCGGTAAACCGAGGCAAAGCGCACATAGGCAACACCATCTAATTTACGTAAGGCATTCATTACCGTCTCCCCCACATAGATTGACTGAACCTCTCTCTCTCCTGTGGCCTGTATATCTTTTGAGATACTGGCCACGGTCGCTTCAATATCTTCAATGCTAACGGGGCGCTTCTCTAAGGCCTTTAACAACCCGTATCGTAACTTTTGTTCATCAAACGGTTGACGCGAGCCATCTTGTTTAATGATTCTAGGCATTACCAGCTCTGCTAATTCAAAGGTGGTAAACCGCTCGTGACATTTTTGGCATTCTCGCCTGCGCCTCACTTGCCCGCCCTCTGCCACTAGGCGCGAATCTATCACTTTGGTATCTGTTTCATTACAAAACGGGCAATACATTTAAGCTCCGATTTTATTTTTAGTATGTTTAAATCACTTAAATTGGCGATAACACATACGATAAAAAAAGGGGCCTTTTTAGCGCCCCTTTCCTAACCATCTCATCCTGATAGGGCTATGTTATTCGCCGTAAACAGGAAAGTCTTTACACAAGGTTAAGACTTTATCCTTAACGCTGGCGATAACCGCTTCAGAGTTGCCCGCTTCTAAGCTGTCTAATACGTCGCACATCCAATTGGCCAGAGTGACGCATTCTTGTTCGCCAAAACCGCGCGTAGTAATTGCCGGTGTACCTACACGTAAACCACTGGTAATAAAGGGCGAGCGTGGGTCGTTGGGTACGGCATTTTTATTGACCGTAATATTGGCACGGCCCAACGCTTCGTCTGCGTCTTTACCGGTGTACTCTTTACCTATTAGGTCCACCAACATTAAGTGGTTTTCAGTACCGCCAGACACAATATTAATGCCGCGCTTTTTAAATGCCTCGGCCATGGCTTTAGCATTGGTTACCACTTGTTGCTGGTAGGTTTTGTACTCCGCACTCATGGCCTCTTTAAAGCATATGGCTTTTGCGGCAATCACATGCATTAGCGGGCCACCTTGGCCACCAGGGAATACAGCTGAATTCAGCTTCTTTTCTATCTCTGCATTGGCTTTGGCCAAGATAATGCCGCCACGAGGGCCACGTAATGTTTTGTGCGTAGTGGAGGTAGTAACATCCGCTATTTGCACTGGTGATGGGTATACGTCAGCGGCCACTAGGCCTGCCACGTGCGCCATATCCACTAACAAGTAAGCGCCAACCTCATCGGCAATATCACGGAATTTTTGCCAATCCATAATTTGGCTATAGGCAGAGAATCCAGCCACAATCATTTTAGGCTTGTGCTCACGTGCAAGCTCGGCCACTTGCTCGTAATCCACCTCACCGGTTTCTGCGTTCAAACCGTATTGTACGGCATTGTAAGTCTTACCCGAAAAGTTCACTTTTGCGCCGTGAGTTAAATGCCCGCCGTGAGCCAGGCTCATACCCAAAACAGTATCACCGGGGCTTAAAAGAGCTTGATACACAGCCGCATTTGCTTGAGAGCCAGAATGGGGTTGAACGTTGGCGTAATCTGCTCCGAATAAGGTTTTTGCCCGTTCAATGGCTAAAGCCTCGGCCTGATCGACGTATTCACAGCCACCATAGTAGCGCTTATTGGGGTAACCCTCGGCATATTTATTGGTAAGTTTTGTGCCCTGCGCCACCATCACCATTGGGCTGGTGTAGTTCTCTGACGCAATTAGCTCGATGTGCTCTTCTTGGCGGCGACCTTCATTCTCAATGGCAGACCAAATCTCTGGGTCAAACTCAGCTACGGTAGGGGATTTATCAAACATGGCGGCTCCTCAAACTCAAGCAGGGGAAAAATAGGCGCGAAATTGTACACCAAACAGCCGCAGAATGCGGCATTTAAAGTAAAAAGGGGTAGAGGCTAACGTAAGACGCTAGACGCAGAGGTGCCGTAGACTGGGTCGAGCGAAGCAACGCCCAACAAAGCCCCAGAAGCCAAACCACGTTGAATCACACTACTGGGTACCCGCTTCGCTCGGAAATTGCTCCTAGAAATAGCTCTACATTGCTTTAATCAGTTGCATCCACGCCAATGTAGAGATCGCCCCAACACACCAACGCTTACAAATGACGCCCAAAGTAGGTTTGGT
>CAYZQH010000181.1:0-6729 GCA_964480055.1 uncultured Cellvibrionaceae bacterium
ATAGCTGGCCCCCTGGCGGCTGGCAGACAGCGCCAACGGCAGTTGGTTGTGGCAGGTCACGCCAACAATGGCGTCCGACCCCAGTAGTTTTCGCGCTTGGTCAACCGAGCCGTCTGCTTGCCCAAGGTGCACACCGTGGGCCTTTGAGATAGCCGCAAGCTCGGGGTCGTCGTTGATAATTAATTGCGCATTTAAGCGTTTACACAATGCAGACAAACTTTGTGCACGCGCTAATTTTTGAGCGTTGTTGGCGGTTTTGTCGCGGTATTGAATGGTAGTTATGCCACCAGCAATGACCTGCTCAACCCCCTCGTACAGCGTATTGCCAGGTAACAGTTTGGGGTCTGTAATGGCATAAATTAGGCAAAGTGGTGGCATTATTAATGGGCGGTGTTGCCAGAGGGGTTGTCTTTGTCGTCAGGCTTTTTTGCATTCACCCAATGTAAACGGTTTGGCGTTGGCTTGCCAAAGCCCAGCTGCCAAGCATGGCTCATGGCTTGCCAAGTAAAGTTTTGAGCGTGCTCAACGGCAGATTGAACGGGGCACTCGTGCCCGCGGTAGGCCGCAACGGCCGAGGTGAGGGTGCTAGAGGTGCCATGGCAGGTTGGTGGGGTGGTTTGCCAGCCGTATTCCTGCATAACGCCCTTTTCATTATATAGAGTAGATTGAAACTTTCTGTTTTGGCCGTTGGCATGTTTTAGCAGTACATGTGTACATTCGTGGCTCATTAGCGCTTGCGCTGTGGCATGCACGGTATCCCCTTCTTTGACTAGGGTATAGGCCTCTTCAATGGTGGCCACCATAATCTCTGCCTGTGGTAGTAACAAGGAGGTAATTGCCGCTGGAAGGTCCGCTTGTTCGGCATCGGTTTTATCCCACAAGCAAAAGGCGGGGTGCATAACCATCGGGATATTGGGGTAGTCACTTAAAATAGAGTGAATGGCTTCGGCGTTAGTAACAGAGCCCAAAAAACCCACTTTAATGGCTTGAACGCTCATGTCTTCTAGTACTGAGCGTGCTTGTTCAATCACCAGGGTAGGGTCTGAGGCAATGGTCTCGGTGGTTTCTGCAGCGCCAGAGGTGCACGTGGCTGTGGCTACAGGTGCGCAATGGCCGCCTAAGCTGGCAATGGTTTCTATATCCGCTTGTATGCCGCCCCTGCCTGATGGGTCCAGGGCGGAAAAACACAGTACTACCGGTGGTGTGGTTACTTTCACTGGAGCCTCTTTGTTGGGATAGTGAGTTTTTATCCAAGATCAACCACTTAATATGGTTGATCTTGGCAGTATTTCCATACGCCTAGCTAGGCATTTTGTACACAACTAAAAATACAATAATAACCAAAAACACAACTGGGATTTCATTAAAAACCCGAAAAAACTTATGACTGGGCAGAGGTTTTTCTGCGGCGAATTTCTTAATATATGCGCCGCACATATGGTGGTAACCAACCAGCAAAAATACCAGTGCCATTTTTATCCAAAACCATGTTTGGCTTACGTAGTAGGCGCCAGCGGAGTGCGCAAAGGCGGCACCGAATACGATGGTTGCGATCATAGAAGGCGTACCAATCCCTTTGTACAGTTTGCGCTCCATTACCTTAAACCGTTCTTTACTGGGTTCGTCTTCAGCCATGGCGTGATACACAAACAGCCTAGGTAAATAGAAAATACTGGCAAACCAGCAAACAACGGCGATGAAATGCAAAGCTTTTGCCCATAGCATAGGGTGTATCCAATCAGTTGGGGGGTGTAACCCTACAAGCCAGGCGTCAAGGGTTCAAGGTTTACCACTATTTAAAGGCTTGTTAGAAAGCTGCCATTCTAGCTTCCGGCAACATAAAACAACTCGGCATTCGTTTTTGGGGCCAGTGTTCTGGCTTTAGCTAAGCCTTTTATAGCTGGTAGTAATTTTTTACATCGTCCTCAGTAATGACGCCGCGAATTTGCGCGGCAAGTGGGTTGTTTAACCTGGCAACATATAGGCCCTCTGCGTTGGCGTTTCTTATGGCCTCTAGTGCTTCCCACAAAGTGGCTGTTTCGTGAATTGGGGAGAGCGTTAAACGCCTAGCCGGGATGGCCAGAAGATCTAAATTTTCTGCAAGGCTTAACACTTCTACCGGCGCGTCGGCCAGATAGCTAGCTAGGTCGGCGGCTTTTAAAGCAATTTTATCGCGAGTGGATTTCTCCTTAAAATCTAACACTATCCACTCTGGTTTGCTGACCAATAAGACCTTGGCCTGCTCGTAGTCCAGTAGCCGATTGGCGTAAACCAAGGTGGTATTCATCACATTGCCAATGCCTGTGCGCTTTAAAGATTGTTCTGCGGGGGTAAAACTCAGCGCTTTGCCTTGGGCCTTTAACTGCTCTAAAAATATACCGTCTAGCTTAAACAAAAAGCGTGTGCCTACACAGGCAATAACGATAACCAACATAGAAGGAAAGATCATGTGTGGGTTATAGCTTAGCTCCAGCACTGCCATGAGCGCGGCCAGAGGGGCATTGAGTATGGCAGCCATCATGCCGGTCATGCCCAGTATCACGTAAAAGCCGGGCTCTGCGGTGGGCGTGGAATATAACCACTGGGCAACGTACCCCAACACGCCGCCCAAGCACGCACCTGCTACCAGAGTAGGGCCGATAATGCCCCCAGGTACACCCAGGCCCACCACCAATGGGCTTAAGATTAGCTTGGCTGCGGCAACCACCAGTAATGTTTTGAGCGCAAGTGACCCTGCGGCCGCTTGGTTCAACGTGTCATACCCTAACCCCATAACTTGTGGTACGTACCAAGCCACGACAACGGACAGCCCGCCAGCAATCATAAAGCGCAACCATAAAGGCGTGGTGGTGGTTAGTTTAAGCGCATGAATGTGTATACGGATAAATGCAGCTGCGGTACAGGCCAACACCAAGCCCGTAAAAACCATAAAGGGCAGCTCTAGTAGGCTTTCCATGGCGTTGGTGCTAGAAATGAGAGGGGTGGTTTCGCCAAATACCCAACGACTGATGGCGGTGCCGGTGACAGAGGCTAAAATGACTGGAACAAAGCCAATGATAGTGTATTCCATGACTATTACCTCCATCGCAAAAATTACCCCGGCCATTGGAGTGTCAAACGAGGCAGCGATGGCTGCGGCAACACCGCACGCTATTAACGTATACCGGCTATTGTGAGGTAGCCTAAGTACACGGCTTAAGCGTGCGGCGGCGCCAGCACCTAAATGTATGGCTGGGCCTTCTCGCCCCACTGATTGCCCACTGACAATACAGGCGATGCCAGCAAAAAATTGAACCAGCCAATTTCGCGTAGGCATATGTCCTTGATAATTGTGCAAGCGGTCTAGTACATGGCTGACAGAAACCTGCCTTGCCTGACGCCCGGCAAGGCGCAAAATACCGTAGCTGACAATTAGGCCGCCGCCAATAAAAAGGGCACGCGTTTGCGGCGCCAAACTTTCAAAACTTTCTGGGCCGCTGGGTAATATTTGCCCAAGCGGGAGGTCAATCATTAGCCGGAATAATGCGATGATCAGGCCAGTTAAAAGCCCCACTAAAAAGCCTAAAACGGTGAGTTGCGGCAGTGCATCCACATAGGAAATAGAATATCTAAACTGATGAAATGCCGATTTTAGTTTGCGTCGGTATAGAGAATAAAAGACCATTTAGGGTGCCAGCTAGCATGTATGCCTGGATTTTAGCTAAAATTTTTTATGAAAGGATGCAAATTTACCGCCAGTAGCGGGTTTTTGTTTACACTATGCGTTTGGTTTGTATTGTTAAGAGTTGAGGTTGAAGTGATTAGAGTAGGGATTGTTGGTGGAACGGGCTATACCGGCGTTGAATTACTGCGCCTTTTGGCGCACCACCCACAGGCAGAAGTGGTATGTATCACCTCGCGTGCGAACGATGGTATGGCTGTAGCTCAGATGTTCCCCAATTTGCGTGGGCATTATGATTTAGCCTTTAGCGCGCCCAGTTCAGAAGTGATCAGCCAGTGTGATGTGGTATTTTTTGCCACGCCTCACGGGGTGGCTCAGTCCATGATGAAAGATGTGATCGGCGCTGGCGTTAAAGTTATTGATTTATCCGCCGATTTTCGTATCCGTGATATTGCCCTGTGGGAGCAATGGTACAACCAGCCGCATCAATGCCCTGAACTGGTCAGCGAGGCCGTTTATGGTTTGCCAGAGGTCAACCGCGAGCAAATAAAAAGCGCACAGTTGGTGGCGTGCCCGGGGTGTTATCCCACCTCTGTGCAGCTGGGCTTTATGCCATTGCTAGAAGCTGGCCTTGTGGATGCTAAGCGTTTAATTGCCAATGCCGCCAGTGGTGTTAGCGGTGCCGGTCGCCAAGCCAATGTGGATACCTCGCTTGCAGAGGCCAGTGACAGCTTTAAAGCCTATGGTGCTTCGGGGCACCGGCATTTGCCAGAAATAGAGCAGGGGCTAAGCGATATTCAGGCAGGCAAAGGGGAAGCAGCCCAAGTGACCTTTGTGCCGCATTTACTGCCTATGATTCGCGGTATTCATGCCACGTTATATGCCACTTTGATAGATAAAGACATAGATTTACAGGCCCTGTACGAGCAGCGATACGGCAATGAGCCGTTTGTGGATGTGTTGCCCGTGGGTATGTTGCCTCAAACTCGGTCGGTGAAAGGCACCAATATAGCGCGCATTGCTGTGTTAAAGCCGCAGCAGCGTGATACCGCAGTGATTTTAGTCGCTGAAGATAATTTAACCAAAGGGGCTTCTGGTCAAGCGGTACAGAATATGAACATCATGTTTGGCCTGGAAGAAACATTAGGCTTAAACTTTCCGGCTTTATTGCCATAAATTAAAGTGCGCTAATGCATGATTGTTGTTGGGTTTTTGTGGCAAGCGGGCATAGGCATGTAAGTGTTTATGCCCATCTTCGGTTAAGTAAGGGTGGGTAGTGTCAAAGGTAAAAGGGTCGCGCGAATATCAGTACCGCGTTGTGAAATATCGCCCTCTAATTTGGGGGATTTTTGCCGCTGCAGTGGTTGTTGGCTGCGTATTAATAGGGCAAGGCGGCTATTGGTTGGGCTATAAGTACGGCGTGTCTGGTCAAGAAATGGCGTTAACGGATTTAACCGCGGTGAGCACTCAATTAGAGTCCACACGCGAAGAAACCGAAACCCTGAAACAGCAATTGGCCAATGCGCGTTTAGGTGCAGAGGTGGATCAAGGCGCATTGGAGGTAGTACGCACCGAGGTGACGGGCCTTAAGGAGCGGCTGGCCTCTTTGGAAGAGGAGAATCAGTTTTATCGCAATTTAATGGCACCGTCGGGCAATAAGCGTGGCTTAACCTTTGGCGCTGCCGAGATCACGGAAACAGAAACCCCACGTACATTCCGCTACAAAGTGGTTATGCAACAATTGGCCTCGCAGCACAGTGTGCTTCACGGTACGCTGAGTTTTAATATTGTGGGCCACATAGAAGGCAACCTTAAAGTATTTGCGCTAAAAGATTTGTCGCCCACAGTGGCAAGCACTAATTTAAAACTGCGCTTTAAATACTTTCAAAATATTGAAGGTGAGTTAACTTTGCCAGAGGGGTTTGACCCCGAGCGCATTGAGTTAGAAGCTCGTTCAACAGGGAAAAAACCCGTCACCATTGAAAAGCGCTTAGGCTGGTTGGTGCAGCAGCATATATAAACGGGTATTTCTGAGTTACTAAAATTACCGTAACGTGAGTTACTTTATTAGGAGAGGTTATGGCGTCCCATCATACGCTGATTTCTAAGGGCACCCGAATTATTGGAGATATTCAATTTAATGGAGACGTTCATATTCAGGGCCATGTAGTGGGCACCATCGTAGGTGATGCCAATGCAGAGCTGGAAATTTGCCAGGGTGGCCTCGTAGAGGGGCAGGTACAATTATCCAAAATAGTGATCCGCGGTGTAGTAAAGGGCGATATCCAATGCCTTAAACACATTGAGTTGGCTGCAACGTGTGTGATTCATGGCAATGTGTACTATAACGTCATTGAAATGGTTAAGGGCGCTCAGGTAAACGGGAATTTAATTCACGTATCCGAAGAGGAGTTGCGCGCCCGTATGGAGGCTAACAACGTTGGAGCGGCCACTGAATAAATGCTTTGTTATGTGGCCCGCCAATCTTTAGGGTGAACGTGCAAAGGCTGCATAGGTGTGTTCGTGTGGCCCCCAAGTCACCATTGATGTGAGATTTTTTGGCTTTCACCCAAAGGCTGTACTCCCCCGTGTAACAACGTGCCAATTTGCTGTCTTTAGCTCAGGGCTGTTATTGGTTGTAAATTTTTTGGAGCTTAGAGTTAGTATATGTCCTGGTTAGACTTAGTCGGTTACAGCGCCGCGTTTTGTACGACGCTATCTTTTTTACCTCAGGCCATTAAAGTGTTAAAAACCGGCGATACTCAGGCATTATCTTTAATAATGTACAGTGTTTTTACCGTTGGCGTCGCACTGTGGCTGGTCTATGGTGTATTGATTGATGAGACAGTGATTGTTTTAGCAAACGCCATTACGCTTTGCTTGGCGCTTTGTATTCTCACAAAAAAAATTATGAATGATGGGGTGTTTGAGCGGTGAGCTACACTGGCTTTATACAATTACTCCCTACTTATTTTTGTAAAGGTCGAAATACTGAATATGATTAAAACTTTTGTTTCCCGCGTATTGGTATTAATGACGGCTCGCTATATTGTGGCGCTCCTTGCGTA
>CAYZQH010000182.1:0-6722 GCA_964480055.1 uncultured Cellvibrionaceae bacterium
TTGTTAAAGGTTGTGTTTTCTACATTTTGCCCAATGGCTGCCACCAACTCTTGGGCCTCTTTATTTATTGCACTGCGGTCAGAATCTGACAATGTGCCGTTACTGGCCTGCAGCGCCAACTCTCTTAACCGTGCTACGCCTTCGGTCACATTTTGTAAGCCAGCGCCTGCGGTTTGCAACAAAGATACACCATCATTAGCATTGCGTATGGCTTGATCAGTACCACGTATTTGACCACTTAAGCGATTAGAAATAGCCAACCCGGCCGCATCATCTGCGGCAGAGTTAATCTGCTGCCCAGACGAAATACGCTCGGCACTTTGATTAATACCAGAGTTTGCCTTGTAAAGGCTATTAAGATGGGAGCCCTGAATATTCATACCACTCACCCACTTGGGAATACAACATTCAGAGCATATGCGGTTTACACACCGCTGTAAAACACTATGTTTTTATAAAAACAGAATTGATAAAAGATTCTCGTCTTTGCCATAACCTTTTTGCTCATTCACCTCTATATTTTAGCTTGAGCAAGCATAAAAAAGCCTCAGGCAATGCTAAGGCTTTTTGGATATAACTTAAAAAATGAAACTTACGTCTTTTTAAGTTAAAAAGGCAGGTTGCGTTTATAAAGCCTAAGCCTTATTCAGCGCTATCTTGTTTAACACGCTCTAACGTTTGGTACTCTTTTTCTAAGCGCTTCAATACTTTTTTGCCCGCGCCACCAAGCGCATCTATCCCCTCTCTAACACGCGCGCGTGACAGGTCAGACCCCATAAGCTCCATGGCATCTGTGACAGAGATAGAAGCCGTAGACCCACTGACCGCCACAAACACGGGGGCAACAAAATCTTTGACTTTTATTTCTAGGGCGTCGGCTAATGATTTAAACTCGGCAAAAATTGCGTCTTTATTCCAACCTCGTAATGCTTCCAAACGCCATAACGCAAACTGTAAAATCTTTAAGCTGGTTGGCTCATCGGTTTTTAACCCTGCAAAGCTATCAGCCGTTAAAGGCAGTTTGCCCGAGAGCATAAAAGCAACCATGGGGATAAAATCACTTAAGGTATTCATTCGGCGTTGCACGTGAGGGATTACGGCTAATAGGTTCTCTCTATTTAATGCCCAGTTAGACAACTGGTCGACCAACGCCTCGGCTGAAAAATCCTCTCTTATCCACAACCCGTTAAGCCAATTGAGCTTTTCCACATCAAAAATAGGCCCACCCAATGATACGCGCTGGATATCAAAAGCCTCTTGCATTTGTTTTAGTGTGAATTTTTCACTTTCATCGGGCATTGACCAACCCATACGCCCAAGGTAGTTAACTAACGCCTCAGGTAAATACCCCATGCGTTGATAGTACAAAATACTGGTGGGGTTTTTACGCTTGCTGAGCTTAGTTTTGTCGGGGTTACGCAACAATGGCAAATGGCAGAAAACGGGCGGCTCCCAACCCAAGTATTGATACAGCAGCACATGCTTGGGGGCCGAGTTAATCCATTCCTCGCCACGAATAACATGAGTAATGCCCATTAAGTGGTCATCAACTACATTCGCTAAATGATATGTAGGTAAGCCGTCAGACTTCATCAACACTTGTGCATCTACCTGCGCCCAATCTAGCTCAATCTCCCCTCGCAGCATATCTTTAATGGGGCATGGGCCAGCATCTTCCGGTACTTTCATGCGCACCACATAAGGCGCATTTGCGGCCTCACGCTTCGCCACCTCGCTCTCTGGCAACATTAAATCACTGGGCTTTAGGGCCGAGTGGATGCCGGCCTCTTTTCTTTGAGTGCGCATGGTATTCAACTCTTCGCCTGTGCGATAGCATTTAAACGCATGCCCGCCTTGCAACAGTTGCTCCACGTACTTTTTATAAAGCTCGCTGCGCTCACTTTGACGGTAGGGGCCGGCACCGCCTCCTACATCTGGGCCTTCGTCCCAATCCAACCCCAACCAACGCAAAGAATCTAAAATAGCCTTTTCAGACTCTGCCGTAGAGCGCGCCTGGTCTGTATCTTCAATGCGCAACAAAAACTGCCCGCCATGGGCTTTGGCAAAACAAAGGTTAAACAAGGCAATGTAGGCGGTTCCCACATGGGGGTCACCGGTAGGGGATGGAGCCACGCGTGTGCGTACGGTCATAGTTTATCTCGGCTGATCTATTTTAAAAAAGGCGGCATTATAGTACTCACAGGCGCGCCAAGCTAACTGCATCTTTCTATGCTTTAAACCCACAAGTACGCTTGAGTCCGCCAATCAACGCCCGTATCCTGCACGAATAAATCAAGGAGTCTTCATGATCGAACAATTGCTAACCCGCCGATCTGTATTGGCTAAAAACCTCAATGAACCTGGGCCTAACACCAACCAATTGCAACAAATGTTACAGGCAGCTCACCGCGTGCCAGACCACGGCAAACTGGGGCCTTGGCGTTTTGTGGTGTTTGAAGGCCAAGCCAGAGCCCAATTTGGTAGCGCGCTGGCTAATATCTATAAGCAGGAGCACCCAGACGCCTCCGCCAAATTAACTCAGGGGCAAGCAGAGCTTCTTTTACGTGCACCAACGGTCATTGCGGTTATTTCTACCGCAGAGCGACATCATAAAATCCCGAACTGGGAGCAAGAGCTTAGTGCCGGTGCAGTATGCCAAAACTTATTGTTAGCGGCTTCGTCTTTGGGGTTTGGCGCACAGTGGCTGACAGAATGGTACAGTTATCACAAAGCGGTACTACAGCAACTAAATGCACCTGAGCACCACAAAATTGCAGGCTTTGTTTATATTGGCAGCTATACCGAGACGCCTGCTGAACGTATACGCCCCCCTCTAGAAGAGCGCGTCACATACTGGCAGCAATAACGCTGCCACGCTCAAACCCACCCAAAATACCGCCGACATTTGCATGACAATCGTCATGCAAATCAAAGACTGCCGCAACACACCTGTAATATAACCTTCATATTTCTGCCTCATAACTGTCACACGTTTAAGCAAATATGTGCGCCAAATTCGGTCAGGTTACAAGCCTTTTCGGGTTCGGGGACACCTTCACAAAAGCGTAATGTGCAGGCACTACGCTTGGCTCACCCCCTTTAATTTTTACTCGCGGCACGCTCCTGCGCATGCCACGAATAGTATTGCGTTACACAACCCTTCGTAGGAGAAGTAAATCACATGAAAATGAAATCTCTAGTTGGCTTAAGTGCACTTATCGCTGCACTTTCTGGCTGTGAAAGCGGCGACATTAATATCGATGCGCAAAATAAAGCCACCACAGACGCCCGTGTAGACAACTCTGTCACTGGTGACAACAGTGGTAACACTACAACTGAAGGTGACGCTAGCAGCAAGTCCAGCAATCCATGTGCTTCCTACAGCGCCAGTGGCGTAGTTCGTCAAGGATCATACAGCGCACCGCACTGTACCTACGGCACTGATTTTGTTGATCTTACCAACCCCCTTACGATTACTGACTTGCAAGTGACCTTTGCGGACCTACCTAACGACGGTGTTCATATCTTTGCAGGTAGCTTGGTTGTTGGCCGCAATTATAACTCCAACGCAGATTTAGCCATGAACGGCATATCAAAGGGTGGCGACGGCTCTGCTGTTCGTGTTGAAGCTGGCGCGACCTTGGCGTTCCGCTCTAGCGAAGACTACATGGTAATTAACCGTGGCTCTCAAATTTTTGCTGAAGGTTCTTCAACTGCACCTGTCACCATTACTTCTGTAAGCGATGCCGTAAACGGCACCGTTCAACCTGAAGACGTATCCCAATGGGGCGGCTTAATCATTAATGGGTTTGGCGTAACCAACAAGTGTTCCTACACCGGTATTCGTGGCCAAAGTGATTTTGCCAGCGATGGCGAATGTCACGTAGCCGCAGAAGGTAAAGGCGGGTCCGCACAAACGCATTACGGCGGAAGCAACGATGCGGATAACTCTGGCGTATTAGAGTACGTTGTTGTTAAACACACAGGTGCACAAGTCGCCCCAGACAATGAGCTAAACGGCATTTCTTTTGACGCTATCGGCAGTGGTACCACGGTGAATCACTTACAAGCCTACTCGACTTATGATGACGGCATTGAAATGTTTGGTGGCGCAGTTAACATCAGTAACTACATTGCTTTATACGTACGTGATGACTCAATCGACATTGACGAAGGTTACATTGGCACCATTAACAACGCTTTGGTTATCCAGTCAGAAACCGATGGCCAACAATGTTTAGAGTCTGATGGTATTGGCAGCTACAAAGCCGATCAAAGCACCAAAAACGACGACTTTATCGCTCGTGGCTTAAACTCGGCAGCCACCTTGAATCACGTAACCTGCATTGTGTCACCCGTTGCCGCTGGTACACACGGTGTTGGTGCTGGTTTACGCGTCCGTGAAGGCCACTTTGCCAAGATCAATAACAGCCTAGTGACTACCGCCTATCAAGCCGATGGCGTTGTGATGGACACTGACGAAAACCAGTGTTTACGTATTGATAGCGCAGAGACATTACAAGGCGCCCAAGACGACAACGTCAGCATTGCAGCTTCAATTTTTGCTTGCCAAGACTTAACTAAAGGCAATGACCTTCCAAACGGCACAACACTAGAAACCTTCCTTGGTACTGGCAATGACGTGATGCAAACCGCTGAAGCGGGTCAAGACCCAACCAGCACTGCAGAGCCTAACATCGTAATCTTGGATGGCTTTTACTCTCTGCCCATCACTGACGTAGTCATCAATGGCGGCGCCCCAACTATCACTCCGTCAGACTCTGCCGAGTACGTTGGTGCCGTAACTGCTGCCAACGATTGGACTGCAGGCTGGGCATACGGCTTACACGATGGCAATCGCGGCCAAGCACTTTGGTTTGAATAATCAACCCATAAGCGTTCCCCCTCAGCCGTAGTTAAGGGCGCCTTACGGCGCCCTTTCTTTTTCCGCTCCCTAATATAGAAATATGAGTTTGTGACAATGAAAAAACAATTGTTCAAGACCAAATTTTTACCCGCAACACTAAAGATGAGCGCATTGAGCCTAGCGGTTAGCTCTGCTGTTGCCGCTCAAATGGTCAGTGCACAAGAAACTGACGAACCCGCCCCCGTCATGGAAGAAGTTTTAATTTTGGGCCGTATGAAAGCCGCAGCATTTGACGTGGTTGCCGAGCGCATGGATTTGGATGTAGCGGCCGATCTAGTAGACGCCGAACAAATCAGTCGCGTTGGAGACTCTACCGTTGCCGGTGCCCTACGTCGGATGCCGGGCGTGACTTTAGTTAATGGTAAATTTGTTTATGTTCGTGGCCTTGGTGAACGATACTCCAGCACCACATTAAACGGCGCAGTGGTGCCCTCTCCAGATTTATCGCGTAATGTTATTCCATTAGATATATTCCCCACCTCCATAGTTAGTAGTTTATCCGTACAAAAAGTGGCATCCTCAGATATGCCAGCTGCGTTTGGCGGCGGCAGCATAGATATTCGCACGCGAAGTATCCCAGAGGATTTAACATTCAGTGTAGAGTTGGGCACCAAACTCAATACCGAGTCACGAGCAGACGCCCTAGCCTACGCCGGCGGCCCCGATGACCACCTAGGTAAAGACGACGGCACCCGCGCAATTTCACCAACTCTGCTCAATGCATTAGACACCTATCTTGGTGACCTTGATGCACTAACCATCAGCGAAACAGATAACATCACCCTAGATCAAGCCGAAGGCGTTAATCGCCAGTTACTGACCGAACTCAATAGAAACATCACCATATATAACGACAACACGCCTCAAACAGACTTTAGTGGTGCATTGACTGGCGGCAACCTGTGGGTTTTTGATAATGATATAGAGTTTGGCGTTCTTGCCGGCGTAGACTACGAAAGAACCACGCGCTCAAAAGAAACCATTAAACGCGTATCCGGTATGGGTGATATCGCCTTTACCACAGAAAACGAAACCACTTATAACACCAGTATTACTGGGGATTTATCTTTTGGCTTGCGCCTAAATGAAAACCACTCCATCGAAACCACATCACTTTTTATTCGCAATACCGACGATAACGTTTCAACGGCTAAAATCCTCAACAGCAACCGTACACTGCCAGACGGTAGCGGTTTCAAAGAATACGGTTTGCGCTACGAAGCCCGTGAAATGCAAATACACCAGATTCACGGCAAGCATGAAATTACCGTAGACACCCTTGAAGACTTAAAGCTCGGGTTTTTAGACTTTGCAGACGGCCTTAAATTTAATTGGTATTACTCGGATGCCGAAAGTACCACAGACATCCCCAATGAACTGACCGTCACTTCGGATACCACGGTAGATACAACCTCAGCAGACGTGCTATCTGAGCGCGTACAAACGTCAACTTCGGCGGCCGATTATCGGTTTACAGATTTAGAAGATTACGTAGAAAGCTATGGTTGGCACGCAGAAATGCCACTGGAAATGTCAGACTTTTACGTCACTGTTAGCGGTGGGTATGAATACTGGGAAAAAGCCAGAATTTACCGACAGCTACAAATGTATATCGACACATCCGAAACACCACATAGCGCGCTATATGGCCCCACCGGCTCAGTATTTTCGAATACGGCAGCGCTGAACCCTGCAAACGAAATGCAAATTTCTGTGGCAGCAGATAACGAAGACAGCTATATAGCCGCAAATAAAGTACTGGCCACTTACGGTAAGGTAAACTTCAATTGGGACG
>CAYZQH010000183.1:0-6595 GCA_964480055.1 uncultured Cellvibrionaceae bacterium
ACAACCCAAGGCCAGAACCTTTTTCGTCTGTGGTGAAAAACGGGTCATAAATGTTTGGTAGCTTTTCCTCGGGGATTCCCTCACCAAAGTCTATGACCTCTATGTATGCAGTATCATCGTTTTCTGATTGCTTTACGTTCAAAACAGCTGTGCGCTTGCCTGTGGCTTTTTCACTGTAGCGCAGAGCGTTGTCGAGCAAGTTGGTTAGAATTTGAGAAAGCTGAGTAGGGTCAGCTTTGATTAAGTGCCCTTGGCCGTAGTGCTTGTATTCAATGGATGCTTGATGGCCAGTGGTATATTGGTTTAAAAACTTGGGGGTCCACGCTTGAAGGTTTAACGGTTCCGGTTGCGGTTCTTGGCGGCGAGAAATGGCAAGGGTAGATTCGATAATACCGTTAACGCGTGCAGAATGTTGTTCAATAATCTCGGTGAGTCGCAGGTCGGCCGGTGCAATGGTGGGGCTTTCTGCCAAAAGCTGCGCGGCATGTGAAATGGCACCTAATGGGTTTCTTACCTCGTGGGCAATGCTGGCTGTAAGGCGGCCTAGCGCCGCAAGCTTAAGCTGTTGGGCTTGTTGCGTCATGACGCGGTGGTCTTCTAGGTAGGCCACGGTTCGTTCGCTCTCTCCTATTTCTAGTTGTGCAAAGCCGACTCGCAAATGGGTTCCAGGGTTAATTTCTTCAACGACAGTAGCGATGGAGCGGTCTGCTTCCCACTTGAGAATAAGAGGCTTAAGTGGGCAAATTTCGTCGATGGATTGGTGGTGATAATTGAGGTTTTGCGGTAAATCGAGTAGCTGCAGCGCCGAGTCATTCACAAGCTCAATGCGGTGCTGATGATCTAGAACGATGATCCCGGTACGCATGCGCCGTACAATAAGTTGGGCTAGGCGTTGTAAGTGTTCGGCATAGGCTGCTTGCGCTTGCGTCTCTAAGTTACTCTGGCGAAGACGTTCGCTAAAAAACTGGAAGGCATAGGCCGTAATAAAGATTAATATACCTAATGAGCCGGCGGAGAACAAAAATTTATTGCTTGCGCCGGTAGTTTGAGCGAGGTAAATACTTTCTGCCATTACCATAAGGCTGGTCATGGCGGCAAAAGCAATGGCCAATTGCCCTCGTACAAATATGGCGCTGATGGCTACGTAAACTAAGATTAAATACCCTAAACCACTGTCTATGCCGCCACTGGCATGCAGTAGCGTTAACACCGCGAGAATATCGATTATGAGCGAGCCCACTAATCGATTAAAGGAGTGGAGAAGTTTGTCGGCTGGGTAGAATATTGCCGTAGTAATACACAGGCTGGCGTAGACCAAACTCGTCCACATGTATAATTTGGGGTAAACCGTGCCCACAATCTCGGTTGCAGTTGGCGACAAAAACATGACACACAAAAGCAGCGATAGGGCAGACCTAAAGTACAGGTAAATCTTCAGTAAATTGATGTTGTGGTGATGCTTACGCATGTTGAATGAGGAGGGCCCCTGGTATTGCCGCCGAATTTTTCGAGCGGCTTTCTCTAGGTGTAGTTTTCGGTGTTGTTTTCTACAGTCTAGTGTAGCTGGATAGTATCAGCCAACAGCGCCCGAGCCACGGTTCCGTCAATCAAGCACCGCAGTATCCATACGCTTTTTACGGGGCGTTTACTGCAATGTTGTCTTGGTAGACGGGGTCGTAGATTTTGCGCGTGTCAAAACCTTTGGCGTCTCGCTTGTCAAACAAGCCCAGAGTGACGTAGCTCACCCAGCTGCGTTTACGAAGGTTCATATATTTGGGGTCAAAAGAGCCCGCCTCGGTCAGCGCTGGGTGCTCGGGAAAGTTGGCTGCTAATACAGCGACGGAGGGGGCTGCAAGCTTTGGCTTACCCAACAGGTAATACGCTTGCGCCATCACGGCTAAGGCATCTGGCACCGCTGGTGTCTCTTGAAAGTTTTCTACTACGTAATTACCACGCTTTAAGGCGGCCACATAAGCGCCGCGCTTGAAGTAGTAGTTGGCTATGTTGATTTCTAGGCGTGCCAAGGTGTTTCTTAGGTATACCATGCGTTTTTGTGCGTCTGTCGCATAAGGGGAGTTAGGGTAGCGACTAATCAGCTCCATAAAATGGTCGTAAGATTCACGTGCGGCGCCTGGGTCTTTCGCGGCGTTATCTACACTAAACAGGCTGCCTAGAAAGGTATTTTCCTTATGAAAGCTTGCCATTCCGCGCAAGTAGTAGGCGTAATCTACATTACGATGCTGTGGGTGCAGGCGAATAAAGCGGTCGGCAGAGCCAAGCACTTCTTCATAGTTTTTGGCTTGATAGTGCGCATAGATAAGCTCCAACTGGCTTTGTTCGCCGTAGGTGCCAAAGGGGAAGTTCTCTTCAAGTAGCTCCAAAGTTTGAATGGCCGTGGCCCAGTGGTTTGCATCCAGCGCTTTTTGTACTTCTTGATACACCTCTTGTTCAGTCATGCCGTCGCGGCGTTGGCTTTGGCTAGAGCATCCGTTAATGAAAGGTAAAATGACAAAAACAAGGAAAGAACAGTAAGAAAAAAAACGCATGTGCGGAACTCGTAGTAATACTTTGTATAAGGCTGCAAGTACTAGGCTACGGCTTTTTGGCTTCACAAGCACTTGTTATTGCTGTGAGTCCCAATTATCGTAGCGAGCCTAAAATTTTGAAGGCGAAGTGTAGCCATTTGGCTCCATAAACTCAATGACAGACCCATCAGCGCTTAGCGTCCAAGTACCCGCCAGTGCAACAGGCCAACGTTTGGACGTAGTTGCAGTACAAATGTTCCCTGAATATTCTCGAGCACGCCTGCAGGCCTGGATCAAGTGCGGCGCTTTGTGTGTGGATAACCGTCAAGTCAAGCCCAACACCAAGCTGGTAGGCAATGAGACGTTAACCTTAATTGCCCAAGAACAAGATCAGGGCGAGTGGCTAGCAGAGCCCATGGATGTAGCGCTAGTGCACGAGGACGAGCACATTTTGGTTGTGAATAAACCGGCCGGCTTGGTTGTGCACCCGGCCGCTGGGAATTACCAAGGGACGCTACTAAACGGTTTATTACACCGGTGGCCGTCGTTGCGGGCAATCCCAAGAGCGGGGATTGTGCACCGCCTAGATAAAGACACCACGGGGTTGATGGTGGTGGCAAAAACCTTGGAAGCTCAGGCTCGCCTGGTAGAGCAGCTTCAGGCGCGGACAGTATCTAGACAATATGTCGCTCTCGTTATCGGTAAATGCCCGTTGTCTGGAGTTATTGAGCAGCCCATTGGGAGAGACCCAAAAAACCGCAAAAAAATGGCGGTGGTGATGGGCGGAAAAGAGGCGATAACTCATTACAAGCGGTTAGATTCTTACACGGCATTCTCTTGGGTCGAGCTACAGCTTAAAACGGGGCGGACACATCAAATCCGTGTTCACATGGCCCATATGGGGTATCCCTTGGTGGGCGACCCGGTCTACGGGCGAAGCGCGGCTCGTACAGCCAAAGGGGAGGGCGCGCTAGCTGCGCTATTGGCAGGGTTCACCCGTCAGGCGCTGCATGCAAAACGGCTCAGCCTAAAACACCCTCAAAGCGGCTGCACGTTGTCTTGGGAGGCTCCGTTACCCGAGGATTTGGACCAGTTGCTTTCGGTGGTTAGATCTACTGAAGCCAAGGTGCCCAAATGAGCACAGGCGGCCAAGTAGGTGCTAATTGCTCGTCGTTTCCGTATTTCTCAGAGGTACAGTGGCCTGCACCAGAGGGTGTGCGGGCGATTGTCACGCAGTCTTACCCTGTGCCCATCCAATCAAGTCATCCCTTTGGCCTGGCAAACTTGGCGGCGCACGTTGGAGATGATCGCCGGCGGGTTGAATCCAATCGTAAGAGGTTAGCTCGAGCAACCAATGTAGAGCATTGGCAGTGGCTGCAGCAAGTGCATGGCACCGATGTTTTTTGTTTGGGCGATTGTGGCGTGGTAGCTGAAGAGTGTCCGGTGGCAGATGCGGTGATTACGTCCCAACCCCAAACTGCGGTTGCGGTATTGACGGCTGACTGCTTGCCCATATTATTGTGCAGCGCCAACGCGGAGCGGGTGGCAGCGGTGCATGCAGGGTGGCGGGGGCTGGTGGCGGGCGTGGTACAAAACACTCTAGACCAGTTTGGTCAGACACCCCCTACGCACGCTTATATCGGCCCGGCAATTGGTGCGCAGGTCTTTGAAATTGATACCCCGGTGCGTACAGCCTTTTTGGAGGCCAGGGGCTATCGGCATTTGGTGGGTAAAACGGAGGCCTGTTTTCACCCTGTAGCAAGTAAGCCGGGCCACTACTTGGCAAACCTTCCTGCGTTAGCAGAGGTTCTCCTGGATAGTTTGGGCGTGTCCTGTATTACACAGTCAAATATCTGCACTTACCAGCACCCGGCGTATTATTCCTATCGGCAGCGTGCTGTTACCGGGCGTTTTGCCACGGCAATATGGCGCATATAAACTTGAGAACAATTAATTAGCTCTCTAAGTGGAATGGCCGCTATTAGTGCGTTATTTCTGTATAGGCACGTTGATCACGTCTTCTGTTTGAATATAGTCAGACAGTTGTGAGCCCCAGCGCAGGAATAAACGCTTAAAGTCGTGATAGTTCTCTGCGCGGTTGGTACGCTTCAATTCTGTGGGGCCGTTGTAACTGCGGGTTTCTTCGTAATCTTCAAGCATTACCATTACTACATTGTCTGCAGATTTTAGCTCAATGTTTAAGCGCGTGGTGCCCACAGCATGAACGTAGTTTTTTGTTCTGCCTGAATGGGCTAAGTCAGGGGCTGTAACCCTAAAGTCGGTGAGCGAAGGGCGAACGATCAATGTTTCTGAGTTTGCGGTGGTGACTGCTTGTAACCCAGTGGATTGGCTGAGTTGCTTTTCTAGGGTCTTTTTAAGCAACTTGGTATAGCGAGCGGTCAATTGTGTTTCATCACGTTCGGTCATATCAAATTTGTGATCTTTAAGCCATCGCGTTGCAAATTCTAAGGTTGGCGTCTCGACCAAAAAATTTTTAAAGGTATGCGGGGGCAGTGCGCTAAGCTTTTGTGCAACCTTAAAGCCTGCAGCCGATATTGCAGTATACCCAGGCTTGACCGCTTGTTGTTTAGCGGGTTGTGTCGCCAGGCACGCAGATAAAAGGCCCAAGGTTACGCCAAGTAAAAGAGCGGTTTTAATCCAAGATGAAAAGGGCGTCATGGGGTGTCCTTAAGCAGGTTTATAACGCTGATATTACCCGTATTTGATGAATATCAAAACCATCAAAATTGAAGGGTTTGCAGGGCTAACGCGATAGTTATTGGCCTTGAAATAAACTTTGGCGCCCAAATTCTATGGGTATATACAATTTTAATGCGTGGGAATGGCGAGGCTTAATATGCGAATAGATAAATTGACCAACCAGTTACAAATGGCATTATCGGATGCGCAGTCTGTGGCTGTTGGACGAGATCATAGCCAGCTAGAGCCCATACACGTACTGCAGGCGATGCTAGATCAGCAAGGGGGGTCTGTTCGCCCACTGCTGGTCGGTGCAGGATTTGATGTTGCAGGGTTGAGAAATGCCGTTAAAAAAGACTTGGACGCGCTGGCCACAATCAATAACCCCAATGGAGACGTGCAGCTGTCTTCTGAGATGGGCCGGTTGTTAAATTTGGCCGATAAAACCGCGCAAAAAAATGGTGATAAGTTCATATCGAGTGAAAGTGTGCTTATTGCCGCAATGGAAGACGGCAACAATGGCCTTGGCAAGTTGCTGGCTCAATTTGGTCAGCTCCCCGCATTACTTGCTGCTATTGAGAAAGTCCGGGGTGGAGAGACCGTAGATAGCCCAGAGGCTGAGTCCAACCGTCAAGCGCTAGAGAAATACACCATAGATCTGACCGCGCGTGCAGAATCGGGCAAGCTAGACCCCGTCATCGGCCGCGACGATGAAATTCGTCGTACGGTGCAAGTACTACAGCGCAGAACTAAAAATAACCCGGTATTAATTGGCGAGCCTGGCGTCGGTAAAACGGCCATCGTTGAGGGCTTGGCGCAGCGTATTATTAACGGCGAAGTGCCTGAAGGGTTAAAGCATAAGCGGTTACTGTCTTTAGATTTGGGCGCACTGCTGGCAGGGGCTAAATTCCGTGGAGAGTTCGAAGAGCGTCTTAAATCTGTATTGAACGAGTTAACTAAGCAAGAAGGCCGCATTATCTTATTTATTGATGAGCTTCACACCATGGTGGGGGCCGGTAAGGCCGAAGGCGCTATGGACGCGGGCAATATGTTAAAGCCAGCCCTAGCTCGTGGAGAATTGCACTGCGTAGGGGCCACCACATTAGATGAATTTCGCCAATTTATTGAAAAAGACGCAGCCTTAGAAAGACGCTTTCAAAAAGTTTTGGTGGACGAGCCTAGCGAGGAAGACACTATTGCCATATTGCGTGGACTGAAAGAGCGGTACGAAGTGCACCACGGAGTGGACATAACCGACTCCGCCATCATTGCCGCTGCAAAATTATCGCAGCGCTATATTACGGATCGCCAATTACCGGATAAGGCCATTGATTTAATCGACGAAGCTGCCAGTCGCATTCGTATGGAAA
>CAYZQH010000184.1:0-6571 GCA_964480055.1 uncultured Cellvibrionaceae bacterium
CATTAACGAGGAAACTCAAAGCTTAGAGATGAGCTATGCACCACAATCTTCTGGGCAAGCCATATTGGTTGTGCGCGCCACCGACAGTGGTGGCGCGTTTGTAGATACCACCGTTAAAATTAATGTGTCCAACTCTAAAGCCATAGAGGTGCCCAACATTCCTAGCCCTTCACAACCGGACGGGACGGAAGTTGAAATCATTGAACTCACACCAGAAGCCGAAGAACCAGAGGCAGACACAACTGAAGAATCTGAGGAGCAATCTCCATCTCAAGAAGACGTGAAGCCCGAAGACGATCAATCAGTTGAGTTGGACTCGGGTATTACCGACCCTATCCTGGGTGATTTTTTAAGTTTTACCAACAATTTAAATACTGCACCGTCCTCCGTGGAAACGGCCAATTTATTAAAAGATGCTGTTGCCAAACAACAGGCCAAGCAAAAAAACCAAGAGCTAAAGCAAGACAACTTCAGCATTAGTGCATCACCATCTACGCCATTAATTGCATTAATCAACCCGCAAACATCAGAACTTGACGATGAAGATATTAATTTATTTAATCGTGAAATTAAGCGCGTTAAAGATGAAATATCGCAAACCGTGCAAGCAGAACAACAGCAGCAGGCGATTGTTGCCAGCATGACGATTTCTTTAACCACGGGGATAGTGGTATGGGGGTTACGCGCTGGCAGTTTTATTTTTACGTTATTCTCCTTAACACCATTATGGAGAGGCTTTGACCCACTACCGTTCGTTAGCGGCAACGCACTGCAAAAAACGATAGCAGCACAACGCAAAGACAAAGACGAAGAAGATAAAGAAGAAGGCGAGGTAGGCCATATGTTTGATACTTCACTTAAAGAGGGAGAAGCACTTAATACTAAAAACTAAAGGCTAGAACCCCGATGCTTGGCGCCCAACGTTGGGCATTTCGTACGTCAAAACCGTCTAACACCCCGCTTCCAACGCCAAGTGCGTAACCAATGATCACTTGACCAATGACGTTACTAAATTCGGTCTAAACTGAAGGTATGATAAAGCTGACGCCAGCAATACGTTTAAGCTTGGGTTTAGTGTTCTTAACCCTTTCAATCGTTGTGGTTGCTCAAGGGTTGGGGCTAATCCCCAGTTTAGAGCGACAGCATCTGTCTGCCCGTCAGCAAATGGCCGAAAGCTTGGCACTGCAAACTACCTTAGCAGTCAAACGTAACGACCAAAATTTAATTCGCCAAATTTTTGACAGTACCATTACCCAAAACAGCACTATCGAGTCCATGGCGCTCAACAAAACCAATGGCCAAACGGTGTATCAAACGCCCTCTCACAAACAAGCTTGGCAGCTCCCGGTAGGGGCACAATCCGACCCTCAGTTTATGCGTATCCCCATTAATGTAGGAAACGCTCCAAAAGGCTATTTAGAAATTACTTTTATTCCTTTATCCAGTGAAGGCCGTCACTTTTTAGGGGTGCCACATTTTGTTTTGCTTGTACTTTTTATGTGTTTTTCAGGCTTTGTTGCCTTTTGGTTTTACATCAAACGTGTACTCCAACAACTAGACCCAACCAGCGTAGTCCCTGCACGTGTGCGTAATGCCTTAAACATCATGGCCGAAGGCGTACTCATTATGGATAAACGCCAAAAAATTGTGCTGGCCAATGATGCTATATCAAAGCTGCTTGAGATACCGGATTCAAAAATTGTAGGGCGTAAAGCTGAAGATATGGGTTGGGAAGTAAACGACCACAACCTTAAAGTCCCACCTTGGGTATCCGCGCAAAATGAAAATAAACAACATGTGAATGTGCGCATGATCATTCGCAAACAAAACAACCAAAAGTTGGTTTTTAGGGTCAACGCCATCCCCATTAAAGATGATCACGGCGGCAGTCAAGGTGTGATCGCCAGCTTTAACAATGTAACCGAGCTAGAACAAAAAAGCCTTTTACTAAAAGATATGATCAAAAGCCTGGCAGAAAAACAGCGCGCTATTGAAGTTAAAAATGAAGAGCTGAATCACTTAGCGTCACGCGACCCTTTGACCAACTGCTTTAACCGTCGCACATTGTTTGATTTTTTAAACGATTTTTTTGAAAAACCCAACGCGGCGCAAACCGAGATGAGTGTCATTATGACGGATATTGATAAATTCAAAAATATCAATGACACCTACGGCCATAACTTTGGGGATGAAACCATCCAAACCATTGCTCAAATTCTTAAAAACCATGCCCGTGAAGGCGATATAGTTGCACGTTTTGGCGGTGAAGAATTTTGCATCATCTTGCCCGACACCACGTCAGAAACCGCCATGGATATTGCAGAGACCTGCCGCACGGCCATTGAAAACAAACTCATTAAGGGCGTAAAAATCACTTCTAGCTTTGGTGTCTCTTCCACTAAATTTGGTGCAACAACGCCCACCGGCCTCATTCATCTAGCTGATCAAGCGCTATACCAATCCAAAGAAAACGGTCGCAACCTTTGTACGCTTTGGTCACCCAAAAATGACACGCCACAAGCCAGTAACATGGTAGGTTAAAAGCCAAACACCCCCGTTTTTAAAAACACCGCATGGTTTTATAGATAGGGAAAGGATTGCAAAGAAAGAGGCGTATCACGTGATACATCGCATCACTACCAAGAGCTTGTAGAAGAAGGCGGTGTCAATAGCTACCAAGCAAAAACCTGGTCGCTATTTAGACACCCTACAAACGGTAGAAATACGCTTATTTTCGATAAAAACCTAACGCAACGTTAGCTTCTCTTAAACCATCTGTCACCATTTGCGCCATAATACGTGCGCCGTTTTCTTGGAAGTGAGTGCCATCAACGGTGCCATTTGCGCGTAAAAAGAAAAAGTTTTCTGGCTTTGGTTTCGGACAAATAGCTTTGAGATAATTCACGACTTTGCTATTTAAATCCACCACTGGGGTGTTATTTGCAGCAGCCAGCTCGCGCATGGCTCGCGCGTACCCCCCCGTACCATTACCACCCGTACAATATGCGGAGTTTCTTGGTGGCGGCGTCACAAATACTAGGTTCACCTGTCGTTTTTTTGCGCCATCAACATATTTTTGTAACCAAGTTTTGAAGTCCGTTTGCGCGTCTAAATAATAGGGGATTTTTTTCCCATTAAGAGTATATTCAGCGGTTTTATGCCCATCATTTGTGCCAAACTGTACAAGTAAATAGTCACCAGCTTTAATCTTATTCCAAATCGCGTCAAGCCGACCTTCATCAATAAACCGACGAGACGACCTCCCTCCAATTGCATGGTTCTCAATGGTAGCTAATGCATTTAGTTTTTCATGCAACATTTGCCCCCAGCCAGCTTGATCGTTGGGGCTTGACGTATCGGTATAAGTTGACACTGTAGAGTCCCCTGCAATATATACTTTTACCGGGCGTAGAGTGACCTTATCTTGTACAGAGATAGTTTCAAGCGCCGAAGTTTGATTACCATTAATGTCTGTAACGCTAAGCCTTGCGGTATAAGCCCCTGCATTTTGATAGGTGTGATAGACCGATTGCCCTGCAGCCGATTGACCGTCGCCAAAATCCCAGTCGTACGCGCGAATCAAATCAGCGCCTTTTGTATAGGTTTTTGCTGACAGCTGGGTATTATTTCCCTTTGTTACTGGGCCAGCTACTTCAATGCCAGCAACCGCACAGTTACCCTCTTGAATACTTCCTGTTACCTCTACAGTATCAATGTTCGCCAGGCCTTCTGCGCTATCAGCAGACAATGTAAGTACGTGGCTTCCAAAATTGAGGTCTAACGATACCGAAGCAGTTTGCCAGTTGGTCCAATCGCCCGTAGAAGAAAAAGGCAAGCTCGCCACCTCTATGCCATTGTGGCTAAGAGAAGCACCACGCGCGTTATCGCTGCCGTTGGCGTAACGAATATTGAATTTGAAACGCGCAGAATTTGAGGCGACCACATGAAATACAATGCTAGCATTCGCCTCATTACTGGTGTTCATGTACTGCGCAGAGCCACTGCCTGCGTGCACGGACTCAAGCACACCATCTATCTGACATAGCCCGGAAGACTGGCCAGTAAGGACAGCACCGCTGGACGAAGAGCTGCTGCTTGACGAACTGCTTGAAGAGCTACTGCTTGACGAGCTGCTTGATGAGCTACTACTTGACGAACTGCTTGATGAGCTACTAGAAGAAGAACTTGATCCGTTATTGCCAGCGTTTGGCATGCCACCACCACAAGCGGATAACAACGTAGCCACGCAAAGGACGCTTAAGACATTTTGAATGCGCTTGACGCATAGCTTTCTAGCTGTATATACGGCCATTAGTTATTCTCCTTTAAGTAGTCTGCCAAGGGAACGAACTTAGCCTTTAGCTCATTGGCTATTAACTGACTAATTTGCCGCGCACCTGGTGTGTCAAAATGAGTGTGGTCATCACAGAAGAACTTCCCAACAGCACCCCCTGTACTGGCAGACACATCTCCACCTGCAACGGGGCAAAACGCCAATTGGTTGTACAAATTTGTACCCAACTGGTGTAGATCTATCAAAGGAATACCCATTTGATCCGCCACTGACTTGACGTCATTCACAAACCCCCTACTGGACACTGCCGTACTGCCGCGACACTTAACAGCCGGTGCAGGAGTAACCAAAACAGGATGAACGCCTTTGTCTTTCGCGGTTTGAGCCATATATCGGTATTCTTTAGCAAACTGGCTGTTACCCACATGACGTGGACAGCTGGAGGCGCCGTCATTAATGCCAAACTGAATGAATAAATAGTCCCCAGGTCTCATCTGGTCCATCATATTTACCCAACGTTGCTGTAGAACCGGGCTACCGTTACTTTGTTTCTTGGCAACACATTCGCCATTGTTGCCCTTGCTACTGGTAATTTCATATAACCAAGTCCGTACACTGCGGCCACCGGCCGCTGCGTTTCGTACAGTGACTTTATCGTTAAATACGGCACCAAAAACCTTACCCCAACCCACAGGGCATGGCGTTTGCCCATTGGCCACTGTCGAATCTCCCGCCAACCAAACAGTGATGGGAGTTTGCTTAGGGCACGCTCCGGGGGCGATGACGCCTGCACCAACAATGCGCAATGAGTCAATATTTGCAAGCCCTGTATCTCCACCGGCGGCTAATTTGACTTGATGCAATCCAGCGCTTAAATCTACAAAAACAGTCCACTCATTCCATGTATCCCAAGCACCAGTAGGAGCAAACGAATGAGAGGCCGAAAAGTTGCCTACGTTGAGCGTTGCCTGGCGATCGCCCGTTCCACCACTGGCATATCTAATAACCAACTCATATCGCCCAGCAGTAGGCACTGATATTGCCCAGGTCAATGCCACGTTACTGGCATTGGTGGTATTGGCGTATCCCTCACCGGTAAAGCCGCCGTGATCACTTTCAACAACGCCAGAAAAGGCGCACAAATGAGCATCCCCTTCTTCAATAATCGTAGTCACCAAGTTACTGCCACTGGAGCTTGAAGACGAGCTAGAACTGGACGAAGAGCTGCTAGAACTCGAAGACGAGCTAGAGCTGGACGAAGAGCTGCTAGAGCTTGAAGACGAGCTAGAGCTTGAAGAGCCATTGACCCCTTGCGCTCCACACCCCACTAAAACTAGGGCCAGTAGACAGCCCCCCAAAATATACTTCGCCATATCGTATGATAACTCTTGTTATACCCAGCTACTCTCCCAGCGCAGAGCAGCAGAATTTGTTATTAACAAGCTGGAGGAGCAGCTCATAGCACAAAACCTAGTTTAAGCCTTAGCTTGTCGCTTGAGGTGCCCACCAACAATAGCAACTGGTGTAGGCGGACCATACCAGATTCACCATGAGGCGCCCTCGACATTCATCACACAATTAGAGATGACAAATGAAAAAAGTACCCAGATTATTTCTTTTTTGAGGAAGCGTTTTGTCTAGACGCGTGCACCTATGGGTTTAGAGCAATGACCACCATTTGATGCTACGCATCAATATAGTTTATGCCCCTAGTTTAACCGGAATAAGAAGTATGCGAGCGCCGACATCGGCTATACAACGGCGCCACTCAATAAAGTGGAATGGATGGCAGTTAAAAAGGAGCTGGACCAGTAGCGGTTAGCGCGGCAAGTTCGGGGCCACAGAGTGGCCGGTAGTGATGCGACTTTTTTATGTGTTTTCGCACACCATATAGTTATTAATGGCCTATAAAAATCCCAACAATCAATACTAGGCCCATTATAGAAATCACGACATTTATGGCCACGCACGATTTTGCATTATAACCATTGGGTATATCTATTGAGCTCAATGTTTTTAACGTGGCTATGTATTGCTTTACCGAATACATAGCACTAACAACACCCAGAAGAATAAAGCCTAGGCCACACAAATGCGTAAAATATGTAGATGCGAGATTTACCGACTCCGGGTTTAAGACAGCCAAAAGAAGGCCTGAACGCTCGATAAGAAACCCAAAAGCGATTAAAGCGATACTCGTCCTATTCCAGGCAAGCAATGTACGTTCAGCAGCAAAAAGTATCCTTGGGTCCATTTTATTTCATTAACTCGTCAAAG
>CAYZQH010000185.1:0-6570 GCA_964480055.1 uncultured Cellvibrionaceae bacterium
TCTATAACGGGGTATAGCAAGGCCGGGGTATGACCCAGTTCAGCACCCAATAAATGCTTTGCTAGCTGGGTAGCTATATCTAATATGGCGTTTTCTAACAGTGCATCGTGGCGCGTTGCCGGTTGAAATAAAGTATCCGCTATAGATTCAAACGCGGCTTGTTTTTCCGCTAAGCCTTGCTTGGTTTCGCGATAGGCTTTTTGTTCACCTAATTGATGGCCCTTTTTTTCCCCTTGTTTAACACCTTGCTCATAGCCTTTGGCGTACCCGTCTTCACGGGCTTGTTTTTCTGCCTCTTCAGTCACTTTTGCCAACTGCTCGGCAGTTACTGGCTTCACATCTTTTGCGGCAACATCTTCTATAACTTCTTTACCGCGTTTTTGTTTGTCTTCACGTTTTACCGAAGGAATCACCTTACCTGAGCGATCCATATTCGGCATATCCCAAGCCGATACAGTTTTAATTTCTTCAAACGGAATACGACTTACCAAGCCTTTATCATTGCTCATACTTACTGCATTCCAAATAATTACTCGCTACATCATTTCTTCGCCACTACCGCCCAACATAATTTCGCCAGCATCGGCCAAACGGCGTGCAATGGTAAGAATTTCTTTTTGTGCCCCTTCCACTTCGGATACGCGCACTGGGCCTTTCGCTTCTAGATCGTCGCGTAGCAGCTCTGCCGCGCGCTTGGACATATTGGCAAACACTTTTTCTTGCAAATCGTCTTCTGCACCTTTTAACGCCAAGATCAAAACTTCTGATGACACTTCGCGCAATAGTGATTGAATACCTTTGTCGTCCACATCTTTTAAATTATCAAACACAAACATGAGATCAGATATTTGCACGCCCATGTCTTCATCAATTTCTTTAATGGCCTCCATCAACTCTCCTTCGTTGGTGCTATCCATATTATTCATAATTTCAGCTGCCGTTTTAAAGCCGCCCATTTCTTTTGTTTGCGAGCCGGCACTGCCAGAGAATTGTTTCTCTAGAATGTCATTCAATTCTTGTAAGGCACTTGGTTGCACCGTATCCAAGGAGGCTACCCTCATAATCACATCCAGTCGTACCTTTTCGGGGAAGTACGACACCACCTCTGCAGACTGATCTGGATCTAAATACGCTAAAACAATGGCTTGAATTTGTGGGTGCTCGTTGCGAATAATATCGGACACAGAGCGGGCATCCATCCACTTTAAAGTATCTAACCCCGAGGTATTATCCCCCATTAATATGCGGTCCATTAACCCATGCGCTTTGTCTTCCCCTAACGCAGATACCAGCATATTGCGAATATAAGAGTCTGCTCCCATCCCCAAACCGGTTTGCGTGCGCACTTCATCTAAAAAACTGGATAACACCACTTCTACTTCGTTTTGCTGCACATTTTTTAAGCTGGCCATGGCCGCTCCGATGCGCTGTACTTCTTTAGGCCCCATGTGTTTTAGTATTTCGGCAGCAGAGGCTTCGCCTAAGCTCATCAATAAAATTGCGGCCTGATCCACACGGCTTAGATTGACCGCAGGCTTATCGTTATCTTGCTTAACTGCCGGTTTACTCATTCTTCGTTAACCCATCGCTTAACCACTTGCGCCACACGCCCTGCATCTTCTGCCACTAGGCCTTTCACCGCATTCAATTGTTGCTCATAGCTTTCCTCAGGGCTGGGTAATGCTAGAGCGTCTCCACCAGTGAGAGTGACGGTCTCATCAGATAAAGAATTAAATGCATCTCCGCCAGCCTCTTGCAACGCAGCAAGCTCTCGCGCTTCGTCGTCAGCCCGTGTTTTAAGCCCAGAGGTGGCCAAGCTTTTTAATACTGGGCGCAACAAACCAATCAACAGCAACACAATAATTAAAAGCCCAACACCTTGTTTGGCGTAAAACTTATAGATATCGTTTTCCCACCACTTGGCATCAACCACCTCAAAGGGGGCAACTTCAATAAACGGCTCATTGAGTATATTGACACTGTCACCACGCTCTGAGGTAAACCCTACGGCATCTCTTACCAGTATAGATAACCGCTCCAACTCTTGTTCGGTCCAGGGTGTACGTACTTTGGCGCCGTCTTCGCCAACGCTTGCTTTATCATTCACCACAACCGCCACTGTCAGCCGGTTTAATCGCCCTTTTTCGTGCTTAGTGACACTGATGGTGCGATCTAATTCGTATTGGCGCTGGGCTTGTGTACGCATGTTAGAGGGTTGATCCGCACCTTCTTCACCCGCCTGAGCCTCTGCCACTTCCGGCGCAGCGCCACCAGCAGGTGGCTGGTTAGTTAGCGCGCCTGGTACACCGCCTGGCACGGCAGAGCCAATTTGCTGCTCTTCGATGGTGGATTCGGCCCGCAGGGCGGGTAAATCGGGGTTAAAAGACTCCTCGGCTTCTTCAATTTCCGTAAAATCGATATTTGCCGTCACTTCAGTTTTAAAATTTTCTTCGCCAACAATGGGGCTCAGTAAACGACGCACGCGCAAAATGATGTCGTTTTCCACCTTGCGGGTGTAGTCCAAGTGCTGCGCGGCAATAATGAGTTTTTCGTCTTCCGCACCCAAAGAAATAAGCGCGCCCTTTTGATCCACCAAGGTGACGTTTTCAACGTTCATTTCCGGAATGCTCGAGGCCACCAAATTAGCGATGCCCTTAATTTGGTGCGGCTCTAGCTTACGACCAGGAAATAATTCTAAGAATACGGATGCGCTCGGCTCGCGCCCATCACGAATAAATACCGATGCTTTTGGAATGGCCAAGTGTACTCGCGCTGCCCGTACGGCATGCACACTGGCAATGGTGCGAGAAAGCTCACCTTCTAAACTACGCCTAAAGCGGGCGGTTTCCATAAATTGGCTGGTACCAAGTGGCTGCTCCTCATCGAGCAACTCAAACCCCGCCGAAGCATTGCCGGCTATGCCCGCCTCCGCCAACTTTAGGCGAGCCTTGTGTATCTCATCAGTCGCAACCAAAAGCGCGCCCGAATTCCCATCAATTTTATAAGTAATTTCGTTGAAGTCTAATACCTGACTGACTTCTTGTGCATCCAACCGGTCTAAGCTGCCATAAAGCGGGCGATAATCCTCACCTTGCGTCCACAACACCACCCAAAACCCGATGGCTACACTGGCCGCCAAACCAATCATTAACCCTGCTTGACGTAATAAATTGAGGTTGTTAAAGCCTTCCACTAAATCGGACGTGCCATTGGCTTTGACACTGCCTAAATCTGCGGATACATCGCTCATGGCCATAGTAAAACCTTAAAAAATATTCTTAAACTGACTTTAAATCCAATTTTTATCAATGACGGTATTAAATTGGCATGTTCATAACATCTTTGTACGCTTCAACTACTTTGTTGCGCACCTGCGTCATTGCTTGGAATGCAACAGAGGATTTTTGCGATGCAATCATGACATCTGAAATATCAACGCTTTGATCTCCACGAATATACGCCTGGGCCGTCTGACTGGACGCTTGCTGAATATCATTAACCTTATTGACCGCCTGAGAAAATAAATCGCCAAACTGTGGCCCATTAGGTTTACTGACTCCGGGCGCCACACCCGCTTTATCTAACCCGTTGATGCCACCAAATGCTTGGGTTTGAGATTTAAGCGTATTCATCTCTGTTAGTAAGCGGTTAATGTCTACACGGTTATTCATATCAGTTTCACCAACTGTATTAAGTGTGTTTAGGTGCTCTTTAGCCGATCTCATCAACGGATTGGATTGACAGCGATTTTTGTAATTTGTCCGTTAGCGCCTGTGATTTGGCGCTAGCACCAGATCTAATGCTTGCCCACAGCCCGCCTGCAAAAGCCGACAAAATTTTGGCTAAACGCACGTAAATGCAGCTGTACTAATGACAATTGCATAAAGTGGGCCAAAATTTTGGAAGGAGTAGTTAATAAGAAAAAGCGAATACGGAAGCGAACACAGTTTATGCCGCTATTGGTTATCTGGCGTGGGGTTGCTAGGTGTGTGTAACTAGAAAGCGGCGGGCAAACAGCAACCTAAAAGGCATTATGACACCTCTAAAAATGCAATATTAAAGGTGGCAATTAGGTATTAAAGGCGCACCGAGCCGCACAGGTAAAAATACGCCTAAAACCTGAGGCGGCAGACGCCAACATTTTAACAATCACTGCCCACAACCTTACCTAGCCAGCGCCGCTTGGTGGTAACTATATTGTTATGTCACCGCGTTGTTATTTGCTAAAGCGGATGTTTAAATATCGTAATCTAAATCACTCAATTCACGTTGAAGGCGCATTTCTTCAATACGGTCCTCTAACCTACGACGCGCATCAATATAGCCGCCAGTAGTAACTTCGTCATCTGCTTCAAAGATATCTTCAATAGAAATCTCTGTTGTGTCTAACGTTGAATCAATAACCCCTACGCCCATAATAAAACTCCTGTTAGCGGTGAGAAACAATCAATCAACTCAAAGGTAAACCCTTTGGGCCATACAGCCTAGGCCAGTGTGAATACACCATTACGTTTATCGTGATGGGTAAACATGACAAAAGTATGACGACGATTAAGACAGATTAAAAGAGAAGTAGTGCCATTTTTTGGGGTATTTTAAGAACGGTTTTTTATTAATTATGACGTTAATTAAAATAGAAATTATATAGAGGGTGTTTCTCCAACCTCTAGGAATAGGGAATGGGGTAAAACACCGCTTCAGGTTATAAAAAACTTCAGCATTTGATGACAAACAGGTGCCGCCTAGCACCGGTTACCTGCGTAAAAGTGTGCACTAGAGCGCATCAATAGCATAACCGTCGTCACGTAATTTGGCCATTTTGTAACGCAGCGTTCTGGGGCTAATGCCTAGCCGCTCTGCGGTATTTTTCTTACTGCCACGTTCTTGACGCAAGGTATCTACGATAATTTCGTATTCGCGCTGCCGTAAATCGTTACCCAGCAATGCACTCTCGTCCTTCTCGTCAGTGACGTGTACATCCTGCTCTTGAAACTGCGCGGTTGGCAAAGGTCGAGCCGAACTGAAAGCTTGGCCTTCATCGGCCACTTTATCCTCTGGCAGTAACGGTGGCTTTGCACTAAAAGTATTGTAAACATGCAGCCCTAAGTCGTCTGCACGAATTAAAATCCCTGGCTGCAAGATCAAGGCTCTTTGCATAACATTATCCAGCTCACGCACATTCCCCGGCCATGCATATTGCTGCAGAGCACGCTTTGCGTCATCGCCTAAACGTACGCCTACGCGGTATTGCTTGGCCGCGTGCTTTTCTAAAAGCTTTACCGCCAACGGTAAAATATCTTCAACCCTGTCCCTTAGCGGTGCCCACTCTAACGGCAGCACGCTTAATCTAAAATATAAATCTTCTCTAAATTTTCCTTCTTCAACCGTGAGCCTCATATCCCGATTAGAAGTGGCAACAACCCGCACATCCAACTGAATACTTTTACGCCCACCCAAACGCTCTACTTCACGCTCTTGTAAAACGCGCAAAAGTTTTGCCTGTAGGCCTAAATCCATTTCGGAAATTTCATCTAGTAATAACGTACCGCCATTGGCTTGCTCAAATTTACCTGGCGCAGAACTGTACGCCCCCGTATAAGCGCCTTTTTCATGCCCAAACAACATGGCTTCTAACATGTTTTCTGGAATGGCGGCGCAGTTAATTGCCACAAAAGGTTTGTCCGCACGCGGAGAGTGATTATGAATATAACGCGCTAAGACTTCTTTGCCGGTTCCAGATTCACCCAATAACAATACCGTTGAATCCGATTGAGCTACGCGCCCAGCCAGCTGCAATAAATGTTGGCTCGCAGGCGACTCTGCCACTAAATCCTGGCTGTCACCGGCACTGCTACCCACATATTTATTTACTGACTCCACCAACACATTCGGATCAAACGGCTTAACCAAATAATCCACTGCGCCTTCTCGCATTGCTTTAACCGATTCACTGATACTGGCAAACGCGGTAATGAGCAGGACGGGGATGTGCGCATAATGGGTTTTAATAAAACACAATAAATCGTGACCGCTCATTTCACCCATATTGACATCAGACACCACCATGGCCATGTCTGTATGGTTTTTTAGAAGCTCCAATGCGGCTTCTGCGCAGTCGGCTTCTAACACGTCAAACTCTGACAATTGTAGAGTATCAACTAAAGCCTCTCTTAGGTTTGGGTCGTCTTCCACTACCAGTATTTTGATCGCGTTATTTTGGGGTAATTCACTTGCCATGGCTGATTGCATCATATTCTCTCGCTACCCTTTCTCTATTGGTATAATCATGGTGCCGCAAGTCCCTTTATTTTTTACAGATTGCAGCCTAAAAACGCCGCCGTGGGCTCGCACCACAGATTGCACTACCGCCAAACCAAGCCCAGTACCCTGTGGCTTGGTGGTATAAAAAACTTCTTGGGCTTGTGCCATTTCTTCACGGCTCATTCCTGGCCCGTTATCTGCAACCGCCAATGCAATTGCAACCTGCCCATCCAATGCAGTTTTCACAAAAGATACTTTTAACCTTGCCGCTTTAGGGTTTGCTTGTACGGCGTTATTCACCAAATTTAA
>CAYZQH010000186.1:0-6548 GCA_964480055.1 uncultured Cellvibrionaceae bacterium
TCAAGCTGGTTAAAAGGCTAGCGCGAGGTTAACTGGATTTTTAACGACTCTCAAGCAAGCAATGAATAAGCACCAAAAGAGTGCGGACAACCTATGACAACCCTATATTGGCATGATTACGAAACCTGGGGTGTAAACCCTGCAATAGACCGGCCCGCGCAATTTGCAGGGCTTAGAACCGATGAAGACCTTAATGTGGTGGGCGACCCATTAGTGATTTACTGTAAGCCTGCAGAGGATATCTTGCCGCACCCAGAGGCGTGTTTGGTTACTGGAATAACCCCTCAAAAGGCTGCCGCAGAAGGTTTTATAGAGGCTGAATTTATTTTACAAATCCTCAAGGCGCTGGGTAAGCCAGGTACTTGCGGAGTTGGCTACAACTCCTTGCGGTTTGATGATGAGGTTACGCGGTATACCGCATACAGGAATTTCTACGACCCTTACGAGCGCGAGTGGAAAAACGGCAATGGTCGTTGGGATATTATCGACATGGTGCGCGCTTGCTATGCTTTGCGCCCGCAAGGCATAGAGTGGCCTCAAATTGATGGCAAGCCAACGTTTAAGTTAGAACATTTAACGGGAGCCAACGGAATCTCTCACGCCGCCGCCCATGATGCTTTGTCGGACGTAGAGGCCACCATTGCCTTGGCGAAGCGGGTTAAAACGGCGCAGCCAGGGTTGTATGACCATATTTATTCGCACAAACACAAAACCACACTGGCCCCCCTGGTGGATTTAAATACTCGCAAACCATTGCTGCATGTATCTTCTATGTTTAGGGCTGAGCATGGGTGCGCATCGTTGATTATGCCCTTAGCCATGCATCCAACCAATAAGAACGCGGTGATTGTGGTGGATTTAACAGCGCCACCAGAAGACCTTATTAATTTAGACGCAGATGAAGTGGCGCAGCGCGTGTTTACCTCTTCTGAGCACCTCCCCGACGGCGTTACGCGAATCCCACTCAAGCTGGTGCATTTAAACAAGTGCCCTGTGTTACTCACACCAAAACTCTTAACCCCTCAAGCTGCTAAGCGGTTAGCCATAAACTTGGATCAATGCGAGCAACATTGGCAGCAGCTGTTAAAGTTTGATCTGACTAAAAAAGTTCAAGCTGTTATGGCGGGCCAGAGCTTTCCGCCCAAGCCAGATGCAGAGCAACAGTTGTACGACGGGTTTATTCCCGGCGCAGATAAGCATGTAATGCAGGCTGTTAGGGCGATTAAAAATAATAGCTCGAGTGAGCAAACTTTTGCTTTTACCGATCAGCGTTTGCAGCAAATGGTTTTACCCTATAAGGCTCGAAACTTTCCTGAGCTGTTGACGGCAGCAGAGAGTAAAGAATGGTTTGAGCGCTGCAAAAGCCGGTTGACTTTAGGTGAAGAAGGGGTTTTATCCACAGCGCTGCTAAAGAAAACATCCGAAGCGTTGATACAAGAGTATCCGGGCAATGTGGAAAAAACGGAAGTCTTGAGGCAGTTGCAGCAATACGCAACGGCAGTGGAGGCCAAATATGGAATCGGCACTTAATGACGCCCTCAATGGAGGGGTTAAGACTATTACATGGTCGCCGGGGGGGGATAGGTCTAGAGCTTTTCGGGTTCTAACATAAACCCGGATTTTGCTTTAACAATTTGATAAAGCTTTGCGTGCGAGAAGTGTTCTTTGATTAGGTTGGCGATGGTTGCCTTAAGGTCGCTAGACGCTTGCAGGCCAAAATATACGCCGGTTAAATCATTGGCTTCAAAGTGGATATCGTCTACCCAGCTGCTAGGCTCGATGTTATCTACCGGAACAATTTTTTCGGTTGCCCGATAGCAGCGCCATTCTTGTTCCACTTTATGTTGTGGCGCTTTAATAAAATGGTGCTCGCAAAAGCGCTCCATAATTTTGTCTTTGCGATGGTGCAATATGGCACCAAGCTGTTCTCGAATGCAGGTGAATTCCGGGCGTTCGGTTTGATAGGCTACTGCGCGTGCGCCTTTGAAGGCGCTATATTCTCCGGTATCAAACCGCAATGCGGCGCCGGTGTGGTTGCTGGCGAAACGCTCCCATGCAATTAAGTTGTCTGGTTTGGCGCAAAAACAACACATGCGGGCATTGCGAATGTAGCTTTGCCATTGAGTCATGCTGCTATCAACCTGGCTAATTCGGTAGTCCACCATTTTGCCTAACAGCTCTCTGAGAACGCCGTGGGCTTCCTCTGCTGAATCAAAACGACTTTCTTCTCGCCAGCGATGGATTGCGTTAAGCAAAGGGGAGTCGCCTTTGGGTGTGTCTGGCGCAAAAATCATGGAGGAGGAAAGCTTGATGGTGCTTTCGAGTAAAGATTCGCCATCAAAGCCCAGTTCAATTTGGCTAGATAGTTCAAATGGGTCTTCAAAACAGTCTGGCGAACTCCAGCGCAGCGCGCTAGAACCTAGCACGCCAAGGGCCCCTTCGGGCGATAAATATTTAATCAAGTGCTCGGGCTTGCTCGATGACACAGAAGGTCCCTTTGGCCGCGTTCACGCGTGTTATTAATAATGGGCACCTCTTAAGGTTAGATCGAAAGTGACAATAATTCCTCTGCAATGTGGGGTTGGGTTATAAAAAATCTGGCTGAGTTCTGACGCAAGTGGTGGGAAATTGCCCTTCCCAACGGGCGTAACTCAGGGGCCGTCAAGCGCACCGCTTGCGTAGTGTGCGTGCGTCGTTAAAATAGCGCCAAACTGGGTAAGAGGGGTGTGCCAATGAATTTCGCCGGATCCAATATATTGTCGGTAGATCAGTTTGCTCGTGAAGATATTGAGCGAATTTTTGACGTGGCAGATGACATGGCCCCATACGCGCTTAGGCAGAAGGTTACCCGTGTGTTAGAGGGCGCCATTTTAGGCAACATGTTTTTTGAGCCCAGTACACGAACACGTGTGAGCTTTGGCTGTGCTTTTAACCTGTTAGGGGGTGAAGTCCGTGAAACCACAGGTTTTAAGAGCTCTGCCATTGCAAAGGGCGAATCCCTGTATGACACAGCGAGGGTATTGTCCGGGTATAGCGATGTGATATGCATGCGGCACCCGCAAGAGGGTTCTGTGAGTGAGTTTGCAGCCGCCAGCAGGGTGCCGGTCATTAACGGTGGTGATGGTGCCAATGAGCACCCCAGTCAAGCCCTGTTGGATTTGTACACCATTCGTAAAGAGTTAGAGGGTCGCGGTCGAGGCCTAGATGGCTTACGTATCGCCATGATTGGTGATCTCAAGCATGGTAGAACCGTTCACTCGTTGATGCGTTTGCTCACTCTGTTTAACGACGTTGAAATCTCTTTGGTTTCACCGGCGGAGCTGGCCATGCCGGAGTCCTACATTACAACGGTTAAGCAAGCTGGCCATACAGTCATTGCGGCCACAGATTTGTTCCCACATATCAGCAATGTGGACATTGTGTACTCTACTCGCATACAGGAAGAGCGCTTTGCCAGCAAAGAAGAGGCGGACTTATACCGGGGGCGGTTCCGCCTGAATCAAGCCATATACACCCAATACTGCGAACCCAACACGGTCATTATGCACCCACTGCCAAGGGACTCGCGCGCAGACGCCAACGAACTGGATAATGACCTCAATCAAAACCCCAATTTAGCCATCTTCCGACAAGCGGACAATGGCGTGCTCGTGCGCATGGCGCTGTTTGCCTTGGTGCTTGATGTAGTGGCTTTGGTGGATAAGTATGCGCGTGACGTACAGTGGTATCACCGCCGATAGGGGCTGGTGCGCACTTTGTCTGACGCTGCCTGTGCGTTCTGGTACACTGCGCGCCTTTTTTACGCCGCCTGCATGCACAACCGTGGCTTTACTCTGTGTGTTCGGCGTGCCTTAACTGAATAATGTCATGTCTGAAACGCTTCAAAATATACGTTTTGTATTGGTCAATACTTCTCACCCAGGAAACATTGGAGGCGCTGCTCGAGCCCTTAAAAACATGGGGTTAGAGAAGATAGTTCTAGTAGCCCCTAAAGAGTACCCCTCTGAAAAGGCCGCTTGGCGTGCCGCCAACGCGTCGGATGTGCTAGATAAAATTCAGATTGTAAGTACCTTAGATGAGGCCATTAATGATTGTGGCTTGGTGGTGGGTACCAGCGCCAGAGGGCGCAGAATCCCGTGGCCATTGCTCACCCCAAGAGAATGCGGCGATAAGGTGTACGCCGAGGCGCCAAGCCATCCGGTGGCGGTGGTTTTTGGGCGAGAAGACCGCGGGCTCACCAATGAAGAGCTGCAAAAGTGCCATTTTCACGTGCATATACCATCAAACCCAGACTACAGCTCTTTAAATCTGGCGGCGGCTGTTCAAGTGGTGGCCTATGAAATTCGCATGACGATGCTGGCGGCCCAAGAAGGCAAACCGGTACATTTTGAAGAGTGGGATATGCCGCCAGCGCAGCAACAAGACATTGAGCGCTACTTTGACCACCTACAAGAAACATTGGTCAAACTCAGCTTTCTAGAGCCTGACAACCCGCGCCAAACCCTAACGCGGCTACGTCGCCTCTACAACCGCATTCGCCTAGACCAGATGGAGTTGTCCATATTGCGAGGCATGCTCACGTCAGTTCAGAACCATATTTTTCATAGCAACAACAAAGTTGAAGCACTGCAGCAGGAAGTTGCTCAATTAAAGAGCAAGCTCAGTGAGTGTGAGTAATACTTGACTAAAATACTTGGTTTTTTATAATTGTCTCCTCAAACTCAGGGGACTAGCCATGCGTTTAACTACAAAAGGGCGTTACGCGGTAACAGCCATGTTGGATTTGGCCTTGCATAGCGAGCAAGGGCCGGTGAGCTTAGCTGAAATATCTGGCCGCCAAGAGATATCCTTATCGTACTTGGAGCAGCTTTTTGCCAAGCTCAGACAGAATGAACTGGTGGCTAGTGTGCGTGGTCCAGGTGGTGGGTATCGCATAAAGCGGTGCTTGGACGATGTATATGTGGCACAAATTATTGATGCGGTGAATGAAACCGTAGATGCCACAAATTGTAACGGCAAGGGTAACTGTCAAAAGGGTGAGGTGTGCTTGACCCACCACTTGTGGACAGACCTAAGCGAGCAAATACACCACTTTTTGAGTGACATTAGCCTCGCCAGCTTGGTCGCCCGTAAAGACGTAAAAGCCGCATCAGCGCGTCAAGACGGCCTAGTAGACGTGAGCCAAGAGCCACTAGATGGCAACGAGAGTGACATTAAAACCCGTATTCCGCTTTCTAGTGTTAACTAATATGAATATGGCCCGTTTAACTCTCGGCCTGTACACGCGCGGTTTATTGGCTTCAGTAATTCAGTAAACCTAGCCGCTTTTCTTTTAGCGGCTGGGACAGAAGTGAGCAGCCGTATCATGCGTAGCCCCATATATCTAGATTACGCAGCAACGACGCCGGTAGCCCCGGAGGTTGCTGAGTGCATGGCACGTCATTTGACGATGGACGGGGTGTTTGCAAACCCCGCATCAAGGGCTCACTTATTAGGCTGGCAAGCCGAAGAAGCTGTTGAAGCCGCGCGTGGGCAGGTGGCCGATTTAATTGGTGCAGACCCACGTGAAGTGGTGTTTACCAGTGGCGCCACAGAGTCCAATAATTTGGCATTAAAAGGGTTGGCCAGTGGGCAAAGGGCACTTAATAAGCTTGGCGAAGATACACCCGGTGGCAGTAAAGGCCACATAATCACTTCGGCCATTGAGCATAAGGCGGTACTGGATGTATGCGGTTGGCTGACCGGTTGCGGGTATGAGGTGACCTACCTACAACCCAGCACAGAAGGCGAAGTTAGTGCCAAGGCAGTTATACAGGCTATAAAGGGCAACACGTTCTTGGTCAGCCTGATGATGGTAAATAACGAACTAGGCAGCGTTAATCCAATCAAAGAAGTAGGTGCGTTTTGTCGCGCGAATGGTATTGCGCTACATGTGGACGCTGCGCAGGCGGTGGGCAAGTTACCGGTAGATGTACAGGCACTCAACGTGGATGCTTTGTCGCTGTCTGCCCATAAAATGTATGGCCCGAAGGGCATTGGTGCTTTGTACGTGAGGCGAAGCGATAAAATACAAGTGGATGCGCAAATCCATGGCGGTGGTCACGAGCGCGGTATGCGCTCTGGTACGTTGCCCACCCATCAAATAGTTGGCCTTGGTCAAGCTGCGGTATTGGCTGGCCAACAAATGGCACACGATTTAGACCACCTAACATTTTTGCGTGATCAATTTTGGTTAGGGCTTTCGCCACTTAAAGGGGTCTCGGTAAATGGCTCATTGGAGCACGGGTTTCCGGGTATTTTGAATGTGTGCTTTGGTGCTTGCGATGGTGAGCAATTGTTGTTCTCCCTGCAAGGGTTGGCCGTTTCAACGGGGTCGGCGTGTACTTCTGCCAGCGTAGAACCGTCTTATGTATTAAAAGCATTAGGTGTACCTGATGCTTTAGCTCATGGCTCATTGCGCTTTAGTTTTGGTCGCTACACCACCCATGAAGACGTGGAGCGTGCCGTAATTTTGGTCAAGCAAGCTATAAACAGCATTAATTAGTAAC
>CAYZQH010000187.1:0-6543 GCA_964480055.1 uncultured Cellvibrionaceae bacterium
CAAACCCATGGACCGCTTGGTGTGCGGCGACGTAGGCTTTGGTAAAACGGAGGTGGCCATGCGAGCTGCCTTTATTGCCATCCAAAACAGTAAGCAGGTGGTGGTGCTGGTGCCTACCACCTTACTCGCGCAGCAACATTACGAGAACTTCAAAGACCGCTTTGCCGAATGGCCCATTAATGTGGAAGTGATTTCGCGCTTTCGCTCTGCCAAAGAGGTAAATACCATTCAAGCTAAATTAGAAGCCGGCAAAGTGGATTTGCTGATTGGTACCCACCGCGTCATTCAGGGCGATTTAAAGCTGCCCGACTTAGGGCTTTTGATCATTGATGAAGAACACCGTTTTGGTGTGCGACAAAAAGAGGCCTTTAAAGCCTTGCGCTCAGAGGTGGACATTCTCACCATGACCGCAACCCCCATTCCACGCACATTGAATATGGCCATGCACAGCATTCGCGATTTATCCATCATTGCAACGCCACCGGCCAAGCGCCTTTCGGTAAAAACGTTTGTGCGCGAAACAGATACAGCCACCATCAAAGAGGCCATTTTGCGGGAAATATTGCGCGGCGGTCAGGTGTACTATCTTCACAACGAAGTCAAAACCATTGAAAAAACCGCCCGTGACCTAGAGGAACTCGTCCCTGAAGCGCGCATCCGAGTTGGTCACGGCCAAATGCGCGAGCGCGAGCTTGAAGCCGTGATGAGCGACTTCTACCACAAACGTTTTAATGTATTGGTTTGCACCACCATTATTGAAACAGGTATTGATGTGCCCAGCGCCAACACCATTATTATTGACCGCGCAGACAAATTTGGTTTAGCACAGTTACATCAACTGCGCGGCCGCGTAGGTCGCTCACACCATCAAGCCTATGCTTATTTGTTGACCACCAATGCAAAAGCCATGACCGACGATGCTCATAAACGGTTACAGGCCATTAGTGAAGCGCAAGACCTTGGCGCAGGTTTTATGCTGGCCTCCCACGACTTGGAAATTCGTGGTGCTGGCGAGCTCTTAGGTGAGGAGCAAAGTGGTCAAATTCAAGCCGTGGGCTTTTCCCTATACATGGATATGCTAGATAGGGCCGTAACAGCCATTAAGAGTGGCCAAGAAGTCGACTTAAATAAGAACCCCTCCCCCGGGGCAGACATTAATTTGCGGATCCCTGCACTCATACCCGATGATTACTTACCCGATGTTCACACTCGCCTGATACTTTACAAACGCCTGGCCAATGTTAACTCGCTCAATGATTTAGAAGACTTACAAATTGAAATGATCGATCGCTTTGGTTTGCTCCCTGAGGCCGCCAAAAACTTGATGCGCGTTACTAAACTAAAATTGATCGCCTCACCACTGGGGGTTTCAAAACTAGAGGTGAATAAAGACTACGGACGCATTGAATTTGGCGACGACACGCAAGTAGACCCGTTAAAAATTGTTACACTGGTGCAAACGCAGCCTCAGAAGTTCCGCCTTGAGGGGGCCACTGGCTTAAAGTTTTACGAGGCCATGGAAGATGCGGACCACCGGATAAGAACAACTCACAGTGTGCTAGAGCAGCTTTGTGCCTAGCACACATACTACAAGGTTACCTATGCACACCACTTATAGCCAATCGCCCCTTGCTTACTTCTGGCTGACCATGGCCTTATTGGCTAGCGCCTTATTGAGTGTTAGCACTGTAACAAACGCAAACAGCCAAAGCACAACCGCCAGCTGGCCCGAAAACGTCTACGCCATTGAGCTTGTTGTGTTTGAACGCACCGGGAGCGCCTTCAGCGCTGACGCGGAACAATGGCCTAAAAACCTCGTATTAAAATACCCAAACTACTGGAGACGCTTGATTGACCCTGTGCAAGAAGCAAAACGCAAAGCGCACGCCAAAGATGAAAACTCCGAATGGGTTTTACCCGCAAAATTTTTGCACAGCTTGGCACCCACACAAACAGATAATACCGAACACAACTTGACGCCAGATGAAAAACTTAAAACCGACGCAAGCTTATTAAGTAGCAAACAAGAAGCGGAGCCAGATGAAGACGGCTCACTGCCTGAAGGCGTAGCCTTGCCTAACTTGTTCGAATTCGCCCCTAAAAAAGAACGCTTTTTACTTGACTCCGCCCGTGCAATTAACCGAGACAAGTCTCTAAGAGTGCTTTTTCATCAAAAGTGGTTACAACCCTTAACGCAAAAATCCGAAGCCCCTGCACTCATAATTCAAGGCGGCAATCAATTTGGCGCTCACCACGAGCTTGAAGGCTCGATAACCATTCACCTTAGCCGTTACTTGCACTTGAGCACCAATTTATGGCTCACCCAATTTATATCCAATCGCGGCCAGCAATCTGATCACTGGCCGAACCTGCCAGCCCCGCCAAATGAGCAAGAGGCGCTTCTAGCGAGGTTGACTCAAGACTTAAACCTGTCGGCCGCAGACTTTGCTCAAGCGAACAACGCCAACCTATCTACACTTGCTATAAACCTCGAAAACCAAGATGGTGAGGTAGCACAAAGGGCTGGCTACCTACAAACTCCACCGAACTCACCCGTGGATTTATCCCAAGGCGTTGGGACACTCGCAGACCAAGCTCCTCAGCTCAATACAAGCTCCCCCTATTTAATTAACCAGATTGTGACACTCAATCAATCACGTAGAATGAGAAGCGACGAGACGCACTATATTGACCACCCCAAAGTAGGCCTTCTCATCAGAGTTACCCCCTACAAACTGCCTGAAGCAGACGAATCTCTAACAGCGGAGTTAAACGAGACAGGAACGTAACAACCGACCGTAACAGTAATGGGGAGGAAGACAAGATAAACACTAGGGTCGGACAAAACTGCAAAGGCAAAGGCAACACACCACTCACGTAGGGCGCAACCATCACCCTACGCCAATGCGTTACAAGGCCTGCTTACTCTTAGGTGTTAGCACTCGCTAAAAAACAGTCCGTACTAAGTACTGAAAAGAAACCAGCCGCCTCAATGGCAATAGATAACAAGCCAGAGGCGACTCTTAAATGCCGGCAGATCAAAGGCAGGCGACATCTTCGGCCTGTAAGCCCTTTTCACCTTTTTGTAGCTCAAACTCTACCTGCTGCCCTTCGGCTAAAGAGCGATACCCGTCGCCACGAATATTTCTAAAATGAACAAAAATGTCGTCAGTGGCACTCTCTTCTCGGGTGATGAACCCATAGCCACGCGCATTATTAAACCATTTAACAGTACCAATTTCTCGAGATGACATACTACCCCCTGCATTTATTGTTATCTATCAGACCACGAAGTCATACAACCCTGCGCCCGTATTGATACAACTTGGACACGGCAAAAAATTGCCTATGTATTTTAGTCAATAAAGTCAGTATCAATGCGTATACGCGAGTGCGGTCTGACGGGCTTTATACATCACATATGGCTTTGGTGACATCATCCGCCACACCGTCGAGGGGAAAATAAGGCAATTACTTTTTACTGTCTAGGTGTTTAGACGTAAAACTTTTTCATTACGTGCCATAATCGACCCGATTCCTTAAATTAGTACTAATTAATGGTTTTAGAAAACTAAATTCGCACAAACTTCGTACAAAACGCTCGTTTTAATTAAAAATTAAAACTCAACACTTACCTCACCCTATATCCAATCCTCAGCTGGGCTTTTTACTTACCTATAAGCCCAGCTTGCAATATTGACACTCAAGAAAAAACCCCTAACATGCTCCTCGCAATGGCGTGCCAATATCAAGCGCGTCACCCCGGTATTATCGCTAACACATTCTTGGTCTGACCAAAGGGATCTACCCACTTTGACACTCGTAACAAGGTTACTGCCTTATCAACTCCTTTTACTGGTGCTTTCTCTATTATCTGGCACCTCGTCTTTGGCAGAACCTTGGGTTTCTCCCGGTGATTCGCGTACACGACACCATCTTCAGGTATTAAATGACGCCACAGACACACGTGCTTTAACGACAGCATGGCCAGCCATGTGGGCAGACATAAAAACGGCACTCGATAACATTGACCCGCGTGAACTAACCCCTCAATCTCTATGGTCGTACCGATACCTTCAACACGAATTCCGTAACGCAACGTCTCCATCCCACACCTATAAAAGCATTCACCTATCCAGTGCGCCTTTAGCCATTGGTCACTTTGGTACACAACACAGAGAAAAAGCCCAGGGGAGCATTGCCGCGGCTTGGACAACCGAACGTTTTGCCGGAAAACTGCAAGGGGAGTACGTTCACAACCCCAGTGACAACAGAGACCATCGAGCAGATGGCTCTTACGCGGCATACAGCTGTGGCAATTGGGTACTGGGCGGGGGCGCCATTGACCGTTGGTGGGGCCCTGGCTGGGAAAGCAGCTTAATATTGTCCAACAATGCCCGCCCAGTACCTGGTGTATTCATACAACGGCAACATGCACGCGCTTTCGAGACTCACTGGCTCAGTTGGATAGGCCCGTGGCAATTAACAACCTTTATGGGCGAACTTGAACAAGAACGCGCCATTAGTGACGCCCGCCTATGGGGAATGCGCCTTACCTTTCGGCCGTTGAATGCTTTAGAAATAGGGCTAAGCAGAAGCGCCCAATGGGGCGGCGATGGGCGCCCAGGAGACTTAGATACCTTTTTCAAGTTGCTGCTTGGAAAGGACAACCGCGGCGATGACACTAGTATCGAAAATGAACCCGGCAATCAACTCGCGGGGGTAGATTTCAGGATCAACCATGCTTGGCGCGCAACCACCAATGCACTTTATGGTCAGCTAATAGGGGAAGACGAAGCTGGTGGTATGCCCTCGCGCCATATTGGCTTAGGTGGAATAGAGAGCGCCTTCTTGCTATACGGCACACAAGTACGGCTCAGTTTAGAAGGCCAAAATACTACGGTGTACTTCTACGATAACGACACCCCAGAGTCCCCCAGTGTGCACGACTCAGTCAAACCCCTATATAACACCGCCTACGAGCACGCAATTTACGCCTCGGGTTATCGGTATCTGGGCCGTCCTATGGGTTCAGCCATGGATAACGACGGGGAAAGTTATACCGTTCGGGCGCAAATTTATCGTGCCAACGGCCATCACGCACAAATATCGTTGGCCAGCATTCGCCTCAACCGCGATGGCGCCAACAGATCCGCCCCCGGCGGAAATGTATTTGGCCAGCACAAAATTTCCGACACTGCCATTCGCATTGAGTACAATGCTCCGCTTAGCATTGCCTACGAAATATCCATAGGTGCCTTTAATCACAGTGCGCCGCTGAACGTTTATGGGGATGAGATTGGCAGCGGCGCCTATGCAACACTCAAAGGCAAATGGTAGACAACACACTGCATCTATAGTCTGCCTCTTTATATAGGCAAAACCGGTTGCGGCCAATAGCTATTAAGAACAAATACTAAGAACGAACAGTAAATATTAATAACCATTAAATACTAAAAACAACGTTTTTAAGTGTAAGAGAGTTCATATGAATAGGGTTATTCGAGTCATAGCCAAGTTAACCATTGTTGCCCCCCTGACGTTTATGGCAGCAAGCGCGCTTAGCTTTACCCCAACACCAGATCAAATCCAGCAATTTAAAAACCTCCCCCCTGCTCAACAGCAAGCACTGGCCAAACAAGCCGGCATTGACCCTTCACTAATCCCTAGCGGCAACGCCAAATCGACGCAACCCAACTTGACCGAAGCCACACCGGCGTCTCAAAACCGAGCACCCGTATCTGCCATTGAACGCGAAGAAAAGCCCGAAGGTAAAGAAACCCAAGGCAAATCAAAGCTACCTTTATTTGGCGCAAATTTGTTTAAGCATAGCTCCGCAGAGTTTCGCCCTGCAGTAAGCGTCCCCATTCCCGCCAACTACGTGGTTGGGCCTGGAGACAGCCTGATAGTCCAACTCTACGGCAAAGAAAACACCACTCATTCATTTGTCATAAACCGAGAGGGGCAAATTCAATTCCCTCAAATTGGCCCTATTACAATAGCGGGGCTTAGCTTCTCTAAAGCACAGGAAGTCATAACCAACGTTATTAGCGAACAGAAAATTGGCGTAAAGGCCTCCGTGACCATGGGTGCTTTACGCACCATCCGGATATTTGTACTTGGAGACGTTCAGCACCCAGGCTCGTTCATCGTGGGCGCGCTATCAACGCTCACTAACGCCCTTTTCGAAAGTGGGGGTATTACCTCTATCGGGTCTTTTAGAAATATTCAATTAAAACGCCAAGGCCAAATTGTTACCACGTTTGACCTATACGACCTGTTACTCAAAGGCGACACATCCAACGACTCGAGGCTTTTACCTGGAGACGTTATTTTTGTTCCACCAATTGGAAAAACCGTAGCCATCGATGGGCAAGTCAAACGGCCTGCCCGCTATGAATTAGCCGCCCAAACCTCAGTCGGCGAACTGATCCATCTTGGCGGCGGTTTAACGAGCTCTGCTCACGCCCCAGCGTCGCAGTTGGTGCGCCTAAACCAATCCGGCGAGAAAAAAATTCTCAATTTAAACTTATCCAAAACCCA
>CAYZQH010000188.1:0-6537 GCA_964480055.1 uncultured Cellvibrionaceae bacterium
ATACAGCGAGCCAAAAACTCGTATCAAAAAGGTTAAAATTTCTATTAAGGTACTCATGACTAACCCCAAGTAAACGTGTGAATGCTGCAAATGGCCATAGTGTGTTTGAATGCCCGTGAATTAATGGCCCAGTTCTTTAGCCATTTGCTCGGCGCGTGCTTTACAGGCGTCCATGGATTTACGAACCGTATTGCGTAGCTGACAGTGCTCAAACATTTCAATGGCTTTTTCTGTGGTACCGCCTGGCGATGTAACCCTGCGGCGCAGCTCTGCAATACTCACATCGCTGGTTTGCGCTAATTTGGCGGCGCCCGCGGCAGTTTGAACGGCCAGCGCTTGTGCGGTGGGCGCCGATAAGCCCTGAGCTACGCCCGCTTCTATCATGGCTTCTAACATTAAAAAAAAGTAGGCCGGCCCGCTGCCGGATATTGCCGTCACTGCGTCAATATCCGTTTCCTTATCTACCCAGTAAGCCACGCCGACGGCGCTCAAAATGGTTTCTGCCATTTGTCGTTGTTGCTGTGAAACGTTGTCGTTCGCAAATAATCCGCTAGCCCCCAATTGCACCAACGCCGGGGTATTGGGCATGCATCGCACTACCGCACAGGTTTTACCTAACCAACCTTCTAGGCTTGCACTGGTAATACCCGCGGCAATGGAAATAACCAAGCATTTAGGCGGTAGGGCGGTAGCAATAGTGTGGCAAACATCGGCCATGACCTGCGGCTTAACCGCCAGGATCACCACATCTGCGTTTGCTGTAGCCTGCTGATTATTTTGGCAGGCTGTAATACCTAAGCTCTCGTGAAGTTCCGTAAGGGCTTGCGTGTTTGGGTCTGCCGCTTGGATATGCGCTGGGGAATAGCCCTGCTTTACTAAGCCGCCAATGATGCTGCGCGCCATATTCCCTGCGCCAATAAAAGTGAGTGTTTTTGACGGTGTATTCACCTGTGAATCCTTAATGTTGAGCCATTGCGTTTTGGGGTCGGGTTTAATGAGTCGTGAGCCATATGTAACGCAAATTTTACACATTGATTGCTGGGGGTGGTGATTTTAGTGGTTGAGCGAGTCATCCCGCCAAAATTTACTGCCTTTGACCGTGGCCTGTAAAGCCAAACCGCTCTCAGTCAATTGGTATACGGTAATGTTATTCATTACTGCTTCTCCCCCGACAGCTGCCCCCTTATCTGAGGTTTTTGCTGCTGCGTCCGCTTGCGCACCCACTGCCCATCCGTTTTCTATGAATTTTTGCATTTGCTGAGGGGTGTTAAATACCATAAAGATGCGAAAGTCTTTGACGCCAGCGCCTAGCCCTAGCCCCACCTCTGCCATTTTCATGTAAGTGTGTTCACCGGTGAGGTTGTTTTTAACAACACCAAAACCGCCACCAAAGCTGGCCAGTATGATATTGAGATTGGCATTGCTAAAAACGGCATAACCAGGGGCGTTGCTAATTTGTGCACGCGTGTGGGGTTTTTGAGTGTATAAATCCTCGAGGGCGTCGCTCTTCATGCTTAAAATGGCGTTGCGGCGCTCACCTGGAGAGTTGCCAGTGCTGGCGCAGCCAGAACCGATAGCAATAGCAATCAGCATGAAACCCCATTTTAGCGCTGTCATAGTTAACCTCGAAAAGTTGAAATTATACCCTGTTTATTGATGGGCGCGACTGTAAGTGACTGCTGTCACTCGGGGGTGAGGTTTTCACGTGGTCCGAATAGGGCGCTGCCAACCCTAATGTGCGTTGCACCGGCTGCGATAGCAGCTTCGAGGTCGCCGCTCATGCCCATGGAGAGGGTGTCCATCTTTAGGGCGTGCTCTTGGTTGATGGTTTTCTGGAGCGATGCCAATTGCATAAATGCTTGGCTGTCACCGGCTTTAGGCAGCACCATGAGCCCCCTTAAGCAAAGGTGGGGTAGAGCGCTGACCGCCCTGCAAAGAGCAGCGGTTTCCTCAGGCTTGCATCCGGATTTGGTGCTCTCATTAGAAAGGTTCACTTGTACGCAGACATTTAGCGGGGGAAGGTGTGTAGGCCGCTGGTCGTTTAACCGCTTGGCAATTTTTAAACGCTCAAGGCCGTGTACCCAATCAAAATGTGACGCTATGGCGAGTGTTTTATTACTTTGAATGGGGCCTAAAAAGTGCCAAGTAATATCGGTGTGGGGGCTAATATTTATCTTTTCTAGGGCTTCTTGAAGGTAGTTTTCACCAAAGTCCCTAACGCCTTCAGCGTAAGCAGATTCAATGGCGCTGGCGGGTTTGGTCTTGCTTACCGCGATAAGCGTGGGAGGGTGATGTTGTTTGGGGCAGCTTGCCTGAATACGCGCGTTTACTACGCGCAGGTTTTGGGCAATATTCGTCATTGCAGCATTTTTCATGTAGAGTCGCATTTATGTACGGGTGACGTTTAGGCGCAGCATTATATCGATAAGATCTGCCGGGCGTCATAAGCTGGCCTATGGTTTTAACACATGTGGGCTTCCATGCTTTTCAGTCTGTGTAAGTTCAGTCTATGCTTAAAGGTGCCTGCTTCGCTTAACTGGCGTTGGTGTTTACTAACGTTAGCCTGAGCGCCGTGGTGCAATGGGGGTTGCGTTATCAAACCTCTGTTTGTAGGGCTTGCCTTAGACTGGTTTAATCAGTTTAAGGGCACGAGCGAAAATACAGTTTTCTTCGTTAGGCTCAACCTAGGTTGAGTTGGATGTTTGTTTTAAGAAGGTTTATCTATGGATATCACCGAATTACTCGCGTTTTCAGCAAAGCAAGGCGCATCAGATTTACATCTTTCGGCGGGGTTGCCGCCGATGATTCGTGTGGATGGGGACGTGCGTCGTATCAACCTTCCACCCATGGAGCACAAACAGGTTCACGGTCTTATATACGAGATCATGAACGATAAGCAGCGCAAGGACTTTGAGGAGTTTTTAGAAACCGACTTCTCTTTCGAGGTGCCTGGCGTGGCGCGCTTTAGGGTTAACGCGTTCAATCAAAACCGTGGTGCCGGTGCGGTATTTAGAACCATTCCTTCCAAGGTTCTAACCATGGAAGAGTTGGGTATGGGGCAGGTATTTAGAGATGTCTCTTCAGTGCCAAGAGGATTAGTGCTGGTCACTGGCCCGACAGGCTCTGGTAAGTCCACCACTCTGGCGGCAATGATGGATTTTATCAACGACAATAAGTATGAGCACATTCTCACCATTGAAGACCCCATCGAATTTGTTCACGAAAGCAAAAAATGCTTGGTGAACCAGCGAGAGGTTCATCGTGATACTCACGGTTTTGCTGAAGCGCTCCGCTCCGCATTACGGGAAGACCCGGATATCATCCTGGTTGGTGAGATGCGAGACTTAGAAACCATCCGCCTAGCATTAACCGCGGCAGAAACAGGGCATTTGGTGTTCGGCACCTTGCACACCACCTCTGCGGCAAAAACCATTGACCGTATTGTGGATGTGTTCCCCGCCAATGAAAAGTCCATGGTGCGTTCGATGTTATCTGAATCCCTCGAGGCTGTGGTTTCGCAAACCTTAATGAAGCGTGTGGGAGGTGGTCGAGTGGCTGCGCACGAAATTATGCGTGGTACGCCGGCCATCCGTAACTTGATTCGTGAGGATAAGGTGGCGCAAATGTATTCGGCCATCCAGACGGGCTCAGCGGTGGGCATGCAAACCATGGATCAGTGCTTGGCTGATTTGGTTGAGCGCCGTGTGATCAGTCGCGAAGTGGCCCGCGAAAAAGCCAAGATGCCAGAAAACTTTTAACGAGCAAAGCTAGTTAATGACCATCCAAAAACGTACGCTTTTTTCCGATACCGTGAAATACCATGGATGGTGTTCAAGATAAGAATTAAGTAGTCGCCAAGGTGCGGCTTTGACACATTAAGAATTGAGCCCGCTTATAGTCGTCGGCCCAACAAATGAGGTAAGAACCTATGGATATTGATCGCCTTTTAGCGTTGATGGTGGAGAAGTCTGCCTCAGACCTTTTTGTCACGGCCGGTATACCGCCTTCAATTAAGCTGCATGGGCGTATCGTCCCTGTAACCACCACGCCGCTCTCACCAGAAAAGGCCCGTGAAACGGTGCTTAGCACCATGAATGATAAGCAGCGCGGCGAATTCATGGAGAAAAAAGAGCTGAACTACGCCATTAGTGCTCGTGGTGTGGGGCGGTTTCGTGCCAGTGCGTTCTTCCAGCGCAACCTAGCGGGTATGGTATTGCGTCGTATCGAGACCAACATTCCGCGTATTGATGACTTGGGTTTGCCCGAAGTCATCAAAGAGCTGGCTATGGTTAAGCGTGGCCTGGTAATTTTTGTAGGTGCTACTGGTACGGGTAAGTCCACTTCATTGGCCTCAATGATTGGCCACCGCAACCGTAATTCTAAAGGGCATATTATTTCCATTGAGGACCCCATCGAATTTATCCATCAGCATCAAGGGTGTGTGGTGACTCAAAGGGAGGTCGGCATTGATACAGATTCGTTCGAGATAGCCCTTAAAAACACATTGCGCCAAGCGCCAGATGTGATTTTGATTGGGGAAGTGCGATCGCTCGACACCATGGATCATGCCATTGCATTCGCTGAAACCGGTCATTTGTGTTTGTGTACACTGCACGCCAATAACGCCAACCAGGCCCTAGATCGTATTATTCATTTCTTTCCGGCTGACCGTCACTCGCAATTGTGGATGGATTTGTCATTGAACCTTAAGGCGATTGTGGCTCAACAGCTTATTCCCACGCCCGACGGCAATGGTCGCCGTGCCTGTTTAGAAGTTTTGCTCAATACCCCGCTTGCGGCTGATATTATCCGCAAAGGTGAGGTACATGAGTTGAAAGAACTCATGAAAAAATCCACAGAAGTGGGGATGCAAACGTTTGATCAGGCATTGTATGATTTGTACGATTCAGGTGAGATCACCTACGAAGATGCCTTGGCGCATGCTGACTCTGCCAACGACCTGCGCTTAATGATTAAGTTGAAGTCCGAGACAGATGCCGATTACCTAACCCATGCGGCGGATGAGTTGAGCATGGAGCAGGATGACCGCTCACGTAAGTTCTAAGCTCTTTGCTGTATGTTGTAGGGGCTAATGCGCATCGTGGGTTTGAAATCCAACTGCAACCGAAGTTGGTATACCTCAAAACTTCACAGGCAAGTGTGAATCACCTAAGTGATTGATTGAACCAGCTTTCCAAGATCAGTCGTGCAGCGATAGAGTCTATTGGGTCTTGAGCAAAATTCCCCTTGTGGCCTCGTGCGTAGGCTTCTTCTTTGGCTTCTTGGGTGCTGAGCCTTTCATCGCACAGTGCTACAGATAAACCAAAGCGGCCATGCAGGCGGTTGGCGAACTTTTTAGCACGCTTCGCAAATTCGCTGTCGGTGCCATCCATATTCAGCGGTAAGCCAACCAGTAGCTGGTTGGCACCCCATTCTTTGATGAGCTCTTCAATCTGGCCCCAGTTAGGTATACCGTCTTTGGCGGGTATTGGCGGTAGTTCTCGAGCGGTGCCGGTTAAGCTTTGGCCATAGGCTAGGCCAATACTTTTTACGCCATAGTCAAACGCCAGCACAGAGGCAGCTTTGTGGGGTTGAGTCATATTGGTAATGGTTATTGCGGGTGTATGTGGGGCGACTTTAAACGCTCAGCGTCATAGTATCACTATGCGTGGCCCACGGAGGAAGACATTAAATTGATATCAATGCCCAAGCAGCGGCTTGCTGCTGCCCAGCGTTGGTCAATGGGCGTGCTGAATAGAATTTCAGACGTGGCCGGTACGGTTAGCCAGCTATTTTCTTTGATTTCTTGTTCTAACTGACCGGCGCTCCAGCCGGCATGGCCCAAAACAAATTGCGGGTTGGTGGGGCCGTCGCCATTGGCTATGGCTTTGACAATATCGCGCGAGGCGGTCAAAGAAATGTCTGGCCCTACTCTTACTGATGACTCCCAATCACCCTCTGTGGCGTGCAGCACAAACCCACGCTGAGAGCCAACAGGCCCACCATTCAAAATCGGGGTTTTGCCCACATTTGCTAGAAATGATACATCCATTTGCTCAAACACATCGCTTAGCTGGGCGTCCATGGGTTTGTTAACGATCAAGCCCATCGCGCCTTCTGCGCTGTGGTCGCAAATGTAAGTAATGGTGTTGGTGAAATTAGGGTCGCGTAAGCTTGGCATGGCAACCAAAAATTGATTGCGCAGGCTGCCATCGAACGGCGTGTAAGAGGTGTCTTTAGAGGTCATTCTAGTAGTATGAGGGTAACCTGCAGTAAAACAAGGTTGCCAGCAGGTTAGTCGTCGGTATTTGGATACCCGGTCTATTCGTCGGAGCTGCCGGTTTTTAACCCCGTAATTTCGAAGTGCCAGGTGCGAATAATGTCGAATTGGTCCGTGTTTTTCCGGATATCTTCTGGGAAAGGGTCAAAAGGGGCGGCTAAGCGAATGGTTTGTAAGGCCGCTTGATCTAATATTGGGAACCCTGAGGGCTTTAATACTTCGACAGTTTCCACTGAGCCATCACTGTTGATGAGTAC
>CAYZQH010000189.1:0-6465 GCA_964480055.1 uncultured Cellvibrionaceae bacterium
AATTATTGCCGCGTGGTAATGGCGCACAGGCACACGCTGCGCTAGGGCACAAGCACGGGCAAGCTCACTCTTAACAGAGGCAAGCGGGCTGCTGGCGACAGAATCTATAGCCACCTAGTTTCTCCAAAGTGGTGTAATGCTTTCATTGTTGACGCTTTCCTTGTGGTTTGCGTTGCTGTAGACCATGGTTTGCGTCTTTTGTGCGACATTTAGCCAAAAAAGGGTTTTTCTTGGGCCCAGTGGGGGCTGGCACAGTATCTATTGTTTGTTATTGGAACGTTACAATATCCCTTAATTGAGCAGTGCCTGCAATTACTTTGTAGTAAATATAGTCTTTAAATCCGGTATTTTGGGTGTTATTCCTCATACTTTACCTTAAGAGCCTATTGGTCTATGTGTTACCGGTTGGTAAGGCTGCGTGGGGTAAATTGTGGGGCGTTCACAGGGGTAAGAAGGAAGTCTCTGTTTGATGTGATGCAAAGTTCACTTGTGTGGCCCTTGGGGTGTTTGTATCCTAATACGCTTTATTTGAGCCTTTGGAGTAGGGGATGTCTGACGCTTTTATCCTTAAAAATCAACACGATCAATTTTTGGACAAGCACGGGGAGTGGATTGATCAAGCCGATGTGAGCGCTTTGTATCGGACCGCTCATAAAGATGAGGCTATAAACCGAATGGTGGAGTATACGGTAAAAAATCCGGATGCACGGGTGCGTATTGTAGATTGCATGCTTAACGAAAAGCGGCAGCTGACTTTAAAACCAGAAGATGCCATGCCGGCCGCGGTGCCAACTTCAAAAGAGCCTGCAGGTGATATTGAGCAAGCTGGTGACTTCCAAAGCACTGAGGCTTCTTCAAGCGTGTTGGTGGACTAACAAAAGCCTGAGTAACAGGGGTTTTTACTGGAGTCCTTACTCCAGTTTTTGCGTTTCATAATATCGCCAGCTATTTGCCAAGTTTCACGTCTACGTTGCCATTTAACCTTCAGGGCAACTGCGCGGAACCAACGGACCAGCGGATGTTCTACAATGGGCATTTATTTTGGTTGAGGATGTTTTTGTGTCTGCCCCAGAGTTCTCTATTGAATCGTTCCCCGCTGCTTTATCCAAGCCAGAAAACGCCCCTTTATTGGCTGGCGTATTACGAGGGATAGAAAAGGAAAGTTTGCGTGTGGATGCCGAGGGCCAATTGGCGCAGAGCGCTCATCCCAAAGCCTTAGGCGCTGCACTAACGCACTCACTGATTACCACGGATTTTAGCGAGGCGTTGCTGGAGTTTATTACGCCGCCTTCGCACAACCTTGCGCAGTTAATGGCGCAGTTACGGTCTATCCATCAATTTACGGCCAGTGCCCTGGGTGATGAAATGCTTTGGGCCAGCAGCATGCCCTGTGCGGTCAATGAGGCGCAGATTCCGGTTGCGCAATATGGCAGTGGCTACCGCGGACAAATGAAAACGGTATACCGGGTTGGCTTGGGGCACCGTTATGGCCGTACTATGCAGACGGTAGCGGGTGTGCACTATAACTTTTCATTGCCGCGCGCATTTTGGGCTTACTGGCAGCAACGTTGCCAAGCTGGTGGTGAGTTACAAGACTTTATCGATGCCCAATACTTTGGCCTTATTCGCAATTTTCGCCGCCATTACTGGGTGCTACTGTATTTGTTTGGCGCATCTCCGGCATTGTGTAGCAGTTTTGTGGAAGGCAGAAGCCATGACTTAACAGCCTTGGCGGGCACGCAGCATACGCTGTACCGCCCTTATGCCACTTCGTTACGTATGGGGGATGTGGGCTACCAAAGCAGCGCGCAAGAAGCCTTGTTTGTGTGCTACAACACCCGAGATACCTACGTAAACACGCTAGGCGAGGCCATATTTAAGCCTTTTAGCCCCTATCAAGCCCTTGGTGAATTCACCGAGCAAGGCGCGCGCAAACAGCTAAACACCAGTTTGCTGCAAATAGAAAACGAATTTTATAGCCCCATTCGCCCCAAGCGTACAGCTCAATCAGGAGAGACGGCCCTAACGGCTCTTTGTCAGCGTGGCGTCGAATACATAGAGGTGCGGTGTTTGGATTTAGACCCGTTTAACCCCGTTGGCGTTACACAAGAGCAAATTCGCTTTTTAGATACCTTCTTACTCTACTGCGTACTTAAAGATAGCCCCTTATGTGATCAAGCAGAATTTACTCGTACAGGGCAAAACCATTCTGCCGTGGTGAACCGAGGGCGAGACCCAAGCCTTAACTTACAGCTGCCCCATGGGGGGCAGATACCGCTGCGACGGTGGGGGAGTGAATTGTTAGACGCGATGATGCCCGTGGCCGAATTGTTAGACTGTAATACGGAGTCCAATTGTCATAGCGAAGCGCTAAGAGTGCAAAAAGCAAAATTCGGCGATGCAGACTTAACCCCTTCGGCGCGAGTATTGGGTGAATTACAGGGTAATCAGTTAGAGTTTGCTGCTTGGGCACAAATGCAGTCGGCTAAGTTTAAGGCCCAGTGGTTGAATGACCCACTGGATTCAGTGCAGCACAAACGAATGGAATCCTTGGCGAAGCGGTCGTTAGCAGAGCAAGCGGTAGAGGAAGAGGCCACCAGTGGAACGTTTGAGGAATATTTGAAGCGTTACTATAAACAGTATCAGCGATGCTGTGGATAGGCGTTAATTTAAGGGCCAGGGTGTATCGGTTTTGGGGTTATCTTTGTACCAAAATGGTATTGAAGTACAGGTCGACCACTCCTTCTTGTCGGTCCTCTTGCATAATGACGTTACGCACCTCTTGCAGTGCTTCTTGACGCAACGCTTCCTTGCCGTCCTGAGAGTTGATGCTCTCCTCGGTTTGTGCGGAAAACAGCATGACCAGATTATTGCGAATGTACGGCATGTGATGACGGACTGAATTGGCCGCTGCGCCGTCTTGCAAGCGCACTGTGATATCGGCTTTTAAGTAGTGCAGGCGGCCTGCACCGCCGTAGTTCACTACAAACGGGGGCTTAAAGGGGATGTAAATAGACCCAGTGTTTGGTAGGGCCATCTCGCCATCAGCGCCTTCTTCTTCGGCGGCCTCGCCGGCTTCTTCTTCCGGGGCTTCCTCGTCTTGTGCGTAAAGTGTTGGTGCATAGGGGCCTGATATGGCCAACGCCAGAATAAAACACTTAACCTGTCGATACATGAAGCGGCTCCTAGTCATAGAGGGTTCATTAGGTAGTGTATTTAGCATAGACGAGTCTTTGTTCAAAACCCGCCAGTGGGATAGGATTTAACGGAGAACTTTGCTAAGTTGAATAACGCTTTATCAACTCTAACTTTTGATAGAACAACAGGAATAATAACGAGTTACTTATGCCAATTCCAAATGCCCGTATTACGTTTTTATTGATTTTTTTAGGCTGCACTGGACTGATGCTGGTGGGGTATTTCATGCAATATGCCATGGGCTTAGAGCCTTGCCCGCTGTGTATGACGCAGCGAGTATTTATTGTAGCGGTGGGCATTATGGGGTTGCTGGGATTCTTGATTAACCCAGCGGCCGTGGGCAGAAAGGTGGTGGCTAGCCTTGGCATTTTATTTGCGGTTGCGGGGGGGTATTTTTCCTCTAGGCAAATTTATTTACAAAACCTCCCAGAAGACCAGGCGCCCGCTTGTGGCCCCAGTGTGGATTACCTGTTAGACAACTTTCCGCTTATGGACGCGTTAGAGGTGTTGCTACGCGGGGATGGAAACTGTGCAGAGGTGGTATGGAGCTTTTTGGGGCTCTCTATTCCCGTATGGACTTTGGTGGCTTTTGTGGGCTTGGTGGGATTCAATCTTTGGCAGGTGATTCGCAAGTGAAGACAGTGCTTGCTCTTGCAAATGGGATCACCTATCTTGGTAGATAGACGCTCTTATTCAACCTTGTTATAGCCAGGTGGGTTTGAGAGCTTTTAATGCATGAGCATTGTAAAAACCCTGGGTATCTCGCAGTTGCAGTAATGTAGAGGCATAATTAGATATCACAACAGAAGAAAAGCAAGAGGAATTCAAATGCTAAATAACTGCGAGTCAGCACGTGAACGTTGGGGTGGTGTAAGTGGAATTATCGATAAGTGGTTGAATGAGCGGAAAGACTTACTCGTGTTGTATTGTGGTTTAACCAATCGTGATAGCACCGATACCAGCGAAGAGCGTGCAGTAAAGCTGCGCAGCTTTTGCCAAATATTGGTAGATTACGTCTCTGCCGGGCACTTTGAGGTGTACGAGCAACTGGTCATAGAGGGTAAGGAGTTTGGTGACTCTGAAGGCCTAAGCAAAGCCAAAGTCCATTATAAAACCATTGATGGCACTACTGAGGGTATTTTAGATTTTAATGACAAATACCAAGAGACCGATGACGTAGAAACCCTAATTCAAGATTTATCTGCCTTAGGCGAGAGCTTAGCCACGCGCTTTGAGGCTGAAGACAGCATGATTGAGGTGCTGCACACCGTACATAAAGATGAAGTGATCTGATTTTTATGATCAAAAATTTAAGGTCCATTTAACCGATCTGCCCCCATGGATGGGGCTTTTCTAGAAGCATTCGCTTCCCCTCGCTCGTGATTCAATTTCCAAAGTTCTAGTGTTTTACCCAATGGTCAATATCCAGGCTAAAAATGTGATTTTGGTCGCAAGTTCGCCTGCCCTCTCGTTTATTTGCGGGCTTTAAGAAATAGTCTGAGAAGTGGGACAACAGTACCCCAAGTGCCCATGATAGGCTCTTTGCTTAGGTAAAAATTAGAATTGAGTTGGGGCTATGAAATATAAAACTATTATCCGTAATCTTTTGCTGCTTGCTGCGGTGCTCTCACCGTTGTCTGTATTGGCTGCACCAGACCCAAACTTCCATATTTATTTGATGTTGGGGCAATCCAACATGGAAGGTTCTGCATCCATCCAGTCTCAGGATAAGGCAGCACACCCCAGAGTTAAGGTTCTGCAAAGTCAAAACTGCTCTGGCGAGAGTACACGCTATGGACAGTGGCGTGATGCCTATCCGCCATTGATTCGTTGTGGTAGCGGCGGAGGTTTGGGGCCAGGTGATTACTTTGGTAAAACTATGGCAGACAATACTCCCGACAGTATCACTATAGGGTTGGCCGGTGGTGCTTATGGCGGCGCCAGAATTGAGTACCTTATGAAAAATTGCGGAAGTAACTGCGCTACGCCGTTTGGTTCAATTGCCGGGGCGCCCAACGGCGGTGAAAAAGGCGGTTATGAGTGGGTGATTGATTTGGCCAAGAAGGCGCAGCAAGCGGGAGTCATTAAGGGGTTTATCTTTCATCAAGGGGAGAGCAATTCTGGTCAGTCCAATTGGCCCAATAAGGTTAATCAATTTGTTTCAGACCTTAGGCGCGACTTAGGTCTTAATGCCGAAGACACGCCTTTTATCGCCGGTGAATTACCGCATTCGGGGTGTTGTTCAGGGCACAATCGGTATGTTCGTCAAATTCCTAATGTGGTTGCCAATGGCCATTACGTGCCTGCTGATGGAGGGCTTAATACCCATGACGGTCTGCATTGGGATTCTGCCTCTGTTAGAGAGATGGGCCGACGCTATGCAAATAAAATGCTCTCAGAGTCAAATATTGAAGCTAAGCCGGTGGATTGTGGCTTTGTCGATGGTGAAGCGGTGTGTTGTGATGTTTCTGCGGATGACGACGGCGATGGCTGGGGCACTCAAAACGGCGATCAAATGTGCCGCGTAACGTCCAAAACCCAAGGCTACAACCCGTCCAGCATATTGGCTGCGATTAACGTGGGAGGTACACAAGGCGCTTCTTATAACAACATTTATTTTAAAGCGGATGTTGGCGTAGTGAACGACGGTGGAGACACATTCCGCACCAGTGATACGGTTTCAGGAGCGATGAACAGTGCGGTCATGTCCACTGAGCGGTACGGCGAATTTACCTACGAAATTGCGGTGAGCAACTCATCGGTGGTTGTGGATTTGTACTTTGTTGAAATGTACCAAACCTCGGCCGGCCAACGTATTTTTGATGTCATTGTGGAGGGCGAAAAAAGTATTCGAGGCTTGGATATATTCAGTGTTGCCGGTCATGACGTACTACACAAAAGGTCGGTTCAAGCGTTGGTTAATGATGGCAGTGTCACCATCAGTTTTGAACCGAGTGCGAACAACGCAACCTTAAGTGCCATTGTTGTGCGTGTGAACGATGCACCCAGTGGGTCCAGCTCTAGCAGCAGCTCATCAAGTTCGAGTAGCTCATCCAGTTCGAGCAGCAGTAGCTCTTCATCTTCCAGTAGTTCCAGTTCGTCGTCCTCTGGCGGAGCTTCTCAACAGCCGGCAACGGCTGGCGCTCTTAGTGAATTACTTTTGATCTTCTTGGCTTTTGGTATGCTTTTAAAAGGCCGAAAACAAAGCTAGTTGCGCGCGTTGCCCTAAGAAGTTTGGGGCAACGCCAGTATTTGAATGGTTAATTC
>CAYZQH010000190.1:0-1918 GCA_964480055.1 uncultured Cellvibrionaceae bacterium
TGCATTGCAGGAAGGCTGTTTTACGGAGGTATTAACCATGTTAGTCAATGGTGTTTGGCAAGAGAACTGGCAACCGGTTCAAAACAAAGACGAGAAAGGTCGCTTTATAAGACAAACTTCATCATTTCGTAATTGGATTGCACCCGATGGAGCTCCCGGTATCACTGGTAAGGGTGGCTTTAAAGCAGAAATGGGTCGATATCATTTGTATGTAGCCTACATTTGTCCTTGGGCAAGCCGTACTTTAATGGCGAGAACTCTAAAAGGTTTGGAGGAAATTATTTCCGTTTCAGTGGTCAACCCGAAGCTGACGGATCAAGGTTGGCAGTTTGGAGGCTTCAACGGAAGTAATACTGATGATCTAAATGGCGCGACCTATTTGCATCAGTTGTATACCAAAGTTGCGCCAGATTTTACGGGCCGAGCAACCGTTCCTGTTTTATGGGATAAGAAAACAAAAACGATTGTGAACAATGAATCTGCTGATATTGTTCGCATGTTCAATACAGCGTTTGTCGATCTTGTAGATTCTGGCCCTAACTTAATTCCTGCGGCAACGGCGTCAGAGATTGATTCGCTCAATGAATATATTTACTCCGATCTAAATAATGGAGTGTATCAGGCCGGTTTTGCGTCATCACAAGAAGCGTACGAAGAGGCCTTTGAGAAAGTATTCGTTGCACTCGATTCATTGGATGAAAGGCTGGCAGATGGTCGGCAATTTCTATTTGGTGATGCACTCACTGAATCAGATATTCGTTTGTTCGTGACCTTGATCCGATTCGACGTGGCCTATCATGGTCTGTTCAAGTGTAACAGAAACATGATTAAAGACATGCCCAAACTTTATGATTATATGCATCGTATCTTGGCGATAAAGGGGGTTCAAAGTACGGTAAATATTGAGCATATAAAAGCAGGTTACTACTCAATACAAGCGCTTAATCCCACAGGGATTGTTCCCGCTGGTCCTGCGCTGAAAACATAGCAGGAGTTAACATGAAATCGAAACGAAATATTGTCTACATTTCTCATGGTGGCGGGCCCATGCCTTTGTTAGGGGATCCCGATCATTTCGAAATGGTCGAGACACTAAAAGAAATTGCTGCGGCAGTGGACAAACCTAGCGCGATATTGGTGATCAGCGCGCATTGGGCGGCGCGCTTGCCTACGGTCACTTCGGGGAAAAATCCTGGAATTATTTATGACTACGGCGGCTTTCCGAAGGAAGCTTATGAGATTCAGTACCCAGTACCAGGCGAGCCCGAATTGGCAAAAGGTGTTGTGAACGCGCTCAAAGGAAGTGGCATTGAGGCAATACAAGATGAGCAGCGTGGATTTGATCATGGCTTGTTTGTGCCACTTAAAATCATGTATCCCGAGGCTGATATTCCATGTGTGCAGTTGTCCTTAGTCCGCAGTCTTGATGCAGATCTTCATATTCAAATTGGTAAAGCACTGCAGTCACTCGAGCGGGACAACTTGCTGGTTATTGGATCTGGGTTTTCGTTCCACAACATGCACGCATTTTTTAGCCCAAATTCACAGGAAACGCGTGAAAATAACATTGCTTTTGATGAGTGGTTAACGGCAGTCGTTAGCGAAAAGGCGCTGACAGAAAATATTAGAGAAGAGCGGCTTGCCGGTTGGGAGTCTGCGCCGAGTGCCAGGCTGTGTCACCCTCGAGAGGAGCACTTAATCCCTTTGCATGTCTGTTATGGCATGGCTGCTCAGGCGAGTGAGAAAACATTCAAGGCGGAAATTCTGAAAAAACAATCCTCAATGTTTTATTGGGGGCAGTGAGGCTGGTTGCTTAAGAAAGAGTACGTTTGAAGCCGTATGAGGGTGGGCTAGTACGCAATTACCCGCATAAGCCCTAATTTCTTGATAGTAAAGTTGCGGGATAATAAAAAGCCCT
>CAYZQH010000190.1:2018-6357 GCA_964480055.1 uncultured Cellvibrionaceae bacterium
CATAAGTTGGCGCAAAAAAATGTATCTACATGTTTTTAAACTACTTTTCTAATTTTGCACTGCCATCCGGTTCAAATCCCATATTGGGATTTGAACCGGCGTCCTTATAAGCCTCTAGATTCAAGTTCGACGGAGACTTAAACTTGATTTCTACTTGAAACGCACTGAAACAAGCACAGCTTCATCTGCGCTATCTTGCTCATCCAAAAATCGAACGGTATATCCCATCGACTTGTAGCTCCTTTCTCTTTTATTGAACATGCGTTGAAGCATAGGTAGACCGCAATCAACGTAATCGTGGATAGTCACTTGAGTTTTACCTTCAGACTCCCGATGAATCCTTCCTGCATATTGCGCCAGCGAGCCTTTCCATGCGATGGGCATAGCAAGGAACAAGGTATCAAGCCTGGGCAGGTCAAAGCCCTCGCCTACATATTTTCCAGTGGCTACGACGACCTGTGCTGAATGCAAGCGCTCATCAACACATTTGCGCTCCGCCGCCTTCATCGCTCCTTTCAATATGACTGAATCAATGCCGCTTTCTGCGAGAAGATTGTTGATCATCTCTGCATGCTCTCGTCTCTCCGTAAGGACGATTGGGTGGCTGTCTTCACGAACGCTTTTGATAACGTCTGAAACGATTGCCTGGGTTCGCTTATCGTTTTCCATGATCCATCGATAGGCATCTGAAATTTTCGGCCTCTCTTCGGATCGAGCAATATGTGGCGGAGGCGTATCATATAGCTGATGAATTTGGACATCCTGATCAAACTTTTCGTCATTTGTACTTTTAACCTTGTGTCTGATCGGACCGGCCGCCATAAAAATGATCTTTTGATGACCATCTTGTCTTTCCGGCGTTGCTGTAAGGCCGAGCACGTATTTTGCGCGCACTTCGTTTAATACCATTTCAAATCGTGGCGCAGATACATGGTGGCATTCGTCAACTATGACATGTCCATAACCCTGAACCAGCGGAGAAACGGTATTATCTTTCTTGTTAATCAAGCTTTGATAGGTCGCAATATCAATAATCCCGGTAGGTTTTTTCTTTCCGCCACGAATAACGCCGACCTCTGTTTCCGGTAAAAACGAGCGCAACCTTTCTTGCCATTGATCGAGAAGTTGGCGGCTGTGTACGAGGATCAGCGTATTTGTTTTACGCTTGGCGATCATACCTATCGCCGTCACGGTTTTTCCAAATGCTGTCGGCGCATGCAATATGCCTGAGTTATGCTTGCATATTTCTTTTACGGCGACTTGCTGGTTTTTCCTCAAAGTCAACAACGGTTTAATACCCGAAAGCTTGGTCCCAAGCTCGCGCTTATCGTCGAATTGAACCCCAATATTGTGCTCTTTCAATAATGCGAGAGCATCGTCCAGACATCCCCGTGGCAATGCCAAATAGCCATTTTCAATGCGTGCACACGAAATAAATCGGGGAATGCCGCGTGTAGAAAAACGAAGTGCTTGAGTTTTAAAGAAAACTGGATTTGAAAAACTGGCCAATCGTCTTAATCTGGCTGAAAGTGCAGTCGGCAACTCCGCCATTGCAAAGTAAACGTGGTTGGCCAAGGTTACAGTAATTTGCTTAGGTGGGCTTTCAAGCGTCAGAGGTTTGGGCTTGGCGGTTATCTCCCATGGCGGTCGCGTGTCAATAATGTCCTGCTCTGATATCAGTTTTAAGCTGGGGGAAATATGCGAAATTAGTGTGTTCAAATTAAGCTTGGATAGACGCTTTACCTGTGAAAGATACCGCCATTGATCATCAATGATGTTTAATTCAGCGTCGACAAATAAGCTATTGCCCATGAGCCTCACTTCGCGTTGCAGTGGTAATGCGATTAAATTACCGAACCCACCTTCTGGAAGAATGTCCTGATTGGGAAACAGTCTGTCATAGGAATCGAAAGACAAGCTCGGATAGACCTCCATTGCCCTATCGAGCAAGCCGAACCCCAAAAGGCGAGCTTCGTTGGCGGGAACCTTGCCTTCAAAAAATATCCAGAGGTGCGCGCCGTTTCCAGAACGAGAAATTTCTATCGCATGAGGGATCTTGAGCTCGATACAGGCTCTGGACATTGCTTTTATTTCATCTTGCCAACTGCCTTTATCAAAATCGGCAGCCAACAGGAAGCAAGTGTTATCCTGGAGCAGCGGGTAAAGGCCAACAACCTGCTGACCAGCAAGGTGCCGATAGATAACCTGATCGCTTAATTCACTAAACTGACGGTGGGAGCAATCCTGGCACTTGATACGCGGTTTGTTGCAAACTCCTTTTATCCACTCGTTGTTACAAGCCACGGAGTAGCCACTTCGTCCTTGTTGATTTTGCCAGTGGTTCGCAAAAATATCGGTGCGGCCACGGAACAAGCTTCTGAAAATCGCTATCTTTTGTTCTGGCGAGAAAGAGTCTGGAATAGAAGGTATTGACTTGGGTTTTTGCAACTCCTCTTTGAGTGCAATGAGCTGCTGTTTTTCCTGCTCAAGTTCAATCAGTCTTGCATCAATTGACGGAACGTCCCGAAACTTGCCTCCGCTGCCATAAAGCTTGTCATCAGTTGGAAAGTGATTAGACATGAACTTGTGGTGGGCTTATCAACGACCCTGCGGGAAAGCCCAAACCCTCGTGGTCCATTTAGATTTGCTCCAGAGTTTGCATCGAGACGAACAATCGCATGGGGTCGTCGGTGAAAGGCTCGAAAAGGTCGAAGTGTTGATAAAAGCCGAGAGCCTCTTCATCCAGCACATCAAGGATGAGGCCGAAGGCAGGCAAACCTGCCTGCCTTAGTGCCACGGCTTCGCGCAATGCATAGACCAGTGCTTTTGCACCCAAGCCTGCTCCCTTATGGTGGATATCCACGGCCAGGCGTGCCATTAAAACGACTGGCACTGGATAGTGCGTCAAGCTTCGCTTGGCGGGTATCTGCTCACGGGTGACGTTGCTTGTCGTCAATGTAAAATACGCCGCGATGGGTGCTTTGCCAGTTTCGGTGATTTCCGGCAGCACATAGGTGCGGCTAAGGCCAAGTTTGCCGTGTCTTTCAGCGAACTTAGAGAGGAAGGTGTTCATTGTGGGTTTGCCACAGTCAAAGGCCTTCAGGTCGTGGTGGCCTTTGCTTACGGCGACAAAGGCCTGCTCCAGTGGCAATTAGAATCCCTCGTTGTCCAGTTTCTTTGCAGCATCGAGCGTCTTTTTGCTGGGCGCTTTTGCGGTTTCACACACTTTTATGAAGTGGTCAAAACGCTCATTGGTCAGCACAATCTCGTTTTGGGCTTTGAGACGTTGCGGGGCATCATTGCGCACCAGGTCAGCGAGATAGTCGGTCAAGCTGTACCCGCTGGCCAAGGCGGCACGTTCTGCCAGAGCTTTGAGCTCGGCGGGGAAGCGAGCTTCTATACGTTCGGCTTTTGCTGTCATGGGGTACCTCCAGTGCTTTTACATGTTTTAGCATACGGCAAACTGCCGTACAATATCACCCAGCAATCTACAAACTGAGGGTTGGCCGAGATGTCCGCATTATTGACTACAGAGATAACAGCTTCCCCCCCTTGGGGCTTACCAACTGCTGATTGGCCGGACAACAAGTCACGGCCTCTCAACACCACGCTCCTGCAAGCAGCGTATAGCCCTCTAAAAGGTGTTGTTTGAGCGTACGGGGCCCACTGCCTAATCTGAGTAGCGCGGGCTAAATTGACTCGATAGCCTACGGAGATAATGGCGTCTAGATTGTAGTGTTTGATCTTACGCTTAACGCTACGCGTGCCCTCTTGGCAAACCGCCGAGTAATCCTCGGTAGTTGCAATTTCATCCAGCTCATTCTCACCGTAGATGTTTTTGAAGTGCAAGCTAATGTTATCGACACTGGCACCAAAAAGCTCTGAGAGCTGAGCCTGAGATAACCACACGGTGTCGAACCAATGATACCGATAGCTCAATCTGGCCATCTTGAGAGGCGTATAAACGTATCGAGCGTTCCTAAGTGGTAATCATTGTTCGCTCACGGAGTTGGTGGTTTTAAAGCCGATATTAAATCAGTAGGCCTGCCACAGAACAACTCGAAGAAAAGCTATTACCACTCTGCCAACCTATGAAACTCAACCACCTTCCTCCATTTGTTGGGCTAAAAAACTCTTCCAGCTCAACGCGCCTCTATCACTACCAAGCTGTTTCCATCACTACCCCCAAACCAATAAAGATTCTTAGACAAAATTAAAACAGTTAGCGTCGCAGGCAAAACCATTTGAGGTGAGTTAGCTGTTAGACAAGGTTTCCCCACCGGTCTAGTAATCCAATCCCCTACCCCCTATAGGTTAGGTTCTTCCCAGCAAGCCGCTT
>CAYZQH010000191.1:0-6308 GCA_964480055.1 uncultured Cellvibrionaceae bacterium
ATCTTTTAGTGAATTTGATTCCTCGCTTTTTTCTTCGGCACACGCAGCTTCCTCTGCGGGTTTTGAAGGGGGAGCTTTAACCAAACGAACAACCCACCATATGGGCCCAGATACACAGTAAGTGCAAGCCATGAGGAGCAAGACGCTGGGGGGGTTAACCACCACAACCACAAAAATGATTAGAGCACCCAACATAACTACAAATGGAACGCGCCCTCTCAAATTTAAACCTTTGAAACTCGTATATCGTACATTTGAAACCATGAGTAAACCTACGATCACAGTCAGTAAACCAACCAATACTGATACAAAATAGCTTGGCTCTACGTCAGACCAATTCCAAACAACCGTCGCTAAAATGGCAGCCGCGGGAGGGCTTGCGAGCCCGACAAAATAACGCTTGTCAACAACCGCTACCTGCGTATTAAAACGAGCCAACCTCATAGCCGCACACGCGGCATACAAAAACGCTGCCGCCCAGCCAAATTTACCCAGCGGTTCTAACCCCCAACTGAACATCACCAGAGCCGGTGCTAACCCAAAGGACACCATATCCGACAGAGAGTCGTATTCCACCCCAAATGCACTGGTGGTATTTGTTAACCTCGCCACGCGGCCATCAAAGCCGTCTAACAGTTGCGCCACAATGATCGCCAAGCCTGCATTGGCAAAATTGTCATTCATGCCAGAAATAATTGCGTAAAAGCCCGCAAACAATGCCGCCGTGGTGAAAAGGTTTGGTAGTAAATAGACGCCTTTGTGCCGAGTTTTTTGGCCGCTAGCGCTGGTTACCTCTTCTACGTGGTCATCCACGATATTCAGCAAAGCGCTGTCAGAGTCTTTATTGGAGGGCTGCTCGGTCATGGGTAGTCTCAAATTTGGTGAAGTCCGCGAAATCTTATACCAGCCAGGCTGTCGCGCGCCAGAAAGATCCATAAAAAAGGGGCTGCCCCGTAAGAGCAGCCCCTTTTTTATGGAATGCGAACCCTAGTTTTTGGTTTTGTCGATGATTTTGTTCGACTCAATCCAAGGCATCATAGCACGCAGCTTCTCACCCACTTGCTCGATAGGGTGCGCCGCGTTGTTTCTGCGCCAAGCCGTCATTGAAGGGTAGTTACTGGCGCCCTCGAGAACAAACTGTTTGGCATACTCGCCATCTTGAATATTTTTCAGGGCTTGGCGCATAGCCTTACGCGATTCTTCATTAATCACCTTTGGCCCAGTGACATACTCGCCATATTCCGCATTATTTGAGATTGAGTAATTCATATTGGCAATACCGCCTTCGTACATCAGATCCACAATCAGTTTAAGCTCATGTAAGCATTCGAAATAGGCCATTTCAGGAGCGTAACCAGCTTCTGTTAAGGTTTCAAACCCCATTTTCACCAATTCAACCGCGCCGCCACACAATACCGCTTGCTCACCAAAAAGGTCTGTCTCTGTCTCGTCTTTAAACGTGGTCTCGATGATGCCTGTTCGGCCTCCACCAACGGCGCACGCATAAGAGAGCGCCAACTGCAACGCGCTACCAGAAGCATCTTGATGAACTGCTACCAAATCTGGAATGCCGCCACCTTTAACAAATTCAGAACGTACCGTATGCCCAGGAGCCTTTGGTGCAATCATAATCACATCTAAATCTGCGCGAGGCACAACCTGGTTGTAGTGAATGGCAAAACCGTGAGCAAAGGCCAAAACTCCACCCTCTTTCAAATTTGGCTCAATCTCATTTTTATACAGGGTAGACTGAAACTCATCTGGCGTGAGAATCATCACCACGTCAGCTCCGGCAACGGCCTCGGGAACTGGCGCCACACGCAGGCCCGCAGCTTCAGCCTTGGCGGCAGATGCTGAACTTGCGCGCAACCCTACAGTCACGTCCACGCCGGAGTCTTTTAAATTATTGGCATGGGCATGCCCTTGAGAGCCATAACCAATTACCGCAACTTTTTTGCCTTGAATAATGGATAAATCACAGTCTTTATCGTAATAAACCTTCATCGCTTAACCCTCTTTGATTTGTAAAGTACTTGCTTACGCCCCACCTAACGCTCCAGACGGCGTTACAGAGCCAGACCGGCGGCATGGTAACCAAACCCAATACTTGTGTAAAATGAATTATTCAAATGACTTTATTGCAAAAAATGCAACATTATAAACTATGGATAATGCCAAATTAAGAATGTTTATGGCCTTGGCCGAAACCCTGCATTTTCACAAGGCCAGTGAGCGGTGCCATGTTAGCCCTTCGACAATTTCACGCAGTATTTCGCAACTGGAGCAATCGCTTCAAACCCAGCTTTTTGTTCGTAATAATCGGTCTGTCACAATGACAGACGATGGCCACCAGCTATTGAAGTACGCGCGCGACACCCTCCAGCACTGGGACACCCTCAAAGCAAAATTTCAGGCCCACGCTAATGAGTTAAGAGGCGCCTTAAGCTTTTACTGCTCTGTGACGGCAAGCTACAGCTTTCTATACGATATGCTGGTAGATTTCCGTAAGCGTCATGCGTTGGTTGAAATTCGCCTGCACACAGGGGACCCAGCCCAAGCAATAGACCGCGTTTTATCTGGCTCAGAAGACATCTCTATTGCTGCGAAGCTAGATGTCATGCCTCAGGGGGTTCAATTCAAGCGTATGCGATTGTCCCCCCTAGTACTGATTAAGCCAGCGCGAGCCAACGCCACTTTTGACACAACCACAGCGTCCCACACATTTTGGCAGCAGGTGCCGTTTATATTGTCCGAACAGGGCGTAACACGCCAACGCATCAACATTTGGTTCCGCAACAATCAAATTACGCCCAATATTTATGCGCAGGTTGCTGGGCATGAAGCTGTTGTGAGCATGGTGAGCCTGGGGTTTGGCTTGGGGCTAATCCCCAAAATTGTGCTAGATAACAGCCCACTTGCCGATAAGGTTGTGCCATTCCAAGTACAACCAAAATTTAAACCCTATGAGGTAGGGCTATGTGTATTGGAAAAACGCCTCAAAAACCCTTTAGTTCAGGCGTTTTGGGAGCAAATGCGCACTCACTCAGCCTCGGATGCCTAGTAACTTTGGCCCGTGGCGGAACCTTAAGAAAAAACTTCACCGCTTCCTCAACTGAAGATCTGTGACCATTTGATCCGTAACAGAGCATTGGGCTTGATAGTGAAGCGCTTTACCCCAGATACTTTTTGCGTTGAAATCCACTTCATAAAGCGCGCTTTCGTCATCTATAGATGTAGGCTCCGGCTTAGACTGGGTATCTTTCCATTCAAAATCCACCATCATCTTAGTGCGACCTAAAATGCTCGCTTCACACATTTGCCATAAATGTTTTTTTCGCTTTTTTAGCGCCGCCCGCTCACGCTCCTCCTCTTTTTGCCGAAGACGCTCTTCTTCCTCAGGAGTTAAAGGCACTTCAATAATTTTTGGCGTGGTCAGCGTTTCAAAAGAAATGCCATCAACCATTTCGTTATAGCTGCGGCCACTTTTTTGGCGACATAAAATTCTATAAATTGGATGGGTAGCTTTACTTTGTGACACGTCCAACGTGCCCTCCAATACCTCCTCACAACGCTCAATTGCTTCAGCCGTTTTGGCGGCTTTCACTAACGGCAAATAAAGCTTTTGATGGCTCTTTGCCAACCACAGGCGTGATTCTTCAAGCGCACCTACAGGCAAGCTCAGAATTAGGACGATGCAACTACTGAATAATCTCGATTTACTTATAGGCCATGACATGAAATACGTACCTCAAAAGAACGACGAGGTTTCTTCGATCGCCCCGCTAAATTCAACGCCATATTCAAACACTCCCTAACCAACTGGCACAGCTTTTCTGTAACCACTAATTTGGCTTCACCGGTACTGATATTGACAGCCCGCTCCACGGCATAGGTAATATTGTAATTGGTCAGGTTATTGGCCTGTATGGGCAGGCTTGTTTGCACTCACGCGGCAAAAGCTTCGCCTCAAGCCTAAAGAATAGCTCTAAATGGTTTAAGTTGGGGGCAGCTTGGCGGCCAGGCGACTTAACTCAGTGGCAGTCAACACTTGCGAATCTGGGTCTTGGTGACGAGTAAACTCTAAATTCCAATCCAACAGCTGCTTTGCTAACTGCTGGGCCTGTTCGTGTAAGCCTCTTAGCTCATCTAATGAACCTTTCCCTCCTGAGTACAACTTAATTTTGTGGTGACGCAAAGAGTTTTCATGTTTTGGGAATTTAGAGCGATATACCTCCAGTTTCCAGCGAAGGCTATGAACCATATTGCGATAAAAAATCAACTTTGTACTCAAGGTAATACGAGTAAAATTCTCCAGCTCACCAAATACTGAAAAATCTGTGCAAAATACCAAAGCCCGTTTACATGAAGAATCAACAATCACCGTGGCTGCACGCTTGTGCTTCATAAGCACCCCAATATCTCCAAACACTTCACCAGACGAGATCCTATTTACACTCCTGAGGTCTAGTCGATGAGAGCCTGCGTACACTGCAAGCTGACCTTTTAATAAGAAAAACAACCAGGCATCCGTATGGCCTGCCTCTATGACCACCTCACCAACGCGGTACTCTACTAAGCGAGAGCACCTCATGAGCATGGCGTATTGAATGGGGTCAGCTTCCTTCACTTGACGGTAAAAAGCGACAGAAGCCAATAAGCTATCAAGCATATTTTGAGGATAAAAGTCTGTTGGCTTAACTTCCATAAACTCTGAAAACCCCTTAAATACCTCGATGAGTGTGAACTGAGTCTACCACTCACCCCAGAAACTGGGTGTTTACTGAACGCATTGTGGCATTACCAGTCAAATAAAGGTAATTTACGTGCCATGCGTACCATAAATGTGTTGCAATAAATCCCAAACTCGTCAACGCAACATTCAGGATGTAAATGTTAGTGTAGTCACTACAATAAGAAATAGAGCGTCAAATCGGCCATGGCTGAAGACTGACAACAATTTGACGATTAACATTAGAGCAATAATACTCGCGGGCTTGTTATGATCAAGTTTGTCAAAAAAATAAGTTTTTGCATTGCTATTTGGTTTTTTGGCGCTGCATGGTGCACCTTCGCATACGCTGAACTCACCTTGAACGGCATGGCGACCTATTCTCATTTGGGGTCAGACCAATTTATTGCCGCCATATACTGCGAAACCCCTACCTCTGACTCTCGTCAGTTACTCTTATCCTCCGAAGAGAAAGTAATGGAGTTACGGATAGTAGCCGAGCAGATACGCGCTCGACGTTTTAAGCGAATGTGGATTGAAAGCATGGCAATCAATGCAGGCAGCACTGAGCTAGAAAAACACGCGCAAGACATGGCCGACTTTAATAATTTTTTACGTATTAAGCTTCGCGCTGGCGATATTTTACGTATTGAACGCCTCAACGAGGAAGGTGTACAAATTTTTGTAGACGGCCACCCATTGGGCTCCATTGCTAACCCTCGCTTCTTTGATCTACTTTTGAGGACGTGGATCGGGCCGGTTCCGCTTTCTACACGCTTTAAAAAACAGCTTTTGGTAGCCGGTGCCGTCAGTGATGATCAACAACGCCTATTTAGAGCAACGACTCCCAACCCACAACGCGTCGCAGCGGTTGGCGCAGCGCTGAATGCAGCCGTAGCGACCAGTGTTGCGCCGCTGGAGTCTTCAGCCACTGCCGCTGCCCCCGCACAAGAGCCTGTGGCAGCAACTGATCAGCCGCCAGCGCCTACTAAGCCAGAGGGAGCCAGCAACGAGGAAGCAGTGGCACAAGCTCAAGCAAAGGATAACGCAGCCCAAAAGGCGCCAGAGCCAGCGCCAGCAGATGACAACACCGGTAAACCAACAGAGAAAGACACTGCTCAAGCTGAAAAGAGCGCCGTTAAAAAACCGGTTGAAACAAAACCTGCGGTGGCCTCTAGCTTAAAAAGTGAAGAGGACGTGTTTAAGGATGACATTATTGAGGACGATGAGGGCGATCAAGTCACCGCGGAGGCACTGTTAACCAAACAGCTTTATATATCCAAGTTAACACGCTGGACGGGCGGTTTTGTTGAGTACCCACGCTCAGCCATAAAACGGAACCAACAGGGTACTGTTCGCATTGCAGTAGCCATTAATAGGAATGGCAAAGTTGTTAAAGCGACCATTGAAGAAAAAACTGAATTTCGGTCGCTAAACAAAGCCGCGATTAAAGCCATTAAGAAGGCCAGCCCTTACCCAGCGGTACCCGATTCAATCAAAGACGAACAATTCGTTTTTACCGTGCCTGTTAGGTTCCGGATCATGTAGAGCCACCCCGGGGGAGGCCCTAAGAACATTG